>NZ_JAEVHL010000173.1 GCF_016803395.1 Micromonospora tarensis | reverse complement strand
CCGCGTCGCGGACCAGCGCGGGGTCGACGTCGGCGCGCCCGTCGTGCGCCGGCGCGGGGCCAACCTCCCGGGCTAGCGGCGCAGGGCCGGGCGGGCCGGTTGGCTGTGCTCCACCGCGCGCTGCACCGCCCGGTAGATCTGCCCGAACCGCAGCGCGTCGCCGGTGCGCAGCAACCGCACCGGGCGGCCGCGCCAGCGGGCCCAGATCTCCAGTTGCCGGCTGCCCCGGGCGTAGGAGCGGTCCAGGTGCTCGAAGAGGAAGTCCGCGACGGGCCCGACGGCCAGCCCGACCAGCACCGACGCGCCGACGATCGCGATGGTCACGGTGGGTGAGCGGTGTAGCCAGACCGCCACGCCGATGCCGAGCACCGCCGCGACCAGCGGGCCGGCCAGGGCGGCGCCGATCGCGCCCCGCCCGACGAGCACCCGCCAGGAGCGGGTGCCACGGTGGTGCCAGACCGTGGTGATGTCGGCGAGCGCGTAGGCGCGGCCGTCCACTCGGATGGTGGTGGAGGTGACCTGCACCGACCTGTCGTCGTAGTACGTCATCATGGCTGGACTCCCGTCCACGGCGCTGACACCACACTACTTACCCAAACGAGCCGGGTCGTAAGGTTGGCACGCGACTTCGACGAGGAAGTGAGGGCAGCGTGGGCGAGTTCGTTCGGCTGGAGACCACTGACGGCATCGGCACCATCCGGCTGGAGCGGCCGCCGATGAACGCGCTCAACACCCAGGTGCAGGAGGAGTTGCGCGCCGCCGCCGCGGCGGCCACCGCCAACCCCGAGGTCCGCGCCGTCATCGTCTACGGCGGGGAGAAGGTCTTCGCCGCCGGCGCGGACATCAAGCAGATGGCCGAGATGTCCTACGTGGACATGGCCGACCGGGCGGCTGCCCTGTCCAGCGCGCTCGGCGCGATCGCCCGGATCCCCAAGCCGGTCGTCGCCGCGATCACCGGGTACGCCCTCGGCGGCGGCTGCGAGCTGGCGTTGGCCTGCGACTGGCGGGTGGTCGCGGAGGACGCCAAGCTCGGCCAGCCGGAGATCAAGCTGGGCATCATCCCGGGCGCGGGCGGCACCCAGCGGCTGGCCCGCCTGGTCGGCCCGGCCCGCGCCAAGGACCTGATCATGTCCGGCCGGATGGTGGACGCGCAGGAGGCGCTCCGGATCGGCCTGGCCGACCGGGTGGCCCCGGCCGCCGAGGTGTACGACACTGCCGTCGCGCTGATCACCCCGTACCTGACCGGGCCGGTGCAGGCGCTGCGCGCGGCGAAGCTGGCGGTCGACGGTGGCCTGGACATGGATTTGAACTCCGGCCTGGCCTGGGAGAGTCAGCTCTTCGCGGCGCTGTTCGCCACCGACGACCGGCGGGAGGGCATGGCGGCCTTCGTGGCGAAGCGCAAGCCGGACTTCACCGGCCGCTGACGACTAGCTGAGAATGGTTCACATTGTTCCTACCGGCCAGTAGCGTGGGGCCTCGGTCATGAGGAACGAAGGGGAGCGGCGAATGACGGAGCGGATCGAGGGTCACGGCGGCGAGTTGGCGCTCGCGGCCCTACGCGCGCACGGTGTACGGGAGATGTTCACCCTCTCCGGAGGGCACGTCTTCCCGCTCTACGACGCCGCGTACAAGACCGACTTCCCGATCTACGACGTCCGGCACGAACAGTCAGCGGTCTTCGCCGCCGAGGCGGTGGCCAAGCTACAGCGCCGTCCCGGCCTGGCCGTGCTCACCGCCGGGCCCGGTGTCACCAACGGCATCTCCGGCATGACCAGCGCGTTCTTCAACGCCTCCCCGGTGCTGGTGCTCGGCGGCCGGGCGCCCGCGTTCCGCTGGGGTTCCGGCAGTCTCCAGGAGATGGACCACCTGCCCCTGGTCGCCCCGGTCACCAAGCACGCCGAGACGGTGTTCAGCACCGACGACATCCCGCGCGCGGTGGGTGCGGCGCTCAACGCCGCGCTCACCCCGCACCGCGGCCCGGCCTTCCTCGACTTCCCGCTGGAGACGGTCTTCTCGGTCGCCGAGACCGACCTGCCCGCGGTGACCGGTGTCGACCCGGTCGTGCCGGACCCGGACGAGGTCGGCCGCGCGGCGCTGCTCATCGCCGGGGCGCAGCGGCCGGTGATCATCGCCGGCTCCGACGTGTACGCGGGCGACGCGGTCGCCGCGCTACGTGAGGCGGCCGAGTCGTTGCAGGTGCCGGTCTTCACCAACGGCATGGGTCGTGGCTCGCTCCCGCCGGAGCACCCGCTGGCGTTCGCCAAGGCCCGCCGGGCCGCGCTCTCCGGGGCCGACGTGGTCGTGGTGGTGGGCACCCCGCTGGACTTCCGGCTCAGCTTCGGTGACTTCGGTGACGCCAAGGTGGTGCACATCGTCGACGCGCCCAGCCAGCGGGCGACGCACGTGCAGCCGGCCGCCGCCCCCGCCGGCGACCTGCGTCTGATCCTCTCCGCGCTGGCCGACCACGCCGGCGACCGGGCCGACCACGCCGACTGGATCGCCGACCTGCGGGTCGCCGAGGACGCGGCGAAGGCGCGGGACGCCGCCGAGATGGCCGCCGAGACCGACCCGATCCGCCCGGCCCGGATCTACGGCGAGCTGCGTCGGGTGCTGGCCCCGGACGCGATCACCATCGGCGACGGCGGCGACTTCGTGTCGTACGCCGGGCGGTACCTGGAGCCGGCCCAGCCCGGCACCTGGCTGGACCCGGGGCCGTACGGCTGCCTGGGCACCGGCATGGGCTACGCGATGGGTGCCCGGGTCAGCCACCCGGACCGGCAGATCTGCGTGCTGATGGGCGACGGGGCGGCCGGCTTCTCGCTGATGGACGTCGAGTCGCTGGTCCGCCAGAAGCTGCCGGTGGTGATCGTCGTCGGCAACAACGGCATCTGGGGCCTGGAGAAGCACCCGATGCGAGCCATGTACGGCTACGACGTGGCCGCCGACCTCCAGCCGGAGCTGCGCTACGACACGGTGGTCAGTGCCCTCGGCGGAGCGGGGGAGACGGTCGCCAAGGCGGCCGACCTGGGGCCAGCCCTGCAACGGGCGTTCGACTCCGGAGTGCCGTACCTGGTCAACGTGCTCACCGACCCGGCCGACGCGTACCCCCGGTCGTCGAATCTGGCCTGACGCGCACCGGCCGCCGCCGTCGCCTCGCACCGGGCGGCGGCGGCGCGCTCACACCTCCGGCCGGTCACCCTCGCGCGGCGGCTCACCGTCGCGGCGGCGCAGGTCGTCCTCGCGGCGGCGCAGGTCTTCCTCCCAGCGACGGAACAGCTCCTGGTCCTGCTGCTGGGCGCGGTCCTGCACGGACCGCAGGAACTCCGGGTCGTCGTCGGGGGCGACCGGACGGGGCCGCTGCCGCTCGGTGGAGCCGGTGCCGGTCGGCCAGCTCTTGTTGGCACCGGAGCTGGGCTCCCGGCCGGCGACGAACCAGGCGATCGAGCCGACCAGCGGGAAGAACAGGATGATCAGCACCCAGGCGATCCGGGGCAGGGCGCGGATCTGGCCCTCCTCGGCGGAGAGACAGCTGATCAGCGCGCAGACGGCGAGGACGATCTGCGCCAGAAAGAGGAGTACGTACAGCCGGGCCATTCACCCATCATGGCGCACCGGTGCCCGTCACCACAGTCCGCGCAGGACCAGCAGCCCTCCCAGGGCCGCGAGGCCCACGGTGCCCAGCGCGACCAGGGGCAGGGTCCGGCCGCCGGTGCGCGCCGGCCCGGCGCCGGTTCCGCGCGGCCAGCACAGCATGAGCAGGGCACCCCACACCAGCACTGTGACGCCGGCGAGCAGCGCCCCGGTCGGGCCGCCGGTCGACGCCAGTCGGACCTCGAGCGCGGTGACCACGCTCAGCGTGAGCAGGGTGCGCCGCCAGGCCAGCCGGGTCCGCTCCGGTTGCAGCCCCGGGTCGCGTCCGGTGCTCACCGTCCGCCGACCGCCCGGAGCAGGACGGCGATCACCAGCAGCACCGCGCCGGCACCGACGGCGAGGGCGAGAATGGCGGGGAACCGGGACGCGGGTAGCTCCTGACCGAGCCGGATGGCCCGTTCGGTGCGTGCCCAGTGGTCCACCGCCCGGATCGCGACGGCGCCGCCGAGCAGCAGCAGGGCGACCGCGATGACCTCCCGCAGGTGGCTCATCGGCAGCTGTGGCAGGAACTGCGCGGCGGCCAGCCCGCCGCCGACCAGCGCCAGCCCGGTGCGCAGCCAGGCCAGGAAGGTCCGTTCGTTGGCCAGGGAGAACCGGTAGTCCGGCGGTTCACCGACCGAGCGCAGCTCCGCCGGGTCGAACCATCGCCTGATCGCCTCCCACACGCTCGGAGATTATCCGCTTCCCCTCCCGCTTAGCCTGGTTCGGTGACTGATCTCGACGTACAGACCCTGCGCGACGCCTACGACAACCAACTCCGCCCGGAGATCCCCGACCCGGTTCCGGCCGGGGTGACGGTGGAGCGGGACGGGCCGCTGGTCCGCATCATCGGGCTCGACGCCGGCGGGTTCCTCACCTACCGCAACCTCGGCGGGTTGACCGGTGCCGCGCTGGACGAGCTGATCGCCCGGCAGGTGCGGCTGTTCCGTGAGCGCGGGCAGTCGGTCGAGTGGAAGCTCAACGAGCACGACGAACCAGCCGACCTGGCGGACCGCCTGCGCGCGGCCGGCTTCGTGCCGGAGGACCGGGAGACCGTCGTGGTCGGTCCGGTCGCCCCGCTGGCCGCCGCGCTGCCGGTCGTTCCCGAGGGGGTACGCCTGCGTGAAGTGACCGCCCGGGAGGACCTGGAGCGGATCGCCGCCATGGAGGAGGAGGTTTGGCAGGCGGACCGCTCGCACCTGGTTTGGGGCCTGGCGAAGGAGATCGACGCCGACCCGAACTCGATCACCGTGGTGGTGGCCGAGGCGGACGGGACGGTGCTGAGCGCTGGCTGGGTGCGGTTCCCGGCGAACACCGGCTTCGCCACGCTGTGGGGCGGCTCGACCCTGCCGCAGTGGCGTCGCAAGGGCATCTACCGGGCGCTGGTCAACTACCGGGCGCGGCTGGCCGAACAGCGGGGTCGGACGCTCATGCAGGTCGACTGTTCCGAGGACAGCCGGCCCATCCTCCAGCGGCTCGGCCTCGTCCCGGTCACCACCACCACCCCGTACGTCTACACTCCGTGATCATGGAGCAGCGGTTGACGGACGACGAGCGGCTGACCCTCAAGACCGGTGCCTTCGGCGCTGTCTTCCTGGTCTCGAACGCCGATCCGGGGGTGCTCGGAGTGATCCGGGAGAGCATCGCCGCGTCCGGCGCGCTCGCCAACGCCAGCGGGACGGTCAAGGAGGCGCTGACCACCGGCCCGCTGCCCAGGCTGCCCCGGGACTCGCAGTTGGAGATCGAGTCGGTGGTGTTGCCGGCGCTGCGCCAAGCGGTGCTGATCCTGCGCGAGAAGTCGCCACGGGACGTGGCGGCGTACCGCTCGTTGGTGTTGGCCGCGGCGGATCAGGTGGCCCGGGCGCACGACGGAGTGGCACCCGCCGAGGCGGCGGCCATCGACCAGATCCGGGGTGCGTTGGTCGAGTCGGCCTGACGGGTCGCGCGTCGGTGAGCTGTGTCACTCTGAGTGCTCGGAGAGCACAACCTACTGGCAGGTAACATTGCCTCCGTGGGCAACTGCACAGCAGCCGCGGTTGACCTGGCGTCGACCGACGCGCGACGCTGCGCCCAGACCGGGCGAGCGAATCGCAACACCACCACAGGAGGGTCGTCGAAGCGCGATGAATATCGTCGTACTCGTCAAGCAGGTGCCTGATTCGGGCGCGGACCGCAACCTGCGCAGTGACGACAACACCGTCGACCGCGGTTCGGCGAACAACGTGATCAACGAGATGGACGAGTACGCCATCGAGGAGGCGCTGAAGATCAAGGAGGCGCACGGCGGCGAGGTCACCATCCTGACCATGGGTCCGGACCGGGCGACCGAGTCGATCCGCAAGGCGCTCTCCATGGGCCCGGACAAGGCCGTGCACGTGCTGGACGACGCCCTGCACGGCTCCTGCGCCGTCGCCACCTCCAGGGTGCTCGCCGCCGCGCTCGGTCAGCTGAACGCCGACCTGGTCATCTGCGGTGCCGAGTCCACCGACGGTCGGGTCCAGGTCATGCCGCACATGATCGCCGAGCGGCTGGGTGTCGCGGCGCTCACCGGCGCCCGCAAGCTCACCGTCGACGGCGCGACGCTCACCGTCGAGCGGCAGACCGAGGAGGGCTACGAGGTAATCACCGCCGCCACCCCGGCCGTGGTCTCCGTCTGGGACACCATCAACGAGCCGCGCTACCCGTCCTTCAAGGGCATCATGGCCGCCAAGAAGAAGCCGGTGCAGACGCTCTCCCTGGCCGACCTCGGCGTCGCGCCCGACGAGGTGGGCCTCGACGGCGCCACCAGCGCCGTGGTCGAACACTCCAAGCGCCCGCCGCGCTCCGGCGGTGCCAAGATCACCGACGAGGGCGAGGGCGGCGTCAAGCTGGTCGAGTTCCTCGCCACCGAGAAGTTCGTGTGAGAGCGGGGTCTGACATGTCTGAGGTTCTCGTCGTCGTCGAAGCCACAACGGAATTCGGCGTCAAGAAGGTCACCCTGGAAATGCTCACCCTCGCCCGTGAGCTGGGCACCCCGAGCGCTGTGGTGCTCGGTGGCGCCGGCGCGGCCGAGGCGTTGAGCGGCAAGCTGGGCGAGTACGGCGCGGAGAAGATCTACGCCGCCGAGGGTGACGAGATCGACGGCTACCTGGTGGCCCCCAAGGCCACCGTGCTGGCCGAGCTGGTCAGGCGGGTGCAGCCGGCCGCCGTGCTGCTGGCCTCCGCCCAGGAGGGCAAGGAGATCGCGGCCCGGCTCGCCGTCAAGCTCGACAACGGCATCCTGACCGACGTGGTCGGCCTGGCTGCCGACGGCACCGCGACCCAGATCGCCTTCGCCGGCTCCACCATCGTCAAATCCAAGGTCACCAGGGGTCTGCCGCTGGTCACCGTCCGGCCCAACTCGGTCACCCCCGCCCCGGCGGCGGCCAGCCCGACGATCGAACAGCTCACCGTGTCGGTCGCCGACAGCGACAAGCTGGCCAAGGTGGTCGAGCGGGTCGCCGAGCAGAAGGGCTCCCGTCCCGAGCTGACCGAGGCCGGCGTGGTCGTCTCCGGCGGTCGTGGGGTCGGCAACGCCGACAACTTCAAGCTGGTCGAGGAGTTGGCCGACCTGCTCGGTGGTGCCGTCGGCGCGTCCCGGGCGGCCGTCGACTCCGGCTTCTACCCGCACCAGTTCCAGGTGGGTCAGACCGGCAAGACGGTCTCCCCGCAGCTCTACGTCGCGCTCGGCATCTCCGGTGCCATCCAGCACCGGGCCGGCATGCAGACCTCGAAGACCATCGTCGCGGTCAACAAGGACGGCGAGGCACCGATCTTCGAGCTGGCCGACTTCGGCGTGGTGGGCGATCTCTTCAAGATCGTCCCGCAGGCCGCCGAGGAGATCCGCAAGCGCAAGTGATCCCGCGACAGGAGGTGGCCGCCCGTCCCCGGGCGGCCACCTCCTGTTTGGGAGCTGATCGGCGGGTCGGGGAGCTGTTCCGGCCCGCCGATCAGCCCGTCAGGGTGCCCCTCAGCAGGCTGTCGCCGGAGTGGCGGCTGTTGTTGTCGTACTGCTCGGCGGAGACGTCGACCACTGAGTAGCTGCCGAGATCGACGTTCGGGGGCAGCGGTAGCAGCGCATCCGAGCCGCCGCCCAGGGTGCCGACCGAGAACATCTCCATCGTCGTCGGGTTGATGAGCCAGACCTCGTAGTACCCCGGGACGCGCGGGAGATTCGCCACATGCAGATGTAGTTGGCCGTCCTGGAGCACCCGGGCGTCGCCAGTGGCCGTCGGCGGCGTCGACCCGTACGCCGCCAGCGGCGCGCTCGCCACCACCTGCGGCGGCGGGGGCGTCGGGTCCTCCGGCCGGAGCACCGAGGCGGTGCCGACCACACCGACCGCCGCCGCTGCGGCGGCGGTCACCGCGGTGGCCGCCCAACGGGACCAGCCCCGCCTCGGGCGGGACCGGCGCGCCGACTCCAGCCGGCTGACCGACGGCTCCGGCGTCGCACGCTGGCCTCTCGATCATCGTGGTGCTGCCCTGCGCCGGCACCCGGCGCCGAGCGGCCTCGGTCCCGAACGGCTCGGCCTGCGCGGCCCGGACCTGGGCTTCGATGCCCTGCCAGAGGTGCGCCGGCGGGTCGTTGGGTCGCCGCGGGTGGCGCGGTCGCCGCGCTGGCCTTCACCGGCGCCGCCGGGTTCACCGCCACCCCCGCGTACGCCGCGACGTCGACGGTCTGCGTCGTGCACGGCATTCCGGACACCCCGGTCGACGTCTACGTCAACGGCAGGAAGACGCTCGACAACTTCAAGCCCGGTGACGTCGCCGGCCCGCTGAACCTGGAGCAGGGCGACTACGACATCGCGCTCACCAAGCCGGGCGAGCCGATCGGCAGCGCCATCCTCACTGTCGACAACGCGGCGGTGCCGGGCGGCGGGAACGTCAGCCTCGCGGCCCACCTCGACGCCGCCGCCCAGCCGAGGATCACCCCGTTCGTGAACGACGTCTCGAAGGTCGCCGCCGGCAAGGCACGGCTGATCGTCCGGCACACCGCCGCCGCCCCCGAGGTGGACGTGCGCGCCGGTGGCACCCCGGTCTTCAAGGGGCTCACCAACCCGAACGAGGCCAAGGGCGACGTCGACGCGGGCAGCGTGCAGGCGGACGTGGTGCTGGCCGGCACCGACACCGTGGCCATCGGTCCGGCCGACCTCAACCTCAAGGAGGGCACCGCGACGATCGTCTACGCGATCGGCTCCGCCGAGGGCAAGTCCCTCGACGTGGTGGCCCAGACCATCACCGGCCTGCACTCCGCCCCGGGCGGCGTGCCCAGCGGCGACGGCGGCCAGGCCGGCACCGGCGTGCACACCTGGTGGTACGTGCTCACCAGCGTCGGCGTACTCCTGCTGCTCGGTGGTGGGGTGCGGCTGGCCACCGCGCGGACCGGCCGCAAGTGACGGTGCGCGATCGCGGCGCGCTGGCGGCAGTGGCCGCCGGCGTTGCCGCGCTCACCGTCGCCACGCTCGTGGCGTGTGGCTCCCAGCCGGCCGAGGACGTGGGCGCCGACGAGGCGGCAAACCTCGCCACCGCCACCCCGACCCCGTCGGCCCGCGCGGCCGAGGGCCAGTCGGTTCCGGTGACCGCCGGGAAGTTGCCGGCCGGGGCGAAGATCGTCCCGCCGGTCCGGCTGGTGATCCCGGGGATCGACGTCACCGCCACGGTCAACGCGGTCGGCATCAACGAGCGGACCAACGAGTTCGAGGTGCCGCCGAGCGTCGACCAGATCGGCTGGTACCGCTACGGTCCCGGCCTGGAGACGGACGCCGGCTCGGTGGTCATCGCCGGTCACGTGGACAGCGCCAAGCAGGGCAGGGGCGCGTTCTTCCGGCTACGCGAGCTGGACCAGGGCGACACAGTGACCGGGACCGGCAGCGACGGCGGGGAACGGCAGTACCGGGTCGTCGCCCGGGAGGAGTACGCCAAGACCAAGATCCCGTTGGGCCGGTACTTCGCCCGGGACGGCAAGCCACGGCTCACCCTGATCACCTGCGGCGGGCCGTTCGACGCCAAGGCCCGCAAGTACCGCGACAACATCGTCGTCACCGCGGTGCCCGCCTGACCGGCGCGCCGGCGTCCGGCCGGGGTGGGGAGCGTTCTCCCCACCCCGGCCGCGCTGCTCAGGGCCAGGCTGGCGGTAGGAGTCCCCTCCGGCATCGGATCCCCGGCCTGTCAGCCGTAGGCTGAACGGCGATGGCTTACCTGGATCATGCGGCGACGACTCCGATGCTCGACGAGGCACTGGAGGCGTACGTCGCCACCGCCCGCGAGGTCGGCAACGCGTCCTCCCTGCACGCGGCGGGTCGCCGTGCCCGCCGCCGGGTCGAAGAGTCCCGCGAGCGGGTGGCCGCGGTGCTGGGCGCCCGGCCCTCCGAAGTGATCTTCACCGGTGGCGGCACGGAAAGCGACAACCTCGCGGTCAAGGGCATCTTCTGGGCCCGTCGAGGAGCCGCCCCCGACCGCCGCCGAGTGGTCTCCAGCGCCGTCGAGCACCACGCCGTGCTGGACGCGGTCGACTGGCTGACCCAGCACGAGGGCGCCGAGGTCGGCTGGCTGCCGGTGGACGCCACCGGCCGGCTCGACCCGCAGACCCTGCGCGCCGAGCTGACCGCGCACGCCGACCGGGTGGCCGTGGTCACCGCCATGTGGGCCAACAACGAGGTGGGCACGCTCCAGCCGGTGGCCGAGCTGGCCGCCGTCGCCGCCGAACACGGGGTGCCGTTCCACACCGACGCCATCCAGGCGGTCGGTCAGGTGCCCGTCGACTTCGGCGCCAGCGGCGTCACCGCGCTGACCGTCACCGGGCACAAGCTGGGCGGCCCGACCGGGGTGGGCGCGCTGCTGCTCGCCCGGGACGTACCGGCCACACCGCTGCTGCACGGCGGCGGCCAGGAACGCGACATCCGCTCCGGCACCCTGGACACCGCCGGCATCGTCGCCTTCGCGGTAGCCGTCGAGGCGGCGGTGAAGGGCCAACAGGAGTACGCGGCCCGGGTGGCCGCGCTCCGCGACGACCTCATCGAGCGGGTCCGCCGGGCGGTGCCCGAGGTGATCTACAACGGTGACCCGACCGACCGGCTGCCCGGCAACGCGCACTTCTCGTTCCCCGGATCCGAGGGTGACGCCCTGCTGCTCCTGCTGGACGCCCAGGGAATCGCCTGCTCGACGGGCTCGGCCTGCTCGGCCGGGGTGGCCCAACCGTCACACGTGCTGCTGGCGATGGGCGCCGACGACGACCGCGCCCGCTCCTCGCTGCGCTTCTCCCTGGGCCACACCAGCACCCAGGCCGACGTCGACGCGCTCATCGCGGCGCTGCCCGCGGCGGTCGAGCGAGCCCGTCGAGCCGCCGCCCTGCGTACCCCCCGCTGACCCGGGCCCCGGGGGTTTCCACGGCTGGTGGATAGGGTTGTGGTGGGAGCGGGGAAGGGAGTAGGCCGGTGCGGGTTCTGGCGGCGATGTCGGGCGGGGTTGACTCGGCCGTGGCGGCGGCGCGGGCGGTGGCGGCCGGGCACGACGTGACCGGCGTGCACCTGGCCCTGGCCCGCAACCCACAGACCTACCGGACCGGGGCGCGGGGGTGCTGCACCCTGGAGGATTCCCGGGACGCCCGGCGGGCGGCCGACGTCATCGGCATCCCCTTCTACGTGTGGGACATGGCCGACCGCTTCCACGAGGACGTGGTGGACGACTTCGTCGCCGAGTACGCCGCCGGTCGCACCCCGAACCCCTGCCTGCGCTGCAACGAGAAGATCAAGTTCGCGGCGGTGCTGGACCGGGCGGTCGCCCTGGGATTCGACGCCGTGGTCACCGGCCACCACGCCCGGCTGGGCCCGGACGGGCTGCTGCGGCGCAGCGTCGACCTGGCCAAGGACCAGTCGTACGTGCTGGCCGTGCTCACCCGGGAGCAGTTGGACCGCTCGATCTTCCCGCTCGGTGACTCCACCAAGGCGCAGGTCCGCGCCGAGGCCGCCGAGCGTGGGCTGGCGGTGGCCGACAAGCCGGACTCGCACGACATCTGCTTCATCGCCGACGGTGACACCCGCGGCTTCCTCGCCGGCCGGCTCGGCGAGGCGCCCGGCGACGTGGTGGACGCCAGCACCGGCGCGGTCGTCGCAGTCACAGCGGCGCGTACGCGTACACCGTGGGGCAACGCCGGGGCCTGCACCTCGACCGACCCGCCCCCGACGGCCGGCCGCGCTACGTGCTCTCCATCACGCCGAAGACCAACACGGTGACCGTCGGCCCCGCCGAGGCGCTGGAGGTGTCCGACGTGCGCGCCGTACGCCCGGTCTGGACCGGCGGCCCCCGCCCGGACGCGCCTGTCGAGTGCCAGGTGCAGCTGCGCGCCCACGGCGAGGTGGTGCCGGCCACCGTCGCCCTCGACGGTGACCGGCTGCACGCCGAACTGCGCCGGCCGGTACGCGGCGTCGCCGCCGGACAGGCCGTGGTGGCGTACCGGCCGGACCCGGCCGGCGACGTGGTCCTCGGCTCGGCCACCATCGCCGGCTGACCGCGCGGCCTGGGTGTCCGCGGGATAGCCTTCGGCCGTGACAGATCAGGCATGGCCCTGGCCGGCCGGCGCGGCGACCGGCATCGGTTCGCTGCCCGGCACCGACATCGGGGAAGCCCAGCGGGTGGTGCTCGGTGAGCTTCCCGAGCTGCCGCACCTGCCCGAGCTGCCGGCCCGGGGCCCCGGCGCGGACATGATCGGCCGGTCCGCCGGGCTGCTCGTCGAACTGCCCGTCGAGGTGTACGCGGGGCGGTGGCGGATCGCCCCACGCCCGGGCCGCGACCTGCGCCGGACCCGGGACCTGATGGAACGCGACCTGGACCAGCTCGCCGAGCAGGCCGAGGGGTACGCCGGGCCGATCAAGGTGCAGGCCGCCGGTCCACTCACGCTGGCCGCCGCCCTGGAGTTGCCGATCGGTGGCCGACTGTTGCGCGATTCCGGCGCGGTCCGGGACCTGACCGGTTCCCTCGCCGAAGGGCTGCGCGCGCACGTCGCGGCGGTCGCCCGCCGGCTGCCCCAGGCGTCGGTGCTGCTCCAACTGGACGAACCGTCACTGCCGACCGTGCTGGCCGGTCGGGTGCCCACCGAGAGCGGGCTGGGCGCGTACCGGGCGGTCGAGTCGGTGGACGCCGCCGCGCTGCTGCGCACTGTCGTCGAGGCGGTCGGCGTGCCCACGCTCGTGCACTGCTGTGCCCCGGACGTGCCGCTGGAGCTGATCCGCTCCACCGGCGCCGTCGCGGTCGCCCTCGACCTGGACCTCGTCACCGACCTCGACCCGCTGGGCGAGGCGATCGACGCCGGCCTCGGGCTGTTGGCCGGGGCCGCGCCGACCCGGCCGCCGTCCGGCGGTGCCGCCCCGACCTCCGCGCAGATCGCCGACCGGGTGCGCCAGCTCTGGGACCGGCTCGGTTTCCCCCGCCGGCAGCTCGCCGAGCAGGTGGTGGTCACCCCGGCCTGCGGCCTCGCCGGGGCCACCCCGCAGTACGCGCGAGCGGTGCTGGCCGCCTGCCGGGACGCCGGTCGGCGGTTCGTCGAAGCCTGAGGTCTCCGAGCGTGCCGGGGTTCCCTGGTGTGCCGGGTTTTCCTGTCGTACCGGGTGGGCAGGATGGCGCTCATGATTGGACAGCTGCGTTCAGTGGTGCTCGACTGCCCGGATCCCCGGGCGCTGGCGGCGTTCTACGCCGAACTGCTCGGCGTGCCGTTCGCCGAGGCTGAGTCCGACGGTGACGAGTGGGTGGTGCTCGGCGGGCCACCCGGGCACCAGCCGCGGCTCGCCTTCCAGCGGGCCCTCAACCTCAAGCCGCCGGCCTGGCCGGACCCGGAGCGTCCCCAGCAGTTCCACCTCGACGTGACGGTGGACGACATCGAGGCCGCCGAGAAGGCGGCGCTGGAGCTGGGTGCCCGGCGGCTGCCGGGTGGGGGCCAGGATTTCCGGGTCTACGCCGATCCGGCCGGCCACCCGTTCTGCCTCTGCTGGGACTGACCTCGCGGTGGGTTGCGGCGGCCGGGCAGGATGGCCGCCGCCTGGCCTGGCCTGGCCTGGCTTGACCTGGCCTGGCCCGGCGCGGCGCGGCGACGTGATCGACTCGGGTTCCTGGAAATCGGGGGATCCCGGGTCGTGGGTTGCCCCGGTTTCCAGAACCCGAGTTGACCATGGCCGCCAGGGCGGTGGGGAGG
>NZ_JAEVHL010000172.1 GCF_016803395.1 Micromonospora tarensis | reverse complement strand
GGCCTGTGCGCCACTGCGGGCGGCTGCGGCGGGGACGATCGCGGCGACCGGGCGGGGGTCGCCGTCGGCGGGTGACGACGGTGACCGCGTCGGTCAGCTCGGCCAGCGCGACGAGCTGGCTGAACCGGGTGCGCGCCTCACGCAGCGGCACGGAACGCGGCGGGTCGGAATGAGGAGTGAGCGCGGGGACGGCCATGGATGCATGGTGGCGCGCGGGTATGACAACTATTCGTCGTCGTCAGTGGACGGTGCGTGGCGCGGCGGGCCACTCGTCGGCCAGCACAGACCAGACCTCAAGGTCGATCCGACCGTGCGGACCGGGGCTGACCTGGCGCAACGTGCCGTCGAGGCGCAGGCCGAGCCGGTCGGCGAGGGCCTTGCTGCGGGTGTTGTCGGCGTTGGTCCGCCACTCCACCCGCTGGATGCCGCGCTCACGTACCGCCCAGTCGACGATCCGGCGGACCGCCGGGGCGACCAGACCCCTGCCCTGCGCCGCCGGCTCGACCCAGCAACCGACCTCGCAGACGCCCCGGGTCACGTCGAACGACACGAACATGACCCCGCCGACGAGCGTGCCCCGCCACCACAGCCCCCAGATGCCGCCGCTGTCGCTGGCCCACCGGTCGGCGTACCGCTGCAACACCGCGCGCGCGGAGGCCAGGTCGGTGGCGACGAAGGACGGCGACACCCAGGGCTGGATGTGCTCACGGGCCCGATCGAGGTGGGCGAGGAACTCCTCGGCCCGCCACGGGTCGAGCGGGCGCAGCTCGACATCCTCGGTCAGCGGCAGGGCGAACACCGGGCCTCCACTCAGGTACGCGTCGAAGATCGGTGACAGGCTCGCACAGACCCGTCCGCCCGGGCCGTCCCGGCACGCTCAGGTCGGGAGATGGCTGGCCAGCGCGGCGAACTGGGCCACTGTCAGGTACGAGGGATTGGCCGCCTGCGGCTGGCGGAACACCTCCAGGGCGGCGAGTCGGTCGTCGGCGCGCAACCGCTGCCGGGGCAGCCGGTCCGGCTCGTCGAGGATGGGCAGGTCCAGGGGCACCGACCAGGGTTGCCCCGGCGGGCCCGGCTCGGCTGCCCCGGTGACCCGGCCGATCCCCCACACCCCGTAGCGCAGCCGCCGACGGCTGCCGCTGGCCCAGAAGACCACCGGCTGCCCGGGGTGCATCAGCCGGGCCCGATAGCCGGGGCGTACGCACCAACTGGTCACCAGCGGGTCCCGGGCGAACCGGCCGGACAGGTCGACCGCGTCGGCGTTGCCCTTGATCAGCCAGGCGCCGAGGTCGTCGAGGCGCACCAGTGGCTCGGTCATCTGGCTATCCTGCCCGGCCGGCGGCCAGTCCAATCAGATGATCATGTGGGTCCAGTAGTTGAGCCAGAGCACGAACAGCACGCCCTGCACCACGGCGAGCAGCGCGGTCAGCCACACGTCGACACCGGCCCGGCCGCCCACCGGGCCAGCACCAGCGCCACCGGGAAGGCGGCGAGCAGGTAGCGCAGCAGGCTCTTGTACACCGGTGGGCCCATCGACAGCGGCACCAGCACCATGAGGACGCCGTACACCAGGTAGGAAAGTTCCCGGCGGCGGAACCCGGCGACCAGCACGACGAGTACGGCCACCGCGAACCACACCCGCCCGGCGTCGCGCGGCTCCCCGGCCAACCCGTCGAGGAGCACCGGCACCGGGTTCTGCACCTCGATCCCCCACCCGGTCTGCTGGGCGTGCTGGTAGGCGAACCAGTCCCCACCGCGCCACCGGCAGTACGCCATGAAGGTGAACCATCCGGCGGGCAGCAGCAGCAACGGCCAGCCGATCCGCAGGTAGCCGAGCAGGGCGCGCGGGCCGAGTCGCCAGTCGTGCTGCCGGAGCAGCACCAGGGCCAGCGGCAGCGCGACGAGCAGGCCGACGGACCGGCTCATGGCCAAGAAGTAGCCGAGGACGCCGACCAGCACCCAGCGTCGGTGTTCGGCGTGGTAGAACGCGGCCAACGCGAGACTGACGAAGAGCGACTCGGTAAGCGCGGCCTGGAACAGGAACGCCGTCGGCAGCAGCACCAGGTACCGGGTGAACCGGCGGGCCGCCGGTGCGTCGCCGAGCAGCAGCTCGGCCAGCCGGTAGCCGTAGTAGAGGGCGACCAGGAACGCGACGTTGCTGATCAGCAGCAGGGCGAGGGCGTTGTCGCCGCCGAGCAGCGCGCCGACCGGCCGGGCCAGGAACGGGTAGAGCAGCGGGAAGCCGAAGTCCGCCCACGGTCCGCTCAGCGGCAGTTCACTCAGCCGCAGGTAGAGCAGCGAGTCCCAGGCGAACCAGAAGGAGATCCACCGGTGCCCGGAGATGTCGCGCTGCTGCGCCCACATCAACGCCTCGTCGGCCGGTGGGGCGCCGGGAACGCCGTCCCAGGCGTGCAGGACCAGCAGCCCGAGCAGTGTCAGCACCAGCTTCGCGCCGAGGAACAGCCCGAACACGTACGGCCAGGGCGCGGGCACCCGTCGGGCCAGGCGGCGGCCGGTGGCGACCAGCCACGCCGCGCCGCTTCGCCATCGGTGCATTCGCCCCGCTCCCCCGCTCCCCCGCCCGCGCGGGGGTGTCGTCGTTTCCGTTTTCTGCCCGCGAAGCGCGAACTACCAGTCACCAAGTGTGACATTCTGCGCAGAACGGGTAGACGCCGCACCTCGACCACGGCGGTGAGCAGGGAGCGCGGCAACATGAGTGAGCAACACGGCACGGTGGTCATCGGTGCGGGCCCGGCGGGGCTCACGGCCGCCTATGAGTTGCTCCGGCACGGCCGGTCGGTCCAGGTGTTCGAGGCCGACGAGGTGGTCGGCGGGATCAGCCGGACGGTGGAGCGCGACGGGTGGCGGTTCGACATCGGCGGGCACCGGTTCTTCACCAAGGTGCCCCGGGTGGAGGCGTTCTGGCACGAGATCCTGCCGGACGAGGACTTCCTGACCCGGCCCCGGATGAGCCGGATCTTCTACCGGGGCGCCCTGTTCAACTACCCGCTCAACGCGATGAACGCGCTGCGCAACCTGGGACTGCCGGAGGCCGCCCGCTGCCTCGGCTCGTACGCCCGGGCCCGGCTGCGGCCACCACCGGACCAGTCACACTTCGAGGGCTGGGTGTCGGCCCGCTTCGGCTGGCGGCTGTACTCGATCTTCTTCAAGACGTACACCGAGAAGGTCTGGGGAATGCCGGCGGACCGGATGCGGGCGACTGGGCGGCGCAGCGGATCAAGAACCTGTCGCTGGCCACGGCGATCCGCAACGCGCTGCTGCCCCGGCGTCGACGCACGGACGTGACCAGCCTGATCGAGGAGTTCCAGTACCCGAAGTACGGCCCGGGAATGATGTGGGAGCGCTGCGCCGAGCAGGTCCGCGAGCGGGGCGGGCAGGTGTTCACCGGCAGCTGGGTCACCGCCGTGCACCGCGACCCGACGCGACGGCGGGCGATCAGCGTGACTGTCAACGGGGTGGGCGGGCAACGCACCGAGGTGGCCGACCACGTGATCTCGTCCATGCCGATCTCGGAGCTGGTGGCCGCGCTGCACCCGCCGGCGCCCCCGGACGTGCTGGCCTGCGCGGCCGACCTGCGCTACCGCGATTTTCTGACGGTCGCCCTGGTGGTGCCGGCGGAGTTCTCGTTTCCGGACAACTGGATCTACGTGCACGACCCGGGGGTGCGGGTGGGGCGGATCCAGAACTTCGGCTCCTGGTCGCCGTACCTGGTCAAGGACGGCCGCACCTGCCTCGGTCTGGAGTACTTCGTGTTCGAGGACGACGAGATGTGGCGTACCCCGGACGCCGACCTGGTGGCGTTGGGCACCGCGGAGCTGGAGCGGTTGGGGTTGGTCCGTCCCGGCGTGGTGGAGGCCGGCTACGTCGTGCGCATGCCCAAGGCCTACCCGGTGTACGACGAGCGCTACCAGCACAACGTGGACACGATCCGGGCCTGGCTGGCGGAGGCGGTGCCGAACGTGCACCCGGTGGGCCGCAACGGCATGCACCGCTACAACAACCAGGACCATTCGATGCTGACCGCGATGCTCACCGCGGAGAACATCGCCACCGGCAGTACGCACGACGTCTGGTCGGTGAACGTGGAGCAGGACTACCACGAGCAGTCGTCCGGCGGCGACAACCGGGGCGGCACCGGCCGGGACGCTCCGGTGCTGCCGCGCCGGGTGATCACCGCACCCGAGGGGGTGGGCGCGACCGGCCAGGGCGATCGGCCCGCCCAGCTGCCGCTGGGTTGAGCAGGTCGGCCGGCGCGGCCTCGCCGGCGGCGACGTCGCCCAGGGTGGTGATGGTGGGGTCTCGGCTGCCGGAGTGAGCACGATGGCCCGGCTCCGGCAGCCGCACGCCGGCAGGTGTCTGGTCAGGTCACCCGCGCGAAGGGCCTTCGTAGCCCTCGCGTCACCCGACGGCTACGGTCAGACGCCACCACCGAACGTCCTGCTGCGATGTCGGTACTCGGCGACCGCCGCAGCCAGGTCGTCCGATCCGAAGTCGGGCCACAAGGTGGGAGTGAAGAGCAGTTCGGAATACGCACACCGCCAGAGCATGAAGTTCGACAGCCGTTGCTCGCCGGAGGTGCGCACCAACAGGTCGACGTCGGGCAGCTCGCCGCTCCAGAGTGTCGAGACGAACTCGACCCCCTCTCCGACCGGCCCGCCAGCCAGCGCCCGTCGAACCCCGTCCAATATCTCGGCGCGCCCGCCGTAATTGAAGGCGAGGGTGACGGTCAGACGCGGATCCGCTGTTTTGGTTCGCGCCTCGACCTCCTCCATCCACTCTCGACACGGCGACGGAATCCGCGCGTCGTCTCGGGAGCCGATGAATCGCACCGACACCTGGGAACTCATACAATCGGCGACCAGCTGCGGCCTGAGCAGCCACTGGTCCGGCACCATGAGATACCGGACCTCGGCGGCTGGACGTGTCCAGTTCTCCGTCGAGAACGCGTACAGGGTGAGCCATCGCACGCCCAGGTCGGGCGCCGCGCGGATGCATTGCGCGATCGAGTGAGAGACCTGCTCGTGTCCCTTGTGACTTGGCAGCATCCTTGACTTCGCCCAGCGGCGATTGCCGTCCATGATGATCGCCACGTGCAGGCCCGCCCCCTCGTCGGACTTCTTGGGACTCATGACCCGTCCACCCAAGAGCGTGCCAGCAGGAGGCCCAGAATCGTCTTGGCGTCCACGAGCGACCCGTCCCGCACCAGGCTCTCGACGTCGTCGAGGCCGACAAGCCTGACGTTTGTCGGAAAGTCCTGACCTGGCTCGGCGCCACCTCGTTCGAAGTCATCCGTAACGAACACCTCGGTCAACCCGTCGCAGAAGCACGGCGCGTTGAAGAATTGGGTAAGGGGTGCCAAGCTAACGGCACGGAGACCTGTCTCCTCGCGTAGCTCACGCGAGGCCGTCTCGATCGCACTCTCGGCACCGTCGGGCCGACCCGCCGGCAGTTCGAGCGTCACCCGTTCGATTGCTGGTCGGTACTGTTGAACGCACAGGGCGGACCGGCCGATCAATGCGACAACGGCGGAACCGCCGGGATGGCGGACGACGTGCCGGACGAACCGGCGGCCATCACTTCCGCTCACCGTGCACGTCTCCTCCACCGAGAAGAACGCCGGACCATGATAGGGACGGGACGACGTACGGTAGTTTTCGGGCATCGGAGCCAATCCTCACTTCGAGTTGGTCACATAGGTCGCGGTCATGACAACCGACCGCTTTTCCGCGTCAATAACCAGACACAGTTGGGCCAGCTGGTTCTCCCGAGAAGCTGAAGCGGCGCTCGGTGCGGCGACGCGAAGGACCCGATTCGCGGCGCGACGAGCAAGCAGGCGAACAAGAAGCACGGCTCCACTCGCCACCGTCAGCCAGAAGTCGCTTCCGCCAACGACAATTGTTTCTGGGAATCCCGCTTCGAGCAGGACGGCGACGCAAAATCCCGTGAGCAGAGTTCCTACCAACCACCTTGTCCCCATGAATACCTCCTGGTCGGAACCTACCGACACAAGAGTGATGCCGAGGCGGCGCGGGATCACGTATATTGCATGGCGAAGCATGGCCGGTGCATGTTCTTGACAAGTAAAAGTTGATCGTGTAAATGGGGTCGGGTGACGATGGCAACCTCGGGACGCCGCCTCCTGCCGATGCAATCGCCACGCACGGGGGTGGAGACCTTCGCTTGGCTGATTCGCGCGATTCGCGCCTATCACCCTTCTCCCGACATTCGAGATACCGCCACCTTCGCCCGGAGGTTGGCCACCTGTGGCACCGATCTTCGTCCGACCACCATCAACCGCCTCGAGAACGCCGAGCTGAGCTTCACGATCGAGCGCTGCCTGTCTTACGAAGAGGCACTACAGCTCGCTCCGTACGATCTTGTCGATCCATTTCTTTACCTCACTCGCATCGGCGGCGCGACTCCGGGAACCGCGTTGGCCAAACTCGGCCAGGCTTCCCATGTGGAACTCGAACTGCTCTGGCGACTTGGGCGCGGCGAGCAGATTGCCCCTTACGAGTGGATCCGGCTCGCCTACCTGTATCGGAACAGGCGCGATCTCTTCGCGGGGACCGAGCGCATGCGGGACGCCTTTTTCGGCAGGTTGATGGAGGACGCGGGTCGCTGCTATGAAAAAGACCTCCGGCTGATCCGCGAGGCGCTCATTGTCATCGGAGACGACGTGTCCGAAGATGTCGCGACGCACTGTCGCGACGATCCGCTCCACTACTTCAACACCACTGAGGCGCTGGGCTTCATGGACGGCGAACAGTCCTGGTCCACCCTCCTCAGCCTCGGCGACACACTCGATGACGGTGTTCTTGCCGGCACCATCATCGAACCCGTCATCCGCCGCTTCCGGGCGCTCAGTGAGTCGAACGATGTAGCCCTGTCCGCGGTCGGGGCGATAACCGACTATTCCGCCGCCGCGCTCTGCCGGACCGACGTCCTCTACACCGCACGCGAAGAAGCGCTGGTCTGGGCGTCCCAACCGAACGTTCTACTGACGGTTCGTGCCCGGCACGCCATCGCGGACCTCCGCGAGGACGTCGCGCAGTTGCGGCTCAAACCGGCAACGTTCGAGCCGGATTCGTTCCTTGGCACGCTGCTCGGCGAGTTCGCGGATCTCCTGGAGGCTGAGGAACTGCTCCCCGCCGGACTGCCGCCGCGAGTACCCGGGCTGGGCCAGGTGCTGGGCCGCGGCATCTTCTCTCAGGCGCGCGTCAGTCGATTGGCAGTCGGGTTGCTGCTGCGCTCATGGCACCTCACCGATCCTCTCACCGACGCGCTGGGCCGGGCGCTGCACCGAGTCAGCCCAGCTGATTACGGCGTCCAGCGATCGATCGTTCGCATGATGGTGAAACTCGGGTCCCCCCGCCGGTACACACACTTCTCGACCTTCGGTCTCACCCCCAAGAGGGAGGATGGGGTCAGACTGGTAGCGGCCTGGGCCCTGGGCGAGGGAGAGGATTCCGCCGACCAGACGATCTTGGCGAAGTTGTACGGTGACGCCACAACAAGGGATACGAAGCGTGTCATCGTGACCGCCGCCGAACGCAGAGCGTTCGTGGAATTGTTGGCGACTCTCAGCCACGATTCTGACTCCGTCGTCTCCGGCGAGGCCACGCGGGCATTGCGGCGTCTCGGCGCATCAAAGGTGCACCCTCCCGACGATCCACCAGCCGCTGGGGCCTAACATCAGCGCGGCCATCGCTCGGCCGAGCCGCGTCGCCGCCTGGCGGTGGGCGAGCGACGGCCTCGACCTCTTCCATGCCGGTCAGCCTGGCGGGGATGTCGTCGGGTTCGGTGAGCCGCCGGTCCGGGTCGGGATCGACGCGTCGATCCGGGACGGTCGCCGACCCTGCGGACACCGGTGGCGCCGTCCCGGGGTTGACACCGCCAGCGCAGGAAAACGCTTACCAGACACTATTGACGGTCATCACTGGCTGTCAGTACCGTGATGCGGGCAGCGAGAAAGCGCTTTCCGACCCTCACCGTCCGACAGGGAGCGCCCCCATGCCCCGACATCTCCGCACGTTCGGCCTCATCCTGCTCGCCATCGCCGCCATGGTCAGCACCACCACCGCCCTGCCCGCCGAGGCCGCGCCCCGCTTCCGGGTGCTGGTCTTCTCCAAGATCACCAACTACTACCACGACTCGATCCCGGCGGGCATCGCCGCCATCCAGCAGCTCGGCGCCGCGCACAACTTCGAGGTCGTCGCCACCACCGACGCCGCCGCGTTCACCGACGCCAACCTCGCCACCTTCGACGCGCTCGTCTTCAACAACACCAACTCGCTGCCGACCTCGGGCGACCTGCTCAACGCCAGCCAGCGGGCGGCGTTGCAGACGTTCATCCGCAACGGCGGCGGCTGGGCCGGCCTGCACGCCGCCTCGGCCAGCGAACGCGACTGGACCTGGTACGAGGGCCTGGTCGGCACGATCTTCGACTACCACCCCGACTTCTCGGCCACCGGCGGCACCTTCCCCGGCCGGGTCAAGGTGCTCGACCGCGCCCACCCCTCCACTCGCAACCTGCCGGAGCTGTGGGAGCAGAGCGAGGAGTGGTACAACTGGCGGACCAACCCCACCGGCAACGTGCACACCCTCGCGCAGATCAAGGTGCGCGACGGGATCAACGGGCTGGACGAGGGCGTCGACCACGCGTACTCCTGGTGTCAGCGCTACGACGGCGGCCGATCCTGGTTCACCGCCGGCGGGCACGCCAGCTCCCAGTTCAGCGACGCGAGGTTCCTGGAGCACCTGCGCTACGGCATCGAGTGGGCGGCCGGCGCGGTCGCCGGTGACTGCTCGGCCACCAGGACCAGCAACTTCGAGCGGGTGGGTCTGGTCACCGAGAACCTGGCCGATCCCTTCGAGCTGGCCGTCGCCCCGGACCGGAAGGTCTACTACATCCAGCGCACCGGCGCGTTGAAGGTGGTCAACTCCGACACCCTCCAGGTCAGCACCCTGCTGGACTTCGCGTACACCTCGGCGATGACCGACCAGTCCGACGGGCTGCTCGGGATGACCCTGGACCGCAACTTCGCCAGCAACGGCTGGATCTATCTCCTCTGGTCGGACAAGACGCTGAAACAGCTCAACCTGTCCCGGTTCACTGTCGCGAACAACAGCGTGGCGCTCTCCTCGGAGAAACGCCTGCTGGCCATCCCCACCTACCGGGGTGAGGGCCGGGCCAACTCGCACATGGGCGGCTCGCTGGCCATGGACGCGGCCGGCCGGCTCTACGCGGCGATCGGCGACAACACCGACCCGTTCGCGTCCAGCGGCTACACCCCGATCGACGAGCGCTCCGGCCGGGCCGCCTGGGACGCCCAGGGCACCGCCGGCAACACCAACGACCTGCGCGGCAAGATCCTGCGGATCACCCCGCAGGCCGACGGTACGTACACCGTGCCCAGCGGCAACCTCTTCGCCCCCGGCACCGCCCGGACCCGGCCGGAGATCTACGCGATGGGCATGCGCAACCCGTTCCGGATCACCATCGAGCCGCAGACCAACGCGGTGCTGGTGGCCGACTACGGCCCGGATGCCCGCGCCGCCGACCCCAACCGTGGCCCGGAGGGGACTGTCGAGTTCAACCGGATCACCGCGGCCGGCAACTTCGGTTGGCCGTACTGCGTGGGCAACAACATTCCGTTCAACGACTACAACTTCGCCACCAACACCCCGGGGGCGAAGTTCAACTGCGCCGCGCCGGTGAACAACTCACCGAACAACACCGGCCTGACCACCCTGCCGGCGGCGAGATCGGCGCTGGTCTGGTACGCGTACTCGGCCTCCAGCCAGTTCCCGGAGCTGGGCACCGGCGGTGGTGGGCCGATGAGCGGGCCGGTCTACGACTACGACCCGGCCAACACCCGCACCACGAAGTTCCCGGAGTACTTCGAGGGCAAGTGGATCACCTACGAACTGACCCGCAGGTGGTTCAAGACGCTCTCCATCCACAAGACGGCACAGACGTTCAGCAACGCGCGGTTCGGGCCGACCGCCGTCGGTGACCTCCAGTCGATCAACGGCATCTTCGACAACATGAGCTGGATCCAGCCCTTCGAGGCGGAGTTCGGCCCGGACGGTTCGCTCTACGTCATCGACTTCGGCGAGGGCACCGGCAGTGGTCGCGGCGGCAGCAACGCCGGCGCCGGCATCTACCGGATCGACTACGTGGCCAACGGCCGACCGCCGACCGCGAAGATCACCACCAGTCCGGACAGCGGGCGCGCGCCGCTCACTGTCAGCTTCTCCTCGGCCGGCACGGCGGCGGGTGACGGCACGGCGCTCAGCTACGCCTGGGACTTCACCAACGACGGCAGCACCGACTCGACCGCCGCCAACCCGAGCTTCACCTACTCCACCGCCGGCCGGTACACCGCCCGACTGACCGTACGCAACAGCGGCAACGGGCTGACCGCCAGCGCGGTCACCGACGTGGTGGTCGGCAACACCCGACCCACGGTGACCATCAGCGTGCCCGACGGCGGCTTCTTCGACTTCGGCGACAAGATCCCGTACACGGTGACGGTCACGACCCGGAGGACACCACCATCGACTGCGCCAAGGTGACAGTGCAGACGCAGCTCGGCCACGACGCGCACGCCCACCCGCTGGACGTCTACACCGGCTGCTCGGGGCTGCTCGCCACCGAGGCGGACGCCGGCGACGGGCACGGACCGGGGCAGAACCTCTACACCCTGATCACCGCGCAGTACACCGACGGCGGCGCGGCCGGCGGCGTACCGGCGCTGACCGGCTCGACCCGGGTCCAGCTGCAACCCAAGAGCAAGGAGGCCGAGCACTTCAGCGCCCAGTCCGGCGTCACTGTCAACGACCGGGCCACCGCCCGCGCCGGCAAGCGGCTCGGCGACGTCGACCACAACGACTGGGTCGGGTACGGGCCGGTGGACCTGCGCAACGTCGGCTCGGTGACGCTCGGGGTGACCAACGGCGGCCTCGGCGGCACCATCGAGCTGCGCACCGGCTCGCCGACCGGCACGCTGATCGGCACCGCCGCCATCGGCTCGACCGGCGGGTGGGACAACCTGGTCTCGCCCACCGTCACGCTCACCAACAAGCCGACCGGCACCACCACGCTGTACGCGAAGTTCGTCAACGCCGCCCAGTCCGGCGGCACCCCCGACCTGCTCGCGCTGGACTGGCTACGGTTCAACGGCGCCGGGGTCAAGCAGGAACCCGGCGGGACGCTCTCGCTGACCGCCAACCCGGCCAGCGGCACCGGAACGCTCAACACCACGCTCACCGCCACCGCGACGGCACCGTCCGGGCAGAGCATCACCGACTACGCGTGGGACTTCGGCGACAACAGCGCCATCACGCACGGCGCGACGCTGCGGTCGATCGCGCACAACTACCCCCGCAAGGGCACCTACACCGCCCGGGTGACGACCACCTACACCAGCGGGGAGACCCGCTCGATCAACCTGACCGTCACGGTCAACTGATCGCCGAGCGGTGGCGGGCGGGGTTCACCCCGCCCGCCACCGCTACCGGCTCGCCCGGAAGCCGACGGCGTAAATCTTGGACAGTTGCCGTTCCGCGTCGACGGTAACTGTCCAAGATCTACGCTGTGTCGAACCGGACCGTGGGGCGGCGCGCACCGGCACCGCCCCACGGCTCAGCACTGGTTACTGCCAGGAACTCTGCTGGGCGTAGACGAGGTTGCCGGGGATCACCGTGCCGTTGGTGCTCCACTCGGTGTAGGCCCAGAAGTCACCGTCGGCCAGCGGCTTCTTCGGCTTCACCGTGAACCCGTAGGTCAGGCCACGCTCCACGGTGGAAGGAACCTCCAGCGTGGCACCCGCGTACGTGGCGTTTCGACCGATGATGGCCTGCCCGAACTGGAAGTCGACGACCGGACCACCGGGGAACTGCGCGAACACGTACGCCGTGTAGCGGCCCGGCTCGGGCAGGAACTTGTAGGCCTGCTCCGCGCTGGTCCAGTACCTGTCACTGCTGTAGATCAGCTTGTCGCCCTGGTACAGGTACAGGTCGAGGTTGGTGTTCGGGTCGTCGGCGTTCACGTCGACCACGATGCCGGCTGTGTTCGCCGGGACGGTCAGGTCGAACTTCTTCACCCCGGTCGCGCTCGGGTCGAACACACCGCCGTAGACGCCGGCCGGCATCGAGTACGACGTGCGCCGCATCGGCGTGTAACCGGTGCTGCGGCCGGCGAACGGTCCGGTGAAGCCGGGCTGGACCGAGCCGGACGCGCCGTTGACCATCCGGCCGAACTCCTCCCCGTCGTCACCGTACGGTCGCGGGGTGATGCCCCACGGGCGGGCGGCGACCGGGATCCGGGCGCTGTGGGCCTTGCCGCGCCAGGTGATCGACCCGGTCACGTACCGGTCCCAGGGCGCGCTGCCCCGGCTCAGCGTGATGGTGACCGTGGCCGACTTTCCGGGCGCCAGCGTCACCGATGCCGGCGACACGGTCGCCTTCATGCCGGGCAGGCCGGACACCGACGAACGGTAGGTCTCCTTCGTCTTGCCCACGTTGGTCAGGGTGCGGGTGAGCGTCACCGGGCGGGTGCCGTCGTACTCGCGCAACGAGATGGCCGGCAGGTTGAGTTCCTTGCCGTCGGGCTGGGCCGTCTCGCTGAACGTGACCAGCTCCTTCGCCGTCGGCTGGATGACCAGGCCGGGGTCGGCGGCCTTGGCCAGGTTGACGAAACCGCTGCCCTGGTCCAGCGGGCTGCTGGTGCCGACGGTGTCGGTGGCGGTGGTGCGCAGCGCCGAGGCGACCGCGCCGGGTGACCAGTCCGGGTGCGTGGCGCGCAGGATCGCCGACGCGCCGGCCACGTACGGCGAGGCCATCGAGGTGCCGGAGTACGCGTCGTACTCCCGACCGAAGTTGCCCGCCGGGGAGACCGCGGCGATGATGTTCGACCCCGGTGCGACCAGGTCCGGCTTGAGCACGCCGTGGCCACCTTGTCCGGACCGGTGGAGGAGAAGTCCGCCACGCTGGGCAGGCCCGGGACGCTGGAGCCGTCCCCGCCGCTGCGCAACGACGCCGTCGCGTCGGTCGGGTGGCGCATCAGGTAGTTGAACAACGTGCCGGCCTGCTTCTCGGTCGGCAGGTAGACCACCGGGAAGCTGAAGATGGAGTTGATCCGGTAGTTGCCGACCGGTTCGAAGACGACCATCGCCGCCCCGCCCTTGGCCTTGATCTCGGCGACGGAGCCGAACAGGTCGGAGAGCGCGCAGGCGACCACCTTGCCCTTGATCTTGGCAGGGTCGAGGCTGCCCGGCTCGCAGTAGACCGCGCCCAGATCGGGCGATCCGGCCTGTTCGCCGAAGACCAACGGTAGCGAGGCGCCACCGGGCAGGGCGTCCAGGGAGCCGCCGACGAGCTTGGTGCCGTCGCCCAGCCTGACGGTGGCCTCGTCGAGTTTCGTCACCGCCGCGCCGACAGTGGTCACCCACGGTGCCGCGTTGCTGATCGCCCCGCTCACGATGCCGGTGTTTCCCGCCGACGCCGCCACGAAGACCCCGGCCAGCGAGGCGTTGAGGAACGCGACCCCGATCGGGGTGTTGGCCTCCCAGTCGCCGAGGTCGGAGCCGATCGAGAAGTTCAGCACCTGCACCCCGTCGGCGACCGCCGCGTCGATACCGGCGATGATGTCGGCGTCGTAGCCCATGCCGCCCCAGAGCACCTTGTAGACGGCGATCTGGGCGTCCGGGGCCACCCCGGAGACCGGGCCGAAGCGGCGACCGTCGATGGTGACGTTCGGCAGCGGCAGACCGGCCGCGGTGGAGGCGGTGTGCGTGCCGTGGCCGGCCATGTCGCGGGGGGACAGCACCTCGCCCTCGGGGATCGAGCCGCCGTAGGCGAGCCACGAGTCGGCGAAGTACCGGGCGCCGACGATCTTGCCGTTGCAGTGCTCGGCCACGAAGGCGACACCGGTCTGGCAGGTGCCGCGCCAGCTCGCCGGGGCGGGCATCTTCTTGGCGAACGACGCGCTCTCCGGCCAGATGCCGGTGTCCAGGACGCCGATCACCATGCCCGCGCCGGTGCCCGGGCCGGGCTTGCCGGGCTTGCCGGGCTTGCCGGGCTTGCCGGTT
>NZ_JAEVHL010000171.1 GCF_016803395.1 Micromonospora tarensis | reverse complement strand
CCGGGGACCGGGGCGCCGCCCGTGGTGCTGGTGCACGGCCTGGCCGTCTCGCACCGGTACCTCACCCCGCTGGCCGCCGCGCTCGCCACCACCCATCCGGTGTACCTGCCGGACCTGCCCGGCTTCGGCCTGACCGAACGCCCCGGCCGCGCGTACGACGTGCGCCAGCACGCCGCGCACCTGGCCGCCTGGCTGGCCGCGTACCGGTTGCCGCCGGTCTGTCTGCTCGGGCACTCGTTCGGGGCGGAGGTGGCCGCCGCGCTCACCGCGACCGACCCGGACGCGGTACGCGCGCTGGTGTTGGCCGGGCCGACCAGCGACCCGACCGCCCGATCCCGGCGGGCCCAGGTCGGCCGGTGGTTGGTGGACACCACCCGCGAGGCGCCGTGGCAGGCGCCGATCCTGGTGCGGGACGTCTGGAACGCCCGGCCCTGGCGGGTCCTCGCCACGCTGTCGCACTCGGTGCGCAACGCGATCGAGACGGACCTGGTCCGGATCACCGCGCCGACAGCGGTGCTCGGCGGTGAACGTGACCCGGTCGCGCCGGCGGCGTGGCGCGACCAGGTGGCCCGGCTGGTGCCGGACGCCGAAGTGGTCGTGGTTCCCGGTGCGCCGCACAACGCGCCGACGACCAACCCGACGGCGGTCGCGGACGCGATCCGTCGCCTGCTCGCCCCTCATCCCCTACTCACGGACAGGTGAACCAGATGCGCTTCGGCAACGTGGAGATCCGCCCGCTCGGCGGTGGCCTCGGCTGCCTGCTGATGATTCTCTTCTCGATCGTGGCCTCGGTGGTGCTGACCGTCCTGCTCAACCTGGTGCTCTGAGGCCCGAGCGCCGCAGCGGCGCAGGCGAGCACCGGCGACTCAGCCGGCGGTGAGGTCCAGGTCCGCCACCAGGGGGTAGTGGTCCGAGGCGGCGTCCGCCCCGCCGCCGCGCACCACCCGGCAGGCGTCGACCCGCTGCGCCAGCACCGGACTGGCGAGCAGGTAGTCCAGCCGCATCCCGGCGAACTCGGCCCCACCCAGGTGGGTCGGGACGGTGAGGCCGTCGGCCTCCGCCGCGTCGACGTTGCGCGAGGGCCAGAGGTCGACCAGGCCGGCGGCGAGCAACCGGGCGATGGCCCGGGTGTCCACCGCGCCGCCGGACCGACGCAGGTGCCGCCGCCGGTAGCGGCTGGGCATGCCGGCCAGGCGGGCGGTGTGGTCGACGGTCGGGTCGAGCGAGTTGAGGTCACCGGCGATGAGCGTCAGCGGCCCCTCGGCACGGCGCAGCGCGGCGGCAAGCCAGTCGACCTCCATCCGCCGACGTCCCCCGGAGTACGGGTAGAGGTGGGTGCCGAGCACGGTGAGCGGCCCGGCGGAGGTGGCCACCACGACGCGGGCGGCGGCGTGGTGCAACGGTCGGCGCAGCGTCCCCGCGTCGATGACCCGGTACGGCGGGCGGACCAGCACCGCCACCGGTTGCCCGAAGCAGGACCGGGCCAGGTGTGGTGTCATCCCCACCCGGCCCGCCACGGTGGCCATCAGCCCGTCACGGTCGAAGCCACGTAGCTCTTGCAGGGCCAGCACGTCCGGCGCCTGCCCGTCGACGACCTCGATCACCCGGTCCAGTCGGTCGGGGCCGCCCCGGTCCCGGCCGCCGGTGCGGATGTTCCAGGTCATCAGCCGCAGCACGACGGCGCTCAGTCGGGCCGGCCGGCCCGCGCCAGCTCGTCGTCGAGGGTGTCCACGTCCTCCGACTCGATGGCCGGCTGGTTGCCCTCGGCGAGGTCGGCGTTCGGGCGGATGACGAGGTAGAGCAGCCCGATCCAGAGCGCGGAGAGCAGGATCGCGCCCATGAAGTCGGTCGGGTGGTGCATCCCCCGGTACATCCGGGAGGTGGCCACCCCGACCGGCATGAGCACGGCCAGCCCCACGAAGACCCACCGCCACCAACGGTCGGTACGCGGGAACACGATCAGGGTGATCGCCAGCCAGACGCAGATGGTGGCGGCGATGTGCCCCGACGGGAACGACGAGGTGGGCATCTGCCCGTCCAGGTTCTCCACCGCCGGGCGGGGCCGGTCGACGGCTCGGGCCGAGGCGAGGAAGAGGGTCAGCTCACCCACCATCGCCAGGACCACGAAGAGCACCGGCCGCCAGCGCCGCCACACCGCCAGCACCAGCGGGCAGAACACCAGCGAGATCAGCAGGATGGCGTGGGTGTCACCGAACTTGCTCCACCACCAGCTCAGCTCGGTCAGCGCCGCGGTGTGCCGCTCGGCGAACCAGCGCGGCATGTCGGTGTCGAGGGTGTCGAGGAAGGTGCCCTTGGCGTGGTAGCTGACGTACGTGCCGAAGCCGTACAGGGCCCCGAACACGAGCACCCAGCCGACCAGCAGCTCGGCCACCGCCGAGCGGGGGTGGGCCAGTACCTGCTCCTCGGCCGGGGCGGGGGCGATGTCGTGCCCCGCCTCCGGCTCCAGGCCCTCGGTCAGCGGCGGCACCGGCCGGCCGCGCTCACGCCGCCACAGCCGGAACGCGTACGCGGTGACGCCCAGCCAGGCCGCGCCGAGCAGCCAGGCGGCCAGCACGTCGGAGACGAAGTGCACGCCCAGCGCGATCCGGGTCAGGCCGACCAGGACCACCAGCACACCGACTCCGACGATCGCCGGCTTGCGCCAGCGGGGCGCCATCGCCGGCAGGAAGACCAGCAGCAGCGCCCCGTACGCGACGAACGAGCCGAGCGCGTGCCCGCTCGGGAAGCTGTTGCCCGGGGCACTGGCGACCGGCACGTCCACCACCGGGCGGAGCCGACCGACAAGCGTTTTCAGTGACGGGTCCAGGATCAGGCCACCGACGCCGGTGATGATCAGATAGACGGCGAGCCGTGGTTGACGCCGGATCAGCAACCCGACCACGGCGATGGTGACCAGCCAGATGAGGATCGGCCGGCCGCCCAGGTCGGTGACCGCCTGGAGCACGGTGACCAGCGCGTGATGGGGGGCGACGAGCCCGTTGAACCACTCGGCGAGCGCGTGGTCGGCGTCCTGTAGCGGGCTCCACCTCGTCCGGACCAGCAACAACAGCAGCCCGAAGGCCACCCCGGCGCCGACGACCGCCACCAGACCAGCGATGCTCCGTTCGGCGAAGTGACCGATCGGACGCCGCGTCACCTCTTTGACCGCGGTCACCCCGCACCTCCCTTGTCGCCCGTTGGCGAGGCGCTTCTACCCGATCCGCGTCAGTCGTACACGCGAGGTGCGCTAGAGCGCCGTCATGTCCCCGGTGTCGAGCAGCTCGGCCCGGTCGGGGTCGGGCTCCCACAGGTCCGGCTGGGCGGGTTCCTGCACGCCGATGCGCAGCGCCTCCAGTTGGGCGGCGAAGGCCAGCCCGCCGAAGAGCGCCATCCCGGTCAGGTTGGCCCAGAGCAGCAGCGCCATCATGCCGGTCAACGCGCCGTAGGTCTGCCCGAACCCGTCGCTGAACCGCACGTACCCGGCGAGCAGCAGGCTGGCCAGCCACCACAGGGCCGTGGCGATCGCGGCGCCGAACAGCAGCCAGGACACGCCGGGCTGGTTGCGCCGGGGCGCGTGCCGGAACAGCACCGCGACGGCGAGGACGGTCAGCCCGAGGCTCAGCGGGAAGCGGATCACGTCCCAGATGCCGTTGGCGAACGGACCCCACTCGTAGTGCTCGCGTACCGAGTCGCCCATCGCGCCGCCGCCGACCAGGATCAGGAAACCGGCGAGCGCGGGCAGGCCGGCGGTGACGGCCAGCACGCCGGCCCGCAGGTATTTCCGCAGCGCCGGCCGGTCCCGCTCGACGCCGTAGATGCGGTTGGCGCCCCGCTCGATCTGGGCCATCGTGGTGGTCAGCGCGAACAGACCGGTGAGCAGACCGAGGGTGAGCGCCAGCTCTCCCGCCTCCTCGACGCGTTCACCCTCGCCGAGCAGCTCGCCGACCATCTGCGAGCTCTGGCCGGGGGTGAGCGCCAGGACGGTGTCGGCGACCACCTGGCCGCCCTCCTCGACCCCCAGCTCACTGATCAGACCGGTGAGGGCGATCAGGAACGGCACCACGGCGAGGCAGAGTTGCAGCGCGAAGGCCCGGGAGTGGCTGAACCCGTCGCCGTAGCGGAACCGGATGAACGCGTCCCGCAGCAGGTGCCAACCGCCCTGCCGGCGCAGGGTGTGCCAGGCGTCGTCGGCGGACAGCTCCTCGTCGGCCATCAACCGGGTCTCCGGCACGATCCGGGTGCTACTCACGGCGTGCTTCCTCGATCAGCTGCTCGCCCCGCTCCCCGGCACCTTGGGCGTCGGCGGCCAGGTCGGGGGCCTCCTCCGGCTGCGGGACGCAGAGCCAAAGCGCCTCGGGACGGATCTCGGCGCGCAGCTGCCGGCCCGGGGCGATGAGGTCGCCGTCCAACTCCCGAGGCTGGGCCCGGTTGCTGGTCACCAGCACGCGCCGGCCCCGGAACACCTCCATCCGCGGCACCTGACCACTGCGGCGGACCACCGCCCAGCCGAGCGCGAGCCAGTGCCGCAGGTTGCGTGGGGTGAGCACGGCGACGTCGAGCCAGCCGTCGTCCGGCTCGGCCTCGGTCAGCAGGGTCACGCCGCCCTGTAGCCGGCCGACGTTGGCGATCAGGACCGAGCGGGCCCGGCGGCGCACCGCAGGGCGGTCGTCGATGCGGATCTGCACCCGCATCGGCCGGTCCCGGAGGTGGCGGGCGGCGCCCATCACGTACGCCGGCCAGCCGATGCGGGCCTTGGTGCTCTCGTTGGTGGCGGCGAGCATCTGGGCGTCGAAGCCCATGCCCGCCATCACGGTGAAGTACTTGTCCTCGACGGCGCCGACGTCGAGCAGTCGTCGACCGCGCTCGACGGCGACCTGCAAGCCGGCGGCCAGGTCGGTGGAGAGCCCCAGGTTGGCGGCGAGCAGGTTGCCGGTGCCCTGCGGCAGCACGGCGAGGGCGACGTCGGTGCCGACCAGACCGCTGACGCAGGACATCACGGTGCCGTCGCCGCCGCAGGCGAAGACCAGGTCGACGCCGTCCTTGACGGCCTGCTCGGTCTGCCCGCGACCCGGGTCGTCGACGGTCGTCTCGTACCACTGCGGCGCGGGCCAGCCGACCGCGGTGAGGGCGTCGTCGACGGTCCGACGCAACTCGTCAAGATCGTCGACCTTCGCCGGGTTGACCACCACGGCGGAGCGCAACCCGCCGTCGCCGCCCGCGGGCCGTCTGTCCTGTCCAGCATCCACGGCGCCAGTGTGCGGCATCCGGACCGCTTCAGCGACCCGGCGACCGGCCCGCGTCGGAAGTGCCACAGACAGGTTTCAGGATGCTCGCACCCGTCAGGCCGCCGTCCGCAGCGCCAGCTCCACCCGTCGGCGCAGATCGTCGAGGTCGACCCCGGCCTCGGTGAGCGCCAGCGCGCCCAGCCCGTTCCCCTCCCGGAGCACCCCGAGCAGGATGTGCTCGGTGCCGATGTGCTTGTGGCGCAGCCGCAGCGCCTCCCGCAGGGACAGCTCCAGCGCCTTCTTCGAGCGGGGCGAGAACGGGCCGCCGAGGTAGCGCCTGCGCCTCCAGCGGCGGCGGGGCGCCGGCACGCCTCGCGCAGCGCGTCCGGGCCGAAGGACTGCTCGATGCGGGCCACGATGGCGGCCAGGTCGATGCCGATCTCCCGCAGCGCCGCCGCGTCCGCGTCGCCGAGGCCGGCGCGCCGCTGGCGGTGTGTCGGCGGATGCGCTCGCGCAGGTCGTCGGCGCGCACCCCAACGTCGGCGAGCACCCGGCTGGCCAGGCCGGCGTCGTCGTCGAGCAGGGCGAGCAGCAGGTGCTCGGTGCCGACCGGCCGTTGGCCCTCGGCCCGTGCCTCCTCCAGCGCCCGCCGCACCACGTCGCGCGCCCGGTCAGTGAACCGTTCGAACATCACGCCTCCCAGGATGAGTTGACCGCCGGTCGCCCGGCGTGCTTCTTGTGCACCGCCTGCCGGCTGACCTCGAGCGCGTCGGCGATCTCCTGCCAGGACCAGCCCTGTCGACGGGCGTTGTCCACCTGGACCACCTCGAGCCGCTCGAGCAGCCGGCGCAGCGCGCGGACGGCACGCAGCCCGACCCGGGGGTCGGTGCTGCCGGCTGCCGCCGCGAGTTCTGTCGCCTGACTCATGCCGTCAACATACGTTGACAGCGCCACCCCTGTCAACCCTGGTTGACGAGATGGTGGCGCTGGCCGCCGATCCGGCCCACTGCCGCGCTCATCCGACTACCCTCGGTCAGGGAGAGCTTGGTCGTGCCGGGCGCGACGCCCGGGAGGTGATATCGGATGGCCGCACCCGCCGACGCAGCGGTGCTGGTCGGCCTCGGGTCGGACCGCGACCTCCCGGTCGTCGAACAGGCCGCGCAGGAGGCCGCCGGACACGGCCGACCACTGCACCTGCTGCACATGTTCGACTGGCACGCGGCCTTCGCCGCGGACACCGTCGCCGCGCCCCGCGACCAGGCCGAGGATCTGATCACCAGGGCCGCCCACCTCGCCCACCAGACCGAGCCGGGGCTGACCGTGCGCAGCGAGATCGTCGAGAGCGCCATGCTGCCCACCCTCATCCGCCGCTCGGAAGTCACCTTCCTGCTGGCCGTCGGCGACAGCGGAATGGCGGGCAGCGGCCAGAGCGTCCCGGCCGAGACGCCGGCCGTGCAGTTGGCCGCACGGGCCGGCTGCCCGCTGCTGGTGGTCCGCCGTGAGCCGCCGCCACAGGGCCCGGTGCTGGTCGGCGTGGACGGCTCACCCAGCTCGCACCTCGCCCTGCAGTGGGCCGTGGAGTGCGCGGCCCGCAGGGACGCCCGACTGCTGGCGCTGCGGGTGGTGGAGTACGACGAGGACACCGACGCGGTCACCGAGCAACTCAGCGAAGCACTGGACCGGCACATCGGCCGCCACGGCGCGGTGCCGACCGAGTGCCGGGTGGTACGCGGCGACCCCGCCGAGGTGCTGATCGACACGTCCCGCAACGCGCAGGTGGCGCTGGTCGCCGCCCGTGGCGACGAACCCGGCCGCGCCATGCTGGGCGCGGTCGCCCAGTCCCTGCTCTACCACTCCCCGGCCCCGGTGGTCGTCGTCCGCGGCCTGGCCCAGATGCCGTTGACGGGCCCGGATACCCGCCCGGCGCGGGACCAACGGCCCTGACCCGGGGCGCCGGCAACGGCCAGGCTGGACGTCGGACGCCCCACTCCTACCCGCGAGAGGCAGCATGATGGAGACCGCTCTCGACGTGCACCGCGCCCTCACCGACGACGAGCTGCGCCGGCTGGACGCCTACTGGCGCGCCGCGAACTACCTCACCGTCGGGCAGATCTACCTGCTGGACAATCCGCTGCTGCGCCAGCCGCTGACCGCCGACGACATCAAGCCGCGGCTGCTCGGGCACTGGGGCACCAGCCCCGGGCTCAACCTGATCTACGCCCACCTCAACCGGGTGATCGTGGCGCGCGACCTCAACGCCATGTTGGTCACCGGGCCCGGCCACGGCGGCCCGGCCATCGTGGCCAACACCTGGCTGGAAGGCACCTGGTCGGAGCGCTACCACGACGTGGCACGCGACGAGGTCGGCATGTCCCGGCTCTTCCGCCAGTTCTCCTTCCCCGGCGGCATTCCCAGCCATGTCGCGGCGGACGTGCCAGGCTCCATCCACGAGGGCGGCGAGCTGGGGTACGCCCTCAGCCACGCCTACGGCGCCGCGTTCGACCACCCGGACCTGGTGGTGGCCTGCGTGATCGGCGACGGCGAGGCGGAGACCGGGCCGCTGGCCGGCAGCTGGCTCTCCGACGTGTTCCTCAACCCGGCGCGAGACGGCGCGGTGCTGCCCATCCTGCACCTCAACGGCTACAAGATCGCCAACCCGACCGTGCTGGCCCGGATACCCGAGACCGACCTGCTCGACCTGCTGCGTGGGTCGGGCTACCAGCCGTACGTGGTGGCCGGCGACGAACCCGCCCAGGTGCACCGCATCCTCGCCGCGACACTGGACCGCGCGCTCGACGAGATCGCCGAGATCCAGCGCCGGGCCCGCGCCGGCGGGTTCTTCGAACGCCCCCGCTGGCCGATGATCGTCCTGCGTACGCCGAAGGGCTGGACCGGCCCGCGCGAGGTCGACGGCGCCCAGGTCGAAGGCACCTTCCACGCCCACCAGGTGCCGCTGTCCGGGGTCCGCGACAACCCGGCGCACCTGGCCGAGCTGGAGCACTGGCTGCGCAGCTACCGGCCGGAGGAGTTGTTCGACGCGACCGGCGCGCCGGTCGACGAGTTGCGGACGCTGCCACCGAGCGGGGACCGGCGGATGAGCGCCAACCCGGTCACCAACGGCGGCCTGGTGCTGCGCGACCTGACCCTGCCGGACTTCCGCGACTACGCCGTGGAGGTCCCCGAGCCCGGCCAGCCGATGGCCGGGGCGACCGGGGCGCTCGGTCCGTGGATCCGCGACGTCATCAGCGCCAACCCGCAGACGTTCCGACTGTTCGGCCCGGACGAGGTGGCGTCCAACCGGCTGGGCGCCGCCTTCGAGGTGACCGACCGGGCCTGGGTGGCCGCCACCCTGCCCGGCGACGACCACCTCTCCCCCGACGGCCGGGTGATGGAGGTGCTCTCCGAGCACCTGTGCCAGGGCTGGCTGGAGGGCTACCTGCTGACCGGCCGGCACGGGGTGTTCACCAGCTACGAGGCCTTCATCCACATCGTCGACTCGATGCTCAACCAGCACGCCAAGTGGCTGAAGGTGACCCGGGCCATCCCCTGGCGACAGCCGATCGCCTCGCTGAACTACCTGCTGTCCAGCCACGTCTGGCGCCAGGACCACAACGGCTTCTCCCACCAGGACCCGGGCTTCATCGACCACGTGGTCAACAAGAAGGCCGAGGTGGTGCGGATCTACCTGCCGCCGGACGCCAACACCCTGCTCGCCACGATGGACCACTGCCTGCGCAGCCGGCACTACATCAACGTGGTGGTGGCCGGTAAGCAACCGGCGCCGAACTGGCTGACCATGACCGAGGCGATCCAGCACACCCGGCGCGGCCTGGGCATCTGGGGGTGGGCCAGCAACGACGGCGACAGCGAGCCGGACGTGGTGCTCGGCTGCTGCGGAGACGTGCCCACCCTGGAGGCGTTGGCCGCCGTCGAACTGCTCCGCCAGGAGCTGCCGGAGCTGAAGGTGCGACTGGTCAACGTGGTCGACCTGATGCGGCTCCAGCCGGACACCGAGCACCCGCACGGCCTCACCGACAACGAGTTCGACACCATCTTCACCGAGAACCGGCCGATCATCTTCGCCTACCACGGCTACCCGTGGCTGATCCACCGACTCACCTACCGCCGCACCAACCACGAGAACCTGCACGTGCGCGGGTACAAGGAGGAGGGCACCACCACCACCCCGTTCGACATGGTGATGCTCAACGACCTGGACCGCTTCCACCTGGTCATCGACGTCATCGACCGGGTGCCCGGGCTGGCCGCCCGCGCCGCGCACCTGCGCCAACGGATGGTCGACGCCCGGCAGGCGGCCCGCGACTACACCCGCCAGTACGGCGAGGACGACCCCCAGGTCGCGGAGTGGCGCTGGGTCCGCGAGACCGATCCCACCAACCCCTGAAGGAGGACGTAGTGCGCGACGCGGAGATCCTGGTCGGCTACGACGGCTCCACCGACGCCTCGGTGGCTCTGAACTGGGCCCTGGAGGAGGCCCGGCACAGCGGCCAACCGGTGCGGCTGGCGTACGTCTTCGAATGGCTGACCGTGGCCGGCTGGATCGGTCCCGGCGTGGCCCCCGGCGTGTGGCCGGACGACACCGCCCGCCGCCAGGTCGACGAGCTGGTTCGCAAGGCCGCGGCCGACGCCGCCGCGGCGCACCCCGGGCTGACCATCACCGGCGAGGTGTACGACGGGCCGCCCGCGCTGGTCCTCCAGGAACGCTCGGCCGAGGCCGGGATGCTGGTGCTGGGCAGCCGAGGCCACGGCGGGTTCGGCGGTCTGCTGGCCGGGTCCACGGCGGTGTCGGTCGCCGCGCACGCGCACTGTCCGGTGGTGGTAATCCGGGACGGGACGGCCGGCGGGCCGGACGGCCCGGTGGCGGTCGGGGTGGATGGTTCGGAGCCGTCGCTGGTGGCGCTCGGTTTCGCGGCCGAACGGGCGGCGCAACGGCAGGTGCCGCTACGCGTCCTGCACGCCTGGACACCGGGCCCGGGCGGGGCGGCCGGGGCGCCCGACGAGCGCGCCGCGGTGGAGCAGGCGGTGCAGCCGTGGCGCCGGACGTTCCCGGATCTGGCGGTGGCGGTGGACCTCGTCCCGGCCAGCCCGGCGGCGATGTTGATCGAGGCGAGCCGCGACGCGCGGCTGGTGGTGGTCGGCAGCCGCGGCCGGGGTGGGTTGGCCGGCATGCTGCTCGGCTCGGTCAGCCAACAGCTCATCCAGCACGCCAACTGCCCGGTCGCCGTGGTCCGCGAACGCTGACCTCGCCCAGGAATCACGCCGGTCGGGTGGGTGCTCGACCTGCCGGCGGTGTCGATCCGAGCGACGGCGGCGGTCAGGCGGCGAGCAGCGCCGCCTCCCGGGTCGGGTCCAGACCGATCGAGCTGCGCTGCGGTCGCCCGGCGCGCGGCGGCACCGCACCGACCTCGCGCAGCCACCGCCAGGTGTCGGCGACGGTCTCGGCCCGTCGACGTACTGCACCGGCAGCTCGGCCGGGCCGGGCGCGAGCATGTCACCGCCGCGCTCGACGCGCCGCAGCCACCAGGGCAGCCGGCCGATGTCCTCCCCCGAGCCCAGGATCAGACCGGCCCGGGCGACCAGCGCCCGGTCGCCGAACACCTCCCGTACGGCACGTTCGGCACCGACCTTGAGCTGCGGGTAGCCGCCGTCGACGGAATCCGGCTCGGCGTCCACCACCGGGGACTCCTCGTTCAGCCCGGGCGCCGACGGGTCGCGGTAGACCGAACCGCTGGACACGTACACGTACCGGCTCACCGATTCACCGACCAACCACGGCGTACGCCCTCGGTGACCGTCGCGCCGCCCACGAATCCCGTGCCGCCCAGCACCAGCAGTCTCATGCCCGCCACCCTGCCGGCGCGGGCCGGCGGACGGCACCCCGTTCGCCGGTGGCGGATCTGCCCGTGGCAGAACCGCCAGGTGCGTGACGCGCGGTAGCGGACCCTCGTCCAGGATGCGGAAAAGCCTCCTCGGGGCATGGTCAACGGAGCCGCCGATTGCGAAACTGCTTGGAATGTCCAGCACCCCGCTGTCCCTGCCGCAGCCACCCGCGCGGGCGTCCGAGTTCGGCCGGGACGCGCTCATCGTCTGCGAGAACCTGGTGCGGATCTACCAGACCGGTTCGATCGAGGTGCAGGCCCTGCAAGGGCTGGACCTGGCCGTGCAGAGCGGTGAGCTGGTCGCCGTCGTCGGTGCCTCCGGGTCGGGCAAGTCGACGCTGCTCTCCATCCTGGCCGGCATCGACGCCCCCACCGCCGGGCGGGTCCGGGTCGACAGGTGGAACCTGCTGGCGATGTCCCGCACGGACCGGGTGGACTACCGTCGGCACACCGTCGGGTTCGTCCGGCAGCAGACGGCGAGCAACCTGATCCCCTACCTGACCGCACGGGAGATGGTGGACCTGCCGATGACGGCGGCCCGCACCCCGAAGGAGCAGCGCCGGCAGCGCGCGGTCGAGCTGCTGGACAGCCTCGGTGTCGCCGACTGCGCCGATCGGCGTCCCGGGCAGCTCTCCGGCGGGCAGCAGATGCGGGTCGCGATCGCGGTGGCGCTTGCCAACCAGCCGCGGGTCCTGCTCGCCGACGAGCCGACCGGCGAGCTGGACGCCGACACGTCCGCGGAGGTCTTCGGCGTGCTGCGGGACGTCAACCGGCGTTACGGCGTCACGGTTGTCGTGGTGACCCACGACCCGGGGGTCAGCGGCCAGGTCGAACGGACCGTCGCGATCCGGGACGGGCGCACCAGCAGCGAGGTGCTGCGCCGCACCACCACCGACGCGGCGGGCGACACGCACACGATCGCCGAGGAGTACGCGGTGATGGACCGGGCCGGGCGGGTCCAGGTGCCCCGCGAGTTTCGCCAGGCGCTGGCGCTGACCCGACGGGTCCGGCTGGCCCTGGAGCCCGACCACATCACGATCCGCCCCGATTCGGGAAGCGGCGAATGAGTAGCGAGCCGCTGCTGAGCGTGCGCGGCGTACACCGGCGCTTCCGCACCGGGCCGACCGTCGTGCACGCCCTGCACGGCGTGTCGTTCGACGTGGCCGCCGGTGCCATGGTGGCGCTCGTCGGCCGGTCCGGCTCGGGCAAGACCACCCTGCTCAACGTCGTCGGCGGCCTGGACCGCCCGGACGCCGGCACCGTGCGCGTCAACGGCACCGACGTCACCGCGCTCGACGAGGACGGCCTGTCCCGGCTGCGGCGCGAGCAGGTGTCGTACGTCTTCCAGAGCTTCGGGTTGATCCCGGTGCTGTCGGCCGCGGAGAACGTCGCCGCCCCGCTGCGGCTGACCCGCGTCGCCCCGGCCGATCGCGAGCGGCGGGTCGAGTTGCTGCTGGAGCTGGTCGGCCTGGCCGACCACGCCCAGCAGCGGCCGGCGGAGCTGTCCGGCGGCCAGCAGCAGCGGGTGGCGATCGCCCGCGCGCTGGCCGCCTCGCCCCGACTCCTGCTCGCCGACGAGCCCACCGGGCAACTGGACGCCGAGACGGGCCTGGGGGTGATGGCCCTGCTGCGCGGAATAGCGGAATCCGAAGGCGTCACGGTACTGGTGTCGACGCACGACGCGGTGATGATGGCCCTGGCCGACCGGGTGATCCGCATCCACGACGGCCGCCTCGACGAACCGGCGACCGGGCAGCCGTACCAGCCCGTGCCGGACGCCGGGTGACGCGACGATGCTGAGGCTGGTCAGCCGGCGCGCCCGCGCGCAGTGGCCGCTGCTGGCCGCCCTCCTCGGGGTCGTCACGATCGGCGCGACAGTGCTCGGCACCTGCACCCTGCTGGTCACCCGCACCGCCGAGCGGGCGCTGGAGGTCGCCATGGCCCGCGCCACCCCCGCCGCCGTCGACGCGACCGTCTACACCGGCACCGTCGAGGGCCCGGACGCGCCGTCCGTCGCCGCCGACACCCGCACCGTGCTTGCCGCCGCGCTCGCACCGTTCCCGTTGACGACAACCGCGCGGGCGTCGACAGTGCTGCGGGCGCTGCCGCCCGCACTCGCCCCGGGCACCACCGTGCCGGCCCAGGCGTACCTGTCCGGGCTGGACGACCTGCCGACCCGAGCCGAGCTGGTCACCGGCGCTGGCCACAGCACCCTGGCGACGCGGTGCTGCTGGAGTCCACCGCCCACCTGCTGAAACTCACCCCCGGTAGCCGGGTGCGCCTCGGCACCGAGTTGGCCCACCCGCCCGTCCCGGCCATCGACGTGACCGTCGTCGTGTCGTACGCCCGCTGCCGGGACGCGGCTGGGACCGCGACCCGCTGGCGGCGGCCGGCTCCGCCACCGGCTACCGGGACGGCCGCTTCATGCAGCCGGTCAACGCCTACGGCCCGTTCCTCGTGGACCTCGCCGACCTGCTCACCACCGGTGCCACCGTCGACCGGATGGAGATCACCGCCCATCCGGACCTGTCCCACGCCAACCGCCGCGCCCTGGAGACCGTGGCCGGGGGCGTCCGCGACGCCGACCGCCGGCTGGCCGGCACCCTCGGCGACCGTGTCACGCTCGCCCGGGTCGCCTCCGAGCTGCCGCTGACCCTGCGGTCCGCCGACGACCAACGGCACGTCACCGCCGCCGTCGTGCTGGCCATCGCCGTCCTCGGCGGTGTGCTGACCGCGACCGCACTCGTCCTCGCCGGCCGGCTGACGGCGGGCATCCGCGCCGACGAGACCGCCCTGCGGTCCGCCGTGGGCACCAGCCGTCGCCAACTCGCCGCCACCGCGACACTCGAGGCCGGGCTCGTCGCCGCCGTCGCCACGGCGCTCGCGATACCGGCGTCGTCGGCAGTGCACGCCGGCCTGACCCACCTGCCGCCGCTGGACGACGCCGGCCTGACCGTCCGGCCGGCCATCGTCGGTGCCCAGGTCCTCGCGGTCGCCGGCGGCGCGCTGGCGCTCGGCGCCGTCCTCACCGTCCTGGCGACCCGGCCCGTCCCGGCAGCCGGC
>NZ_JAEVHL010000170.1 GCF_016803395.1 Micromonospora tarensis | reverse complement strand
GGCCGCCGCCCGGCGCAGCAGGTGGGCGTCGAGGGCGCGGGCCGCCAGCTCCGCCCGACTCTGCAACCGCTCGACCCGGCCGGCGGTCCAGACGAGGTACGCCGCGACCAGCCCCACGACCACGCTCGCGGCCACCACCCACCACATGTGCGGCATCGTAGTGCTGCTCCGTTTCGTCCGATTGGGCGCGGCCCGACCGGCCACCCCGGTCACCTCCGCGCCACCCGTCACACCGGCTCAGCCCAGCCCCACCCATTCCTGGTCGATGACCCGCCCGTCGGTCGCCTCGATCGCCGCTGCGTATACCTCCAGAACGCGGCGAGCAACCACCGGCCAGTCGAAATTCGCCACCACCTGATCTCCGCAGGCGCTCAGCGTCGCCCGGCCGGTCGGGTCGTCCAACAGCTCGGTCAGCGCGTCCCGCAGCCCCACCGGGTCACCGGTGCGGAACAGCCGACCGGCGCGCCCGCCGTCGAGGACCCGCCGGAACGCGTCCAGGTCACTGGCGACCACCGTGGTGCCCGCCGCCAGCGCCTCGGTGAGGATCATGCCGAACGACTCACCACCGGTGTTCGGTGCCACGTAGAGGTGCACGCTGCGCAGCATCCGCGCCTTGTCCGGCTCGCTGACCAGACCGAGGAACGTCACCCGCTCGCGCAGGTCGGCGGGGAACTGGTCGTACAGGTCGTCGCTGTCACCCGGCCCGGCCACGAGCAACCGCAGCCCGGGTCGGGTGGCGGCCAACTCTACGAACGCGTCCCGCAGCACCGGAAAACCCTTACGCGCCTCGGTGAACCGGCCCAGGAAGCCCAGCGTGCCGCCGGTGCCCACGGCGCACTCCCCCGGCCAGCCCGGCAACGGCTCGGCGTCGGCGAACTTGGCCACCGCCACCCCGTTGGGGATCTCCACCGCGCCGCCGTCCATGTGCTCGACCTGCACCTTGCGTGCCAACGCGCTGACCGCGATCCGCGCGGTGATCCGCTCCAGGACGATCTGGAGCACACCCTGCGCGGCGGCAAGGACCCGCGAACGGGTCATCGCGGTGTGGAACGTGGCCACCACCGGCCCACGGGCGGAGAGCACGGCGAGCAGCGACAGGCTCAGCGTGAGCGGCTCGTGCACGTGCAGCACGTCGAAGTCGCCGTTGGTGATCCACCGCCGGACCCGGGCGGTCGACACCGGGCCGAACGCGATCCGGGCCACCGAGCCGTTGTACGGCAGCGGAACCGCCCGACCGGCGGACACCACGTACTCCGGCAGCGGCGAATCCTCGTCCGCCGGGGCGAGCACGCTGACCTCGTGACCGAGCGCGATCAACGCCTCGGCGAGGTCCACGACGTGGTTCTGCACCCCGCCGGGGACGTCGAAGGAGTACGGGCACACGATGCCGATCCGCATGCGTCAGTGCCCCCGGTCCGCGACTGCGGGGCTCCGCCGCGCTGCACTCCTCGCGCTTACCGTGCCCACCTCCTCAGGCCGGGCCGGGGGCCGACGAGGAGGGCCTCGCCGCGCCCTCCCCCGCCCTCCCCTGGTCCAACCACATCCGCTGCAACATGTGCCAGTCTTCCGGATGCCGAGCGATACCCGTCGCCAGACGGTCGGCGATCAGCTGGGTCAGCGACCGGACCCGCTGGTCCAGCGGACCGGCCTCGGGCCCCGGCACCGGCAGCGGGCCGGCGAGCGACGCGCACGCGGCGTCCGCCTCGTACCACATCGAGGCCACGTAGAGCGGCGCGCCGGTGTGCAACGCGAGCAACGCCGGCCCGGCGGGCATCCGGGTCTTCGCACCGAAGAAGTCCACCTCGACCCCCCGGGCGGAGAGGTCCCGGTCGGCCAGCAGCGGCACCACCGCACCCGCGCGTACCCGGTCCAGCAGCACCTCGAACGCCGGACGCGGCCCGCCGCGGGTCGGCAGGATTTCCATCCCCAGCGCCTCCCGGAAGGCGGCGAACCGCTCGTACACCCCATCCGGCAGCCGCTCGGCGACAGTGGTGATCGGCCAACCCGTGGCCGCCACCCAGGCGCCCGCCGCGTCCCAGTTACCGGCGTGCGGCAGGGCCACCACCGCGCCCCGGCCGGCGGCCACGTCGGCCGCGAGCAGCTCCGCGCCGTCGAGCCGGAACCCGGACAGGATCTGCGCCCGGCTCAACGCGGGCAGCCGGAACGCCTCCATCCAGTACCGGGCGTACGAGCGCAGGCCACGCCTGACGAGATCGTCAAGCTCGGCCTCGGGCAGCTCCGGTCCGACGACCCGGCGCAGGTTCGCGCGCAGTCGGGCCGTACTCCCGCCACCGCGTCGGTGGGCGCGGTCCGCGCCCGCCTGGAAGGCCGCCGCCACCAGCGGCCGGGGCAACGCCCGGACCACCCGCCAGCCGGCGACGAAGCCCAGCTCGCTGACGTTCACGCGACTCGACCCCCGGTCGTCCGGCGTCGGGGCGTCGACCCCCCGCTCACGCCTGGCCGTCCGGCTGGAGCTGCTGGGCCTGGCGGTAGACGTGCGTCATCCGCTGCGCCACCGTGACGATCGACACCGCGGCGAGCAGCCAGAGCGCGATCTCCAGAGCCGGCCGCACACCGACGCCGGTGAGGATTCCGCCGACGCCGACGATCAACAGTCGCTCGGTGCGCTCGGCGATGCCCACGTTGCAGGACATGCCGAGCCCTTCGGCGCGGGCCTTCACGTAGGAGACCAGGCCACCGGCGGCCAGGCAGACCAACGCGGCGGCCACTCCGGAGTGGTCACCCCGGGTGGCCAGCCAGTACGCGACCGCGCCGAAGACGGCGCTGTCGGCGACCCGGTCCATGCTCGAGTCGAGGAACGCACCGAACCTGGTGGAACCGCCGCTCATCCGGGCCATCGTCCCGTCGAGCAGGTCGGTGAGCGCGAACAGGGTCACGATCAACGCGCCCGCGACCAGGTGGCCGCGGGCACCGAAGCCGAGGGCGCCGACGAGCACGCCGACGGTGCCCGCGACGGTGACGGCATTGGGGGTGACGCCCGCGCGCAGCAGGGCGCGGGCGATCGGCTCGACGACGCGGGTCATCCCCGCGCGGGCCGACACTTGGAAGATCTTTGCCATGGCGGTCCCCACAGTAACGGTCCGCCCAGGTCCGGCGATACGGCCGGTCCCGCCGACCCGCCCGGGGGAGGCTTGTGCCCACCCGGCAACGGGTGTGAGATCGAGCCGGGGAGGTGAGCCAGCTCACCCGGCCGCCCGTCCCGTTCCCGCTGTGCAGCAGACCACCGGAGGATATCGCCGCGCACTCGCCCCGGGCCGCTTCCCGTCGCGCGGCGGTCGCCACCCACCACCGGCTGAGGGAGGTGCGCCCGATGGCGCAGAAAAGTCAGGAGAAGGGTTCCGCCGGCGGCACGCCGGTGGTGACCGAGCCCGAACGGGTTCGCAACGTGGTGCTCGTCGGGCACTCCGGAGCGGGCAAGACGACGCTGGTCGAGGCGCTGCTCGCGGCCACCGGCACGATCGGCCGGGCGGGCACCGTGGCCGACGGCACCACAGTCGGCGACCACGACCCCGCAGCCGTACGCCAACAGCGCTCGGTGAGCCTGGCCTGCGCGCCGCTGCTGCACAACGGCGTCAAGGTCAACCTGCTGGACACCCCCGGGTACGCCGACTTCGTCGGCGAGCTGCGCGCCGGGCTGCGGGCCGCCGACGCCGCGCTCTTCGTGGTCTCCGCGGCGGGCGGCATGGACGCGGCCACCGTCGCGCTGTGGGAGGAGTGCGCCGCGGTCGACATGCCGCGAGCGGTCGCCGTGGCCCGACTCGACCAGCCCCGCGCCGACGTCGACGAGACGGTGGCGCTCTGCCAACGGCTCTTCGGCGACAACGTGATGCCCCTCTACCTGCCGATGCTCGGCGACGACGGGGTGTCCACCGAAGGTCTGCTCGGTCTGATCACCCGCCGGGTCTTCGACTACAGCGCCGGGCTCCCGGCCGACGTCCGCGAACCGGACCCGGAGCACCAGCCGGCCATCGACGAGTCCCGCAACGAGCTGATCGAGGGGATCATCGCCGAGAGCGAGGACGAGACCCTGATGGACCGGTACCTCGACGGCGAGGAGATCAGCACCGAGGTGCTCATCGACGACCTGGAGAAGGCCGTCGCGCGGGGCCACTTCTATCCGGTGGTGCCGGTCTGCGCCGAGACCGGTGTCGGTCTGGACGTGCTGCTGGAGCTGCTGACCGCGGCGTTCCCGTCGCCGCTGGAGCACGAGTTGCCGGCGGTGACCGGCGTGGACGGGTCACCGCGTCCGCCGTTGACCTGCGACCCGGCCGGACCGCTCGTCGCCGAGGTGGTCAAGACCACCGTCGACCGCCACGTCGGTCGGGTCTCGCTGGTCCGGGTCTTCTCCGGCACGCTGCGTCCCGACCAGACCGTGCACGTCTCCGGGCACGGCATGGCCGAACGGGGCCACCCCGACCACGACGCCGACGAGCGGGTCGGGCACATCTACACCCCGCTGGGCGCCACCCTGCGTGAGGTGCCGCTCTGCGCGGCCGGCGACATCTGCGCGGTCACCAAGTCGGGCAGCGCCGAGACCGGCGACACCATCTCGGCCAAGGCTGACCCGCTGCTGATCGCACCCTGGGAGATGCCGGAGCCCCTGCTGCCGGTGGCCATCGTCGCCCGCAGCCGGGCCGACGAGGACGCCCTGGCCCGCAACCTCGCCCGGCTGGTCGCCGGCGACCCCACGCTGCGGCTGGAACGCAACCCGGAAACCCACCAACTGGTGCTCTGGTGCATGGGTGAGGCACACGCGGACGTGCTGCTCGACCGGCTGCGCGCGGGCGGCGTCGAGCTGGACACCGAGCCCGTCAAGGTCTCCCTGCGCGAGACGCTGACCGTGCCCGCGAAGGGGCACGGCCGCCACGTCAAGCAGTCCGGCGGCCACGGCCAGTACGCGGTCTGCGACATCGAGGTCGAGCCGCTGCCCCGTGGCAGTGGCTTCGAGTTCGTCGACCGGGTGGTCGGCGGCGCGGTGCCGCACAACTACATCCCGTCGGTGGAGAAGGGCGTCCGCGCCCAGCTGGAGCGCGGGCTGGTCGCCGGGCACCCGGTGGTGGACCTGCGGGTGACAGTGGTCGACGGGAAGGCGCACAGCGTCGACTCCTCCGACGCGGCCTTCCAGACCGCCGGCGCGTTGGCCCTTCGCGACGCCGCCGACCGTGGTCAGCCAGCCCTGCTGGAGCCGATCGACGAGGTAACCATCCGGGTGCCGGACGGTTCGGTGGGCACGGTGCTGGGTGACCTGTCCGGCCGGCGTGGCCGGGTCCTCGGCACCGAACCGGACCCGGACACCGAGGGCCGTACCCTGGTCCGGGCCGAGGTGCCGGCCACCGAGTTGCTGCGCTACGCCGTCGAGCTGCGCTCCATGACGGGCGGCACCGGCACCTTCCGCCGCCACTTCGTCCGGCACGACCCGATGCCCGCCCACCTGGCCGACCAGGCCCGCAAGGAACACACCCCCTGACCGCCGGCGCCCGCCCTGTTCTGCCCGGTGGCGCTGCCCCAGCTGCGGGGCAGCGCCACCGGCGGGCCGTCAGGGATGGACCGTGGGATCGGTGGGGCGCGGCCAGTGCCGGCGGTCGGCGTCGCGCAGCGCCGCCGCGCGGAGGGCGGCCAGCTGGCGTTCCACCTCGACGAACTGGTCCGCCGGTAGCGGGCCCCGGTGCAGCGCGGCGGCGTTCTCCTCGACCTGGGCGACGGTACGGCAGCCCGGGATCGGAATGGTGCGTCCGCTGCGGGCCCAGATCCAGCCCAGCGCGCCCTGGGCCAGGGTGCGGCCATCGGCGGTGAGCGCGGCGCGGACCGCGCCGACGCGGCGCAGCCACTCCGGTGCCGGCCGGCCACCCCGGAACCACTCCAACCAACCCGGGGCCAACCCGCGTACGTCGTCGCGGGGCAGGGTGGAGGCGGCCGAGTACTTGCCGGTGAGCAGCCCCATCCCGAGCGGCCCCCGGTTGACGCTGGCCAGGTCGTACTTGTCGCAGACGGCGAGCAGCTCGGGGGCGTCCCGCAGCACCGACAGGGTGTGCTGGACGGCTGTCGCACCGGCCGCGCCCTGCCCGAACGCGGTGGCCCGGTCGGGACGGTCGGTGCTCCACCCGTACCCGCGGATCAGGCCCTCGGCGACCAGGTCCTCGCAGGTGCCGACCAGCGCCTGCGCCCTCGGCACCGGCAGGTCGGCCAGGTGCAGCTGGTAGAGGTCGATCCGGTCGGTGCCCAGCCGGCGCAGCGAGGCGGTCACGGCCCGCCGCAGGTAGGCGGGGGACGCGTCCTCCCCGGTGGCCTGTCGGCTGGACTCGTCGAAGGTGTAGCCCCACTTGGTGGCGATCACGGCGTCGTCGCGGCGACCGGCGAGCGCCCGACCGAGCACCCGCTCACTGTGCCCGGCCCCGTACGTGTCGGCGGTGTCGAAGAGGGTGATGCCCACCTCGAGTGCCCGGCGTACCGCCCGCACCGACTCGTCGTCGTCGACCGCGCCCCAGCCCAACGGCTGGGTGCCCTCCGCCCAGGGCCCGCCGATCGCCCAGCACCCCATGCCGAGGGCGCTGACCTCGATGCCGCTGCGCCCCAACGTCCGTGTCGTGACTGCCATCGGCCGATCGTGCCACCTTCAGGGTTCGGGGCGTAGCAGATCCCGGGGCGTAAACGCGGTATCCGACGTCGGGTCAGGTGCGGCATGATCGCGCCATGCGACGGCTGGGTGTGGACATCGGCGGAGTGCTCATCGAACCGGCCGACGACGACGCCGACACGTCGTTCTTCGGTGCCCACTACCTGCGCACGCCGGTCGTGGCCGGGGCGTTCGACGCGCTCGCCGCGCTGGCCCCCGCGTTCGACGAGGTGCACCTGGTGTCCAAGTGCGGGGAGGACACCGAACGGCGCACCCGGGAGTGGTTGGCCCACCACGACTTCCCGGCCCGCACCGGCATCCCGGTGGAGCGGGTGCACTTCTGTCGTAGCCGCCCGGCCAAGGCACCGATCGCGCGGCGGCTCGGGCTGACCCACTTCGTGGACGACAAGCTGGAGGTGCTCGGTTACCTCGACGCGGTGCGGCACCGCTTCCTGTTCCGGCCCCGCCCGGCCGAGGTCGCCGCGCACGCCGCGCTGCTGCCCCGCGTACACCGGGTGGAGAGCTGGTCGGAGCTGACCCCGCTGCTGCGCGCCGACTAGCCGGACCGGCGCGGACGCCGGGCGGCCGGACGTCGCCCACCGGCGACGGTCAGGCGGGCCACGCCTTGGCGAGCAGGTCCCGGGTGTCGGCGAGCAGTTGCGGCAGCACGTTCGTCCGGGCGATCACCGGCATGAAATTGGCGTCGCCGCCCCACCTCGGCACCACGTGCTGGTGCAGGTGGGCAGCGATGCCGGCGCCGGCCACTCCGCCCTGGTTCATGCCCAGGTTGAAGCCGTGCGCGTTGGAGACGTGCCGGATGACGCGCATCGCGTCCTTGGTGAAGGCCGCCAGCTCGATGGTCTCGGGCGTGTCGAGATCCGTGTAGTCGGCGACGTGCCGGTACGGGCAGATCAACAGGTGCCCCGGGTTGTACGGGTAGAGGTTGAGCATCGCGTAGACGTGCGCGCCCCGCGCGACGACGAGATCCTGCTCCGCCGGCAGGCCGGGGGCCCGGCAGAACGGGCAACCGGGAGGCTTCTCGGGAGCGCCGTCGGGCCGATCCCCGCCTGAGACGTAGGCCATCCGGTGTGGCGTCCAGAGCCGGTCCAGCCCATCCGCCAACCCGTTGTCGTGCACCATCTCCCTGGTCACCAACACCTTCAGCTCGGCAGTCGATGCTTCCCCGAACTGCGGCGCCGCACGTGCCGCTGAGCCAGCTCAGGGCGGCAAGACTGGATCTCTCGCACCAGGTTAGCCCTCCCCCGCCGACCGGCCGCGGACGCCCACATCGTCGCCGGGGACGAATGGGAGCGCTCTAGTCGCTCGCCTCGTCACCCCCCGGGTCGCTCGGCCATCTCAAGCTCCGCGAAGCACAGCAGGTGATCCGACGGATTCTCCAGGAGCTCCACCCGTCGGGTCTGGAAGTGCCGCGAGATCAGGATGTCGTCGGAGGCGAAACCCTCGTGAGTGACCCGGTCGCCGACGACCCGTGAATAGCCGGCGTCGGGTGCCATCGCCAACTCACGGATCGGTGTGTTGAAGTCGCCCAGAACCACGGTCGGCAGATCCCTTGACGCATCCAACTGGCCGCGCACGATCCGCCAGACAGATTCGAAGCGTTCGTGTGAGGCCGGCAACCCCATCCGCTGGAAGGGGAAGAGGTGGAGGTTGAACAGCACGACCGAGCCGAGTTGGGTGAGGCAGGTGACCTGGCTGAGCGCCTTGTGGTGCACGTTCTCCAACCGACCGTCCACCACTATCGCCTGACCTTCGGGGTCGAAGAAGCGGTTGCTCGGCTCGGATTGCGGATGGCGGGAAAGCGTCGCCAGACCCGACATCGACGCGCCGAATCCGGACGGATGCAGCGGCAGCGCGCTGGCGGACCGGAGGCCGACCAGGGAACGCATCGCCGACAGCACCTTGGAACTGCGCCCATCATCGAATGGCACCTCTTGCAGGGCAAGGATGTCCAGGTTCAGTTCCTGGACGAACTCCCAAGGGTCGAACGGCTCATTGGAAGCCGCGGCTGACGCCTCCCGAATGTTCCATGTTGCCACTCGAAGCGTCATTCGACTGCCTGCCACAGCGCTCTCCGGAAATCGTCTAATTCATGGCTCGTCGGTGGGTTCATCGGGGCGTGCCCCGACCGACCCGACTGCGGCGGTGCCGCCACCAGCGGATAGTCGACCATGGGGACGGATGTCGTGATCAGCGTGAGTGCGCTCGCCGAGGAGGGCGCGGACGTGTGGAAGACCCCGTGCGGCACCAAATAGCTGGAGCCAACGTCATGGGACCCTTGCTTGTCGATCGAGACGCGCACCTGCCGACCCGTGGGTTCCCGAACGGTCCCGCCGTGCGCCGGCTTCACCACGAAGAGCCGGTGGGCGCTCCCGCTCGACGTGGGGCGCACGGCGTATTCGGTGCTGGTGATCACCCCAGCCAGGACATAGCTGGTCAGATCCCAGAGGTGCGTGTGCGGCTCCTCGGAGAAGGACGCACCGGCCGGCCAGTGATGGATCCGCAGTTCCTTGTTCGCCGACGTGGCGAGCCGGAGCTGGACAAAACCCAACACGTGCTGATGCATCCGGCGTGGATCAACCAACCGGTCGACCCCGACCTGCCGAAGACCATTCAACACCTCGTCGAACGTTCTCCCCTCGGGCGACGAGAGCAGGTAACTCGCAAATTCCGTAGCCTCATCCATAGGGACTCCTGCTGCTGGCGGCCACCTCGACCACTTCCTGAATCTCCGCATCCGACATTCCGCTGGCACAACCGACGCCGATCTGAACGAACCAGCCTCGCAGAGCCGCCGCGTCAGGATCCGCCGGAAGCGGAGTCGTTCGGATACCCCGCGCCTGCTTGCGGTCCAGGCGGAAATCCTCCTGCATGAGCGAGTAGAACGGAACACCTCTGGGGAAGACAAGCGCCGACTCAGCCGGATCCTCCGACGTACGAATCGCGAAGGAATCGTTGATCTCAAGGCGGGTCAACGAACAGGTCTGCTTGAAGAGCACCTCCACCTCAAGCAGCGGCTCGCGATCGCGCCACTGGAACGCGACCAGCACCGTTGCCAGGATCTCAGTGCGAACGGACGCCTCCGTCCACTCCTGCCCGCGCCCCGAGCGTCGTGCGCCGCGCAGTTCGGCGTAGGTCGAACACACTGCGGAAGAATCCGGATCCAGAGTGAGGAGCACTATGGACCGAGCGGAGTTGGATCGTCTCGCCGCAGTCGCAAGCTCGGGTATCACAATGGCTCGATTGAATCGGCCCAGGCCTCCGCTGAACCACCAGAAAGTCGTCGACCGCCGACCCTCGTCCAGGGTGGCTGCCCGATCTCGCCCGCTGACAACCTTCACTTCCCGACTGTCCGGGGCGGGGGGCAGCAGCCACAAGATCACCCCGGCGACGACAAGGAACGCGATCAAGGAGGTCAGCAGGTTCGCCACGACATTGGCACCGACCGCCTTGAGGTTGTCGGTTCTGTCTCCGTCCGCCGGCAGGAGAAGGTACTGGATGACCGCGAGAAGAAGAAGACAAAGGGCGGCAATCCCGAATAGGGCTCGACGGAGATATTTACTCTCGGGCAGCCGCACGTCGAAGAGGCTACCGGCCGCCGACGAATGAATGGAAGACCCGGCCGGAGCCCGCACCCCGGCGGGCCTGCCCCAGCGGCGCCACGGAGCCGTGCGAGCGGGCGGGACTCCGTCGGCGGGAAACTCACTGCTGAAAGTTCTTGACGGATCAATGTCGAAACCTGAAGATCCCATACATCCAAGAACTTCCATGCACTGATGGAGGGCTCCATGATCCGACGGCTCGGCAGGTTCCTCGCGGCACTCGCGCTGACCGCCGCCAGCACAGTGGCCGGCGTCACCCTCACCGCCGGCGCGGCCCAGGCGGACGGCTGCTACACCTGGGGTCGCACCCTGGCCCAGGGGGCGTCCGGCGAGGACGTCCGGCAACTCCAGATCCGGGTCGCCGGCTACCCCGGCTACGGCGCGGTGCTCACCCTCGACGGCGCGTTCGGCCCGGCCACCCGGTCGGCGGTGATCCGCTTCCAGCAGGCGTACGGGCTGCCCGCGGACGGCATCGCCGGCCCGCAGACGTTCAACCGCATCTACGCCCTCCAGGACGACGACTGCACCCCGGCCAACTTCAGCTACCCCGAGCTGAACAAGTGCAACAGCGACTGGTCCGGCGGGGCGGTCTCGGCGAGCACCGCACGGTTCAACGCGCTGGTCTCGATGTGGAAGCTCCAGGCCATGCGACACGCCCTCGGGGACGTGGCCATCTCGATCAGCAGCAGCTTCCGCAGCTACGCCTGCAACAGCGCGGTCGGCGGGGCGTCGAACAGTCGGCACCTGTACGGCGACGGGGTGGACCTGACCGGGTCCCCGTCGTTCTGCCGGCTGGCACAGCAGGCCCGCAACCACGGCTTCGGACAGATCCTCGGCCCCGGCTACCCGGACCACAACGACCACACCCACGTGGCGGCGGTCGGGGGCTGGTCCGCGCCGAACTGCGGCATCTGATACCCGGCACCGCCTCCGGGCGCTGCCTCCGCACGCCGCCTCCGCACGCCGACCTCCACCGCGACGATCGCGCCGCCTCCACCGCGATGATCGCGCCGCCTCCACGGCGATGATCGCGCTCGAACATGGAAGTAGTGCTCCCGCACCGGGGAGGCCACTACTTCCTGGATCGAGCGCGATCATGCGTCACACGGACCGCGTCGGCGGCACGTGGGCCACGAGCACGCGGCGCGCCGGCGCGCGGCCGCGCGCGGGCCGCGGGGTGGTTCCGCTACTCGGCGGCGGCGGACGGGCCGATGTTGGTCCGCGAGCTGACCACGTCGAGCACGTGGGTCACCGCCTCGGCGACCGGCACCCCGTTGCGCTGGGAGCCGTCGCGGTAGCGGAAGGAGACCGTGCCGGCGGCCACGTCGTCGTCGCCGGCGATCACCATGAACGGGATCTTCTGCTGCTGCGCCGTCCGGATCTTCTTCTGCATCCGGTCGTCACCCGCGTCCACCTGCGCCCGGATGCCCTCGGCACGCAGCGCGGCGACGAAGCCGTGCAGGTAGTCGGTGTGGTCCTCGCGGATCGGGATGCCGATCACCTGCACCGGTGCCAGCCAGGCCGGGAACGCACCCGCGTAGTGCTCGGTGAGCACCCCGAAGAACCGTTCGATCGACCCGAACAACGCCCGGTGGATCATCACGGGTCGCTGCCGGCTGCCGTCGGCGGCCTGGTACTCCAGTCCGAACCGCTCCGGCTGGTTGAAGTCGACCTGGATGGTGGACATCTGCCAGGTCCGGCCGATCGCGTCCCGCGCCTGCACGGAGATCTTCGGCCCGTAGAACGCCGCGCCACCCGGGTCGGGCACCAGGTCCAGGCCGGAGGTCTCGGCGGCGGTGCGCAGCGCCTCGGTGGCCTCCGCCCAGTCCTCGTCGGCGCCGATGAACTTGGGCGAGTCGTCCCGGGTCGACAATTCCAGGTAGAAGTCGTCCAGGCCGTAGTCGCGCAGCAGGTCGAGCACGAAGCTGAGCAGCGTGGACAGCTCGCCGGCCATCTGCTCGCGGGTGCAGTAGATGTGCGAGTCGTCCTGGGTCAGGCCCCGGACCCGGGTCAGGCCGTGCACGACTCCGGACTTCTCGTACCGGTAGACGGTGCCGAACTCGAACATCCGCAGCGGCAGCTCCCGGTACGACCGCCCGCGCGACCTGAAGATCAGGTTGTGCATCGGGCAGTTCATCGCCTTGAGGTAGTAGTCCGCGCCCTCCAGCTGCATGGGCGGGAACATGGTGTCCGCGTAGTAGGGCAGGTGACCGGAGGTCTGGAACAGCTGCGCCTTGGTGATGTGCGGGGTGTTGACGAACTCGTACCCCGCCTCCTCGTGCCGCCGCCGCGAGTAGTGCTCCATCTCGCGGCGGATGATGCCGCCCTTGGGGTGGAAGACCGCCAGGCCGGAGCCGATCTCGTCGGGGAAGCTGAACAGGTCCAGGTCCGCGCCGAGCTTGCGGTGGTCGCGCCGGGCGGCCTCCTCCAACAGCTTCAGGTACGCCTTGAGCTCGTCGCGGGTCGGCCACGCGGTGCCGTACACCCGCTGTAGTTGGGGGTTCTTCTCCGACCCCCGCCAGTAGGCGGCGGCGGAGCGCATCAGCTTGAACGCGCCGATCAGCCGGGTGGTCGGCAGGTGTGGGCCCCGGCACAGGTCCGACCAGCAGACCTTGTCCTCCTTGGCGTCGAGGTTGTCGTAGATGGTCAGCTCGCCGCCGCCCACCTCCATCACCTCGTCGGTGTCCAGGCCCTCGCCCTTGACCTCGATCAACTCCAGCTTGAACGGCTCGTCGGCCAGCTCCGAGCGCGCCTCGTCCAGGCTGCCGAAGCGACGGCGGCGGAACCGCTGCCCGGACTTGATGATCTCCTGCATGCGCTTCTCGAGCTTGCTGAGGTCATCGGGCTGGAACGGCTTGGCGACGTCGAAGTCGTAGTAGAAGCCGTTCTCGATCGGCGGACCGATGCCCAGCTTGCCCTCGGGGAAGACGTCCTGCACGGCCTGGGCGAGCACGTGCGCGGTGGAGTGGCGCAGCACGTTGAGCCCGTCCGGCGAGTCCAGGCTGACCGGCTCGACGACCGTCTCCTCGGCCGGGGCCCAGTCCAGGTCGCGCAGCTGACCCTGCGGGTCGCGGACCACGACGATCGCCTTGGGGCCGTTCGCGGGCAGTCCGGCCGCGGCCACCGCGTCGGCCGCCGTCGTCCCGGCGGCGACGACGACGGGGTCGGCCACGGCGGGGGTACGGGGTGCGGACACGGTGACTCCTCCAAGCGGTACGAAACGGTGCCGATCCTCGGCTCCTGCCGATGCTATCGGTCCACCCTCCCGGGGTCCGGAAGGGCACCTTCCTGCCGGTCGCGTTGAACCTTTCGCGCCACGCAGCCGAACTACAGGGTGTGGCCGGAAACCGGTGCCGGCCGCGCGGACACGGATGGGGGCACGACATGGCGAGCACGCACGGCGGCGAGCGCCGACGGCGGATCGCGGCGGTGACCGCGCTGACCGCCGCCGGGCTGCTGCTCTGGCCCGGCACGACGCACGCGGCGGACGTGACGACCACCCCGACCGAGGCACGGCAGGGCGACGCCGTACGGCTTGAGTTCTCCGTCGCGGAGGAGCGGGCCGGCACGAAGACCACGCAGGTCGAGATCCGGTTGCCGGCCGACGCACCGATCGCCGAGGTGTACCCGATGTCGGTGGACGGCTGGGCGCCCCGGATCAGCTCCCGCGACCTGGACAAGCCGGTGGCCGGCATCCACTCCTCCGGGGTGAGCACGGTGACCACCGCGGTGACCTGGGTCCGGGTTGGCGACAGCGGCCCCGGACCGGCCCGGTTGGCGCTGTCCATGGGGCCGCTGCCGCAGGTCGAGCGGCTCACCTTCGAGGTCGTCCAGACGTACGCCGACGGCACTGTCGTCAGGTGGGCGGACGCCACCGGCGCACACCGTGCCCCGACGCTCACCCTGCTCCCGGCGGCCCCGGGCGCCGCCGGACCGGCCGCACCACGGT
>NZ_JAEVHL010000169.1 GCF_016803395.1 Micromonospora tarensis | reverse complement strand
GGGCCACCGCCCTGCGGGCCACGGTCGTCGGGGCCACGGTCGTCGAGGCCACGGTCGTCGGGGCCGTCGTCGTCCGGGTCGTCGGGGTGGGCGTCCTGGGCCCGCTGCAACGCCTCGTCGAGGCGCTTCTCGTCCAGCCCGGGGGTGTCGAACGGGTCGCGGCGGCGGCGGTGCGGCAGGGCCAGCCGGGCGGCCACCCGGACGTCGTCGATGGTGACCCGGTCCCGGCCGTGCCACGCGGCGTGGGCCAGGGCGGTACGGGCGGTGACGATGTCGGCGCGCATCCCGTCCACGTCGAACGCCGCGCACACCTCGGCGATCTGCCGCAGCGCGGCGTCCGGCAGTCGTACCCCGGGAAGTCGGCGGCGGGCGGCGGCCACCTGGGCGGCGATCTCCGCGTCGGCGTCGGCCCAGCGGGCGGCGAAGCCGACCGGATCGGCGTCGGCGGCCAGCCGGCGGCGGACCACCTCGACCCGGATCTCCGGGTCCCGGCTGGCGTTCACCTCGACGTCAGCCCGAACCGGTCGAGCAGCTGCGGGCGCAGCTCCCCCTCCTCCGGGTTCATCGTGCCGACCAGCAGGAAGCGGGCCGCGTGACTGACCGAGACACCCTCCCGCTCGACGTGGCTGCGACCCATCGCCGCCGCGTCGAGCAGCAGGTCGACCAGGTGGTCGTGCAGCAGGTTGACCTCGTCGACATAGAGCACACCCCGGTGCGCGGCGGCGAGCAGGCCCGGCTCGAAGGCGCGGACGCCCGCGCCGATCGCCTGCTCCAGGTCCAGCGCGCCGACCACCCGGTCCTCGGCGGCGCCGACCGGCAGCTCCACCAGCCGGGCCGGGCGGATCTCGGCACCCGCCCCGGCGGGATGGGGGCCGTCCGGGCAGGCCGGGTCGGGCTCGGCCGGGTCACAGCCGAAGCGACAGCCAACCACCCGACGGACCGGCGGCAGCAGCGCGGCGAGGGCCCGCACGGCGGTGGACTTGGCGGTCCCCTTCTCACCCCGCACCAGCACCCCGCCGATCGCCGGGGAGACGGCGTTGAGCAGCAACGCCAGTCGCATGTCGGCCATGCCGAGCACCGCGCTGAACGGGTAGGTGGTGGTCGTGGTCATGCCCGGTCCTCCAGGTCGCCCTCGCTGGCCAGGTACGTGTCGCGGAGCCGGTCGAGGGTGGCCGGCTCGGGTTTGCCCCACAACCCCCGGTCGGCGGCCTCCAACAGCCGCTCGGTGATGCCGCGCAGCGCCCACGGGTTGGACTGCTCCAGGAACTCCCGGGTGGTCTCGTCGAAGAGGTACGCGGCGGCCAGGTGCTCGTACATCCAGTCGTCGACCACCCCGGCGGTGGCGTCGTAGCCGAACAGGTAGTCCACTGTGGCCGCCAGCTCGAACGCGCCCTTGTAGCCGTGCCGGCGCATCGCGGCGATCCACTCGGGTTGACCACCCGGGCCCGGAACACCCGCCGGGTCTCCTCGCCCAGCGTGCGGGTCCGCACGTCGTGCGGCATCGCCGAGTCACCCACGTACGCCTGCGGTGACGTGCCGGTGAGGTGGCGGACCATCGCCACCATCCCGCCGTGGTACTGGAAGTAGTCGTCGGAGTCGACGATGTCGTGCTCGCGGGTGTCCTGGTTCTTCACCGCTACCGCGATCCGGGCGAAGGAGCGTTCCATGTCGGCGCGCGCCTCCCGCCCGTCCAGGCCCCGGCCGTAGGCGTAGCCGCCCCACACCGCGTACACCTCGGCCAGGTCGGCGTCGCTGCGCCAGGTCCGGGCGTCGATCAGCGGCAGCAGACCCGCGCCGTACGCCCCGGGTTTGGAGCCGAAGATCCGGGCGGTGGCCCGCCGCTCGTCGCCGTGTTCGGCGAGGTCGGCGGTGACGTGCGCCCGCAGGTAGTTCTCCTCGTCCGGCTCGTCGAGGGCGGCGACCCGCCGGACGGCGTCGTCGAGCAGCGCCACCACGTGCGGGAACGCGTCGCGGAAGAAGCCGGAGATGCGCACCGTGACGTCGACCCGGGGTCGGCCCAGCTCGGCCGTGGGCACCACCTCGATGCCGGTGACCCGCCGGGACCTGTCGTCCCAGACCGGCCGGCAACCCAGCAGCGCGAGCACCTCGGCGATGTCGTCGCCCTGGGTCCGCATGGCGCTGGTGCCCCATACGGTCAACCCCACCGAGCGGGGGTACGCCCCGGTGTCGGCGAGGTGCCGGGCCAGCAGCGAGTCGGCGAGGGCCACGCCGACGTCCCACGCGTTGCGGCTGGGGATGGCCTTCGGGTCGACCGAGTAGAAGTTGCGTCCGGTGGGCAGCACGTTGACCAGCCCCCGGGTGGGTGAGCCGGACGGGCCGGGCGGCACGAACCTCCCGTCCAGCGCGCCGAGGGTGTTGCGCAGCTCGTCGGTGGTCCGGTCCAGTCGGGGCACCAGCTCGGTGGCGGCGAAGTGCAGCACCGCGGCGGCGTCCGGGATCGACTGACCGGTCACCTCGACGACCACCGCGTCGGTCGCGTCCACCGCCCAGCCCAGCGTCTCCATGCCGACGACCAGCCGCCGGGCGAGGGCCTCGATCAGGTCGATCGCGTCGGCGGCGGTGCCGGCCGCCCGTCCACCACCTCGGTCAACGCGGTGGGCAGCGCCAGCCGCTGCCCCGGCGCGGCGAGCAGCGCCTGCTCGTCGAGGGAGTACGCGGCGGCGAGGGCCTGCCGCAGGCCGGGCAGGGCGCGGGCGCCACCCCAGATCTGTGGGGCGCGCAGCACCGCGAGGACCAGGTTGACCCGGGGTTCGCCGGTGGGCGCGTCGGCCAGGATGTGCAGTCCGTCGCGGATCTGCACGTCCTTGACCTCGCAGAGGTAGCCGTCGAGGTGCAGCACGAAGTCGTCGAAGTCGTCCGCGTCGGGCATCGCCTCGGCGTGCAGGTCGTGGTGCAGTTCGGCGGCGCGCACCAGGTCCCAGATCTGGGCCCGTACGGTCGGCACCTTGGCCGGGTCGAGGGCCTGCACGGTGGCGTACTCGTCGAGCAGTTGCTCCAGTTTGGCCAGGTCGCCGTAGGTCTCGGCGCGGGCCATCGGCGGCACCAGGTGGTCGATCACCACGGCGTGCGCCCGCCGCTTGGCCTGGGTGCCCTCGCCGGGGTCGTTGACGATGAACGGGTAGACCAGCGGCAGGTCGGCGAGGACCGCGTCGGGCGCGCAGTCGGCGGCCAGCCCGAGGCCCTTGCCGGGCAGCCACTCCAGGGTGCCGTGTTTGCCCAGGTGCACCACGGCGTCCGCGCCGAAGCCACCGTCCGCGACGGGCGCGGCCAACCAGCGGTACGCGGCCAGGTAGTGGTGGCTGGGTGGCAGGTCCGGGTCGTGGTAGATGGCGATCGGGTTCTCCCCGAAGCCGCGCGGCGGTTGGATCAGCAGCACCACGTTGCCGAAGCGCAGCCCGGCGAGCACGATGTCCCCGCCCTCGGTGTACAGCTCACCGGGCGGCTCACCCCAGTGCTCCCGGATCCGCTCGCGCAGCTCGGCCGGGACCTGGTCGAACCACCGTCGGTACGTCTGCCCCGGTATCCGGGCCTCGGCGGCGGCCAACTGTTCCGGGGTGAGCCACTCCACGTCGTGACCGCCGGCGGCGATCAGCGCGTGGATGAGCTTGTCGCCGTCGGCGGGCGGCGGCGCGTCGCCCAGGTGGTAGCCGGCCTCGGCCAGCGCGGCGAAGAGCCGGACCGCCGAGACCGGGGTGTCCAGCCCGACGGCGTTACCGACCCGGGAGTGCTTGGTGGGGTAGGAGCTGAGCACCACGGCGACCCGCTTGTCGGCGTTGGGCACGTACCGCAGCCGGGCGTGGCGCACCGCGATCCCGGCGACCCGGGCGGCCCGCTCGGGGTCGGCGGCGTACACCGAGAGGCCGTCCGCGTCGATCTGCTTGAACGAGAACGGCACGGTGATGATCCGGCCGTCGAACTCGGGGATGGCCACCTGCATCGCCGCGTCCAACGGGGACAGCCCGGCGTCGCTGCCGGCCCACTGGGCGTGCGTGCTGGTCAGGCAGAGCGCCTGGATGACCGGCACGTCCAGGGCGGCGAGGGCGCCGACGTCCCAGGCGTCCTCGTCGCCGCCGCCGGAGGCGTCCGCGGCGACCGCGCCGCCGGCCGCGAGCACGGTGACCAGCAGCGCGTCACAGCGGGCGAAGAGCCCGAGCGGACCGGCACCGGCGGTCAGCCCGCGCAGCGAGCCGCAGAAGATCGGCAACGGGTTGCCGCCGGCCGCCCGCACCGCGTCCGCGAGCACGTCGACGAACGCGGTGTTGCCGGCCAGGGCGTGCGCCCGGTAGAAGACGATCCCCACGGTGGGTCGGTCCGGGTCGGTCGGGTGGTCACCGTGCACGCCGTACGCCGGGGTCGGCGCGGGTGGGGCGAACCCCTCGCCGGTGAGCAGCACCGTGTCGGAGAGGAACCGGGCCAGCTGCCCGAGGTTGTCCGGCCCGCCCTCGACCAGGTACGCCAGCGCCTGGGTGACGACACCGGACGGCACCGTGGAGATGGCCATCAGCTCGGCGTCGGGCAGCGTCTCGCCGCCGAGCACGACCGTCGGCAGGCCGGAGGCGAGCACCTCGGCGAGGCCGTCCGGCCACGCCTGCCGCCCGCCGAGCAGGCGTACCACGACGAGGGCGACCCCGTCGAGCAGGGCGGGCACCTCCTCGGCGCCGACCCGGGCGGGGTTGGCCAGCCGGTAGTCCGCGCCGCTGGCTCGGGCGGCCAGCAGGTCGGTGTCGGCGGTGGAGAGCAGCAGGATACGCACGGCGGGCTCCGGGAGATGACGCCCCGGCGGCCACGCGGGCGGCCTGGGCGATGCGGGTGGGTACGGCGTCAGCCGGTACGACGGTTCGTTACCGGTGGGCGGCGTGGGAGCCCTGGAGCACGTCGAAGCGGCCGCGGTGCGGATCGCGACGATGTTCGTCGATGAATGAGACGCCGTGCGTCATCCGGTCCTCCTCGGGTGTCCACGCCCTGGGGTACATCCCGACGGCCGAAGTATCCTGGCTTCCGGATCGACGCTCTCCCCCGGCCTTCCAACCGCAGACACACGGTCGTGACTCACGAGGGGGGATCGCTCCCCGGTGACAGTGGCGGGACCGCGTCGGAATCGCACCGACTTCCTTCACTGCCGTCAGGCCGCGAATGCTGCCACACCGTCGCGCCGCCGGTCAACGCGGACCTCGCCGTCACTCGGCCATGTTCACCACATTGACCTGCGGAAATATCGGTGCGCGTGGGTTGCCTCCGGCCCTGCCGACGGGCCGCCGAACCGGTTGACCGGCCGACGGCGGGCGCGTTCCGGCGGCAGCGGGCGGGATGTCTGTGCGGCGTCCTATGGAGCTGATGTCGTCGACGATTCACGCGCCGTGGCGCACTGTCGACGGTCGCTCCCGCCCACCTCTCCCGGCGGGAGCCCTACCGCGATGTCGCAAACGACTCACCTCCAAAGGTGCCGAACTCCGCACACGCCCGGACCACGCGGTGCTCTCGCACGTGCGGTGGCCGCGCACCACGCCGCGGGTCACCGGCGCTCAGGCGGATGGCTGGCCGCTCCGACGCGCCGGTGTCGAGGCTCAGCGGGCGTGCCGTTCCGGGTGCGCCCGGTTCCACACCCGCATCCGTTCCGGGTAGCCGGTGCGCGCCGCCTCGTACAGCGGCACCGCGTGCTTGCGGGCGATGGCCCCCGCCGCGCGCGGGGTGCCGGTCCGGCGCCGGATCCACTCGCCGTCGTCGGCGATCGCCACCACTGTGGTGTCCGTGGCAGTGGTCTCCGGCTCCAGGTAGAACTCGACCCCGCGCCGGCTGGCGACGAACGCCTCCAGCGCCGCGAGGTCGTCGCGGGTCGCCTCCCGGTCGAGCTTCGTCGGGGTCGCCTCGGCACCCCGCGACCGGCGACTGAACCAGCTCATGCCCCGCTCCTCTCCTCGACGCCCTCCAGTGCAGCACCGATTCCTGGCAATACGCTGCACGCCGGGTGGGAGCAAGCTGACCCGCGTCGGGTGGAACCCCCGGCGGGTGGGCGGTGTCATGAGTGTGATCCGAACGGAGGTCCACCCCTGGACGACGACGCGCTCGTCACCCGCGCCCGGGCCGGTGACCTGGAGGCGTACGACCTCCTGGTCGCCCGACACACCGCGTCCGCGTACCGGACGGCGGTGCTGCTCGGCGCCGGCGCGGACTCCGAGGACGTCATCCAGGAGGCGTTCGTGAAGGCGTACCGGAAACTGTCCCGCTATCGCGGTGAGGCGTCGTTCCGGTCCTGGCTGCTCGCGATCGTCGCCAACGAGACCCGCAACCTGCACCGGTCCCGCGGTCGGCGCGACGGGCTCGTCCTGCGGGCCGCGGCGGCCGACCCGACGTCCGAGATCGCCGAGGACGGGGCGATCGACGCGGTCCTGGCCGGGGAGCGCCGCGCCGCGCTGGTGCGGGCCCTGCGGCAACTGCCGGTGCGGGACCGCGAGGTGATCGTCTGCCGGTTCTTCTCGACCTCAGCGAGGAGGAGACGGTGCAGACCCTCGGCTGGCCCCGGGGCACTGTGAAGTCGCGCACCTCCCGGGCGCTGGCGAAACTTCGCGGCCTGCTCGACCGGGAGGAGGTCCGGCATGGGTGACCTCGAACGGGAGTTGCGGGACCTCACCGCCTGGCTGGACACACCCGACCCGCCCGACGTGCGCGCCCGGGTCCGCTCTCGGCTCAGCGAGCCCACACCCCGGCGACGCCGGTGGCGTGCGCTGGCGGCGGCGGCGCTCGTCGCGGTGCTGGTGGCGGTGTTGCCGCCGACCCGGACGGCCATCGCCGACGCCGTCACCGGGCTGCTGCGGTTCGCCGGCGTGAGCATCGCCATCGGGCCTGCCTCGACGCCGCCCGACGCCACCCCGTCGCCGTTGCCCGCGCAGCGGGCCGTCAGCGTGGACGAGGCGCAGCGGGCCGTGCGGTTCCCGATCCGCCCACCAGCGAAGCTGGGCCCGCCCGAGCGGGTGCTGGTCGCCGACCCGGACAGCACCGGCAGGTACCGGGTGGCGACGCTGCTCTACCAGGGGGGTGAGCTGCGCGTGGACGCGTTCGATGGTCGCCTCGACCTGGCCTTCCACAAGAAGGCCTCACCACCGGACGTGGACTGGACCCAGGTCAACGGCGACTTCGCGGTCTGGGTCAACGGCCCACACGTGCTCTCCTACGTTGACCGGGCGGGTGGCATCCGCCGGGAGACCGCCCGGCTGGCCGCCTCGACCCTGATCTGGCAGGACAACGACGTGAGCTACCGACTTGAGGGCGCCCTGACCGAAGCCGAGGCGATCGAGATCGCCAATTCACTGCGCTAGGAACCGTTCCGGCCCGGCCGGTGTCGACAGAGCAGGTTCTTCGACACGTACCGGAGGGGTGAGATGGGCTTTTGGGGCAGGTTGCTGGCGGCATCCTCGGCGGTCCCGCTGCTGGCGGGGTGCACGACCACGACCGGCGACGGGTCGGCCGCGTCGACGGCCACCACCACGGCGAGCGCGCCGGCCGGCTGTGCGGCCCGGGTGGAGACGGGTTCGCTGCCCGACTGGGCGGACACCGGGTTCCATGGGGACGCGCGGATACCGCACGTCTTCGGCGCGAAGGGTGACATCGTGGCGGTGCTGTTCGCCCATCCGCTGCGGCAGGTCAGGAAGGACGGGTCGAACAACAAGATCCTCTGGGTGGCCCGCGCCGCAACCATCTCGCCCGACCCGACCGCACCGGCGACCCTGGTGATCACCGCGACGCTGGACGGCACCGACACCACTGTGATCCGGGAGGTCGCCGGCGGCCCCGGCCCGTCGATCATCGACCTGCCGCGGGCCGGCTGCTGGCGCCTCGACCTGCGCTGGTCCGGGCACACCGACACGATGAACCTGGTCTACGCCCCGTAAACCGCCCAACCAGCCCACAAGACCTCAAAGCTGGTTGATCATGAAGTTAGCGGCGCGACACGCCGACATCGGTGCTAACAACTTCATGATCAACGGGGGTCAGGACAGGGTGGTGAGGTCTTGGGGGGTCAGGGTCAGGGCGCCGGCCGCGATGTTCAGCTCCAGGTGGGTGGGGTTCGCGGTGCCGGGGATGGCCAGCACGTGTGGGCCCTGGTGCAGGGTCCAGGCCAGGCGTACCTGCTGTGCGGTGACGCCGTGGGCGCGGGCGACCGCCTCGACGGCCTCGGCCTGCCCGGTGCTCGCGCCCGTCTCGCGCCCGGTGCCGGCCAGCGCGAAGAACGGCACGAAGGCGATGCCCCGCTCCCCGCAGGCCCGGACCACCTCGTCCTGCTCCCGGTAGGCGTCCACGCCGTAGTTGTTCTGCACACAGACCACCGGCGCGACCTCCGCCACCTCGTCCAGCTGCGCGAGCCGGACGTTGGAGAGCCCGAGGTGCCGGATCAGCCCGGCGGCCCGCAGCTCGGCGAGCGCGCCGAACCGGTCGACCAGCGGCACCGCGCCCGGCCCCCGGCCGAGGCGCAGGTTCACCACGTCGAGCTGCTCGCGGCCGAGCCGACGCAGGTTCTCCTCGACCTGGGCGCGCAGCTGCGCCGGGGTGAACGCCTCGGTGAAGCCCGCCTCTCGGTCGTACCCGAAACCGACCTTGGTGGCGATCACCAGATCCTCCGGGTACGGGGCGAGCGCCGCGCGGATCAGCTCGGTGGCGTAACGGGCCGGGCCGGTGCCGACGCCCAGGGTGCCGCCGGGCGAGACGTAGAACGCGGCCGTGTCGATGTGGTTGACGCCCAGCTCGACGGCGCGACGCAGCAGGGCGACGGCCTGGTCGCGGTCGGGGTTGGCGGTGATCCGCATGGAGCCGAAGCCCATCCGGTACACGGTGCGGTCGCCCAGGGTCCAGCTACCCGCTGCGGCGGCGGTGATCTCGTCGGTTGGCATCGGGCGACGGTAACCAGCGCGGGCGCGCGGCGCAGTCGGCCACGCACCCGATACCGCTCGGTGGCGATCTGGGTTAGTTTTTACTGGCGGACGACACCGCGTGCGGCGGGCGCAACACCGGCACCAGCAGCAGGGTCGGCACCAGCAGCAACGGCACCACCAGCAGCGCGCGCAGGGTGCCCACGTGGTCGCCGAGCAGCCCCAGCAACGGCGGGCCAGCCAGGAACGCGGTGTAACCGATCACCGCCACCACGCTCACCCGCACCGGCGCGTGCGCCTCCTCGTCGGCCGCCGCGCTCATCCCGACCGGGAAACCCAGCGACGCACCGAGACCCCACAGCGCGACCCCGAGGATCGCCACCGGCCCGGACCCGGCCAACACGGCCAGGCCGGCGCCGACCACGGCGAGCCCGATGGTGCCGCTGAGCACCGACACCCGACCCCACCGGTCCAGCGCGATGGTGCCCACCGTGCGCCCGGCGGTCATGCCCACCACGAAGACGGCGAAGACCGCCGCGCCGGCCGCCTCGCTCAGCTCCCGGCCATCCACGAACGCGACGGCCAACCAGTCGTTGGCCGCACCCTCGGTGAACGCCGCCACCAGCACGAACAGCCCGATCAGCAGGGTGCGCGGCTCCCGCCAGGCGGCGAGCTGCGCCCGGCGGCGGGCAGCCGGGGTGGCGTCCGCCGGGTCGCCGTTCGGGTCGCCGCCCAGTGGCAGGAACTGACGGGCGGCGAGCACGGTGCCGGTCAGCACCACCACCGCCACCGCGACGAGGTGCCCGCCGACCGGCACGTCGAACCGGGCCGCCCCGGCGCCGAGCGCCGCGCCGGCCACCGAACCGAGGCTCCAACCGGCGTGGAAACGGGGCATGATCGTCCGACCCAACCGCCGTTCCACCGCTGCCGCCTCGACGTTCATCGCCACGTCGCAGGCGCCGGAGCCGTAGCCGAGGGCGACCAGCCCCAGCGCCACCACGGCGAACGACCCGGTCAGGGTGGCGCCCATTCCCGCAGTGGTCAGACCGACCGCGACCAGCACGGTGGCCAGGGCGACGGTGCGGGCCGCGCCGAGGCGTTGCGCGAGCAGGCCGGAGGTGGGCATGGCGAGCAGCGCGCCGACGCTCATCGCCAGCAGGAGCAGCCCGAGCCGACCGGCGGAGAGGTCCAACGCCTCACGGACCGCCGGGACCCGGGAGAACCAGCTGCCGACGGCGAGGCCGTTGAGGGTGAAGGTGACAGCGACGCCGTTGCGGGCGAGCCGGACCGCGCGCGCGGCTGGCGGCGTGGTGGTCGGGGCTTCGGGTCGACTGGCGGGGGCGCTCACGCGGGGTGGTCCTCTTTCTCGGGGTGATCTCCTGGGACGATCGCACACCTGAGAGCGCTTCCACCACAACCGTCGACCGCCCCTTACCGCTGGTGGTTTGCCGGGGCATGATGTGAGCTGGCGTTTGTGTCCGACCGGACGAGACGCCGCAGGAGGAGACGATGACGACCGCGGTACACCGGCCGGCCACTCTCGAGGATGTGGCGCGGGTCGCCGGGGTGTCCCGGTCCACGGCGTCGCGGGTGATCGCCGGCACGGGGTTCGCCTCGCCGGCCGCCCGGGAACAGGTCACGGCGGCGGTGGACCAGCTCGGCTACGTGCCCAACCCGGCCGCCCGGGCGCTGGTCCGAGGTGGCGGCGTACGCCTGGTGGTGGCCGTCCTGGGCACCAGCGCGGCGGTGCTGGACGACCCGTACGTGCACCAGGTGGTCGGCTCGGCCGCCCGGGTGTGCACGCCGGCCGGGGTCGGGGTGGCGCTGCACTGGCTGCCGTTCGGCGACCCCCGCGGCCTCGACCAACTCGACGGTGATCGCAGCGTGTGCGGGGTGATCCTGGTCAACACCACCGAGGAGCTGCTGGCGGCGGTGCCGCTGTCACTTCGGGGCCGGGTGGTGTCGATCGGCGTCGGCTCGGCGACCGTGCCGTCGTTCGACGTCGACAACGCCGGTGGCGCCGAAGCGGTGCTGCGCCACCTGTACGCGAGCGGCCGCCGCCGCATCGCGATGGTGACCGGCCCGCGCTGGCTGCCCTGCGCGCAGCGGCCGGTGCGGACGTACCGGCACCTGATGAGTCTGGCCGGCCTGCCGGAGCGGGTGCTGCCCGGCGACTTCACCGCGGCGCGTGGCCGGGTGGCGGCCGGCGAGGCGCTGCGCCGCTGGCCGGACCTCGACGCGATCTACGCGATCAGCGACGACACCGCGCTGGGGGTGATCGCGGGCCTGCGGGACGCCGGCGCGCGGGTGCCGGGGATGTCGCGGTGGCCGGCTTCGACGACATCCCGCTTGCCGGGATGACCACCCCGGCGCTGACCACGGCGAGCCACCCGGTGGGGCGGATCGCCGTGGCCGCGGCCAGTGCGCTGCTCGACGGGCGTCCGGCCGCCCGGGAGACGGTCTTCCCGTCCGCCCTGGTGGCCCGGGCCAGCGCCTGAGCCGGGCAGATCGCGGGCGGCTGACCCCGGACGGTTAACCCCGGACGGCCCGGGTAACCGCGTCGTTCCTGTCGTCGACCGCGAGGAGTGGTGACCCGTGTCCGACTCCGCGTCGCGGTATCCCGGGGTGGCGCAGGGTCACCGGCACGGCCGGTTGAGCGCCCGCCGCCACCCGCCCGTGGTGCCGGGACCCACCGGGCTGGTGCCGCTGACCGGTCCCGGCGGTGCCCGGCTCGGGGTGGCGTACGTCCCGCAGCTGGCGGCGGACGCTTCGGCGTACCGGTTGGTGCTGCTCCTGCACGGTGCCGGCGGCTCGGCCAGGCAGGGCCTGGACCTGCTGGCGTCCGCCGCGGACACGCACCACCTGTTGCTCGTCGCTCCGCAGTCGGCGGCGGCCAGCTGGGATCTGATCGCCGGCGGTTTCGGGGCTGACGTGGGGCGGGTCGACGGGTTGCTGGCGACCGTCTTCGACGGCTACCCGGTGCACGACGTGACGTTCGGCGGCTTCTCCGACGGCGCTTCGTACGCGCTGTCGCTGGGCCTGACCAACGGTGATCTGGTCGACGCGGTGCTGGCCTTCTCTCCCGGTTTCGCCGCCCCACCGGCCACCCACGGCCGGCCACGGATCTTCATCTCGCACGGCGTCGACGACCGGGTGCTGCCCATCGACGTGTGCAGCCGCCGCCTCGTGCCGCACCTGCACGACCGGGGCTACGACGTCACCTACCAGGAGTTTCCCGGTGGCCACGAGATCCCCACCCCGGTCCGGGAGTCCGCCACCGACTGGCTCGGTGGCCCGCCCGAACCGTGATCAGACCGGGCCGTGATCAGACCGGGGGCAGGCCGAGGGCGTCGTCGACGCGGGCGAGGACGGCCACGTCGTCCTCGGGGTTGACGCCCCGCAGCAGGTCGATGGCGGTGGCCCGGACCTGACCGATGATCATCGCCAGGGGCAGGGTCTGGGTGGCGCCGAAGAGCCGTCCGGCGGTGTGCACGGCCGCCAACGCCGACTCGTCGGCCCGGTCGACGTGTCGGTCGGCGGTCTCGTCCTGACCGTCGAGGTCGGCGGCGAGCGCGGCACCGGCCTGGCGGACGGCCTCGGCCAGCGACCGCAGGGCACCGCCCAGTTCGGGGGGCGTCGAGGTGTGCAGCCGGCTGAGGGTGACGCCCGCGCGGGCCAGCACCCGCACGTTGCGGACCGCGTAGTCGATTTGGCGGATCGACTCGTCCACCGACCGCAACCGGCCGATGTGCCGGCGTCGGCGGACGTGCAGTCGCAGCGCCTCACCTGCGGCCAGCACCCCGTCGCGCAGCCCGTTCACCCGGGCGTCCATCCCCCGGGCCTGTCGCAACGCGGCGACCGCGGCGGCCTCGTCATCGTGGTCGAGGGCGTCGGCGATGCCGCTGAGCAGCCCGGCCAACTCGTCGAAGGTCCGCCGCACCTCGGCGACCAGCGGGGCCAGTGGGTGCCGGGCGTCGACCAGCAGGCTGGCCGCGAGCGCGACCGCGCCCCCGATCAGCGCGTCGACGAAGCGGAACGGCACCAACGACCCGTCCGGCGGGGCGACCACCACCAGGTAGAGCGCGGAGACGGCGGCCTGCACCAGCGTCACGCCGGTGGCACCGAAGGCCACCGCGAGCAGGACGGTGAGCAGGATGACGGTGAAGACGGTCCAGGTGCTGCCCGGGCCGAGGGCCTGCACCACCAGGTCCGCGACGAGCACCCCGGTGGCGACCCCGAGCACTACCTCGACGGCACGGCGGACCCGCTGGCCCCGGGCCTGGCCGAGGACGATCAGCGCGGCGGCCGGCGCGAAGAACGGCTGCGGGTGCCCGAGCAGGCGGGTGGCCAGCAGCCAGGCCACGGTCGCCGCGACGGTCGCCTCCAGCACCGGCCGCCAGCCGTGCCGCAGCCGACCACCGGCCGTGCGCAGGCCGCTGAACCGCACCGACACCAACCTCCGGAACACGCGCGGCTCAGCTCCCGGTGAGGGCACGCAGCAGGGTACGGACGGCGGCGCTCAGGTCGGCACGGCTGGCCGCGCTGCCGGGCTGCGGGGCGGTGAGCGCGCCCGCGCCGACCAGCCGGTCGAAGAGCAGGCCGTCCACGAACGCCACGAACTGGTCACCCTGCCGCTCGGGGTCGGTCGCCCCGGCCCGGGTCAGCAGGTCGCGGGCCTGCACCCGCTGGCCGGTGCCGTGGTGCAGGATCCCCCGCAGCTCGGGCCGGTGCACCGCCTCCAGCAGGCACGCGTACCGGGCCAGGGTCCGGCTGCGCCCGACGCTCAGCCACCGGTCGAGCACCTCGGCGACGCCGGTCGCGAGCGCGTCCAGGGCGGCGCTGTCGAGCCGGGGTCCGGGCGTCGGGGGCGGCGCTTCGGTCGGCAGGTGGTACGCCGCCAGGTCGGCCCGGTCCCGCTCGGCGAGCCGTCCCACCACCGCCTCGATCAGCGCCTGACGGGTCCGCAGGTACGCGGAGGTGGTGCCGGGAGGCATTCCGGCGCGCGCGTCGACCGCCCGGTGGGTGAGCGCCCGCATGCCACCGTCGGCGATCAACTCGATGGCCGCGTCGGTCAGCAACGCGATCCGGTTGGTGCGGGCGGTCACAGTGCTTCTCCTTCTCCTGGTCCGCAGGTAGTATCGCTCTTCTACAGGTGTAGAAGGGTGGATCGAGATGAACGACTCACACGCGGTGGTGGTGGGTGGCGGCATCGGCGGACTGAGCGCCGCGCTCGCCCTGCACCGGCACGGGTGGCGGGTGACAGTGCTGGAGCGCGCCGCCGAGCTGCGCGAGGTCGGCGCCGGCCTGAGCCTGATGGCCAACGCGGTGCGCG
>NZ_JAEVHL010000168.1 GCF_016803395.1 Micromonospora tarensis | reverse complement strand
TGCCCCGGGCGGGTCGCCTGTCGTCGCCGCAGCACGGCGGCCTCGCGGCGGCGACCAGGAAGAAGAGCCAGGCGGCGGCGAACGCCGGCCGGGTCAGCGCGGGCCACGCGCCGAGCACCTCGACGACGAGTACCGCGTACGCCCCGCTGAGCAGTACGGCGCGCACCGCGGCGAGCCGCAGCGGTGCCACCGCGTCAGCCGCACGGGGCCTCGCCGCGACGGAGAGCAGGAGCACCGCGGCGACAGGAACCGCCACGAGCAGGGAGCCGGCAGCCGACATGGCGGAAGTAAACACCATCTGTCTGAGCCCGCCGCGCCGGCTGCCCCGCAGTGGCGGTAGGTGACAGACAAACCAACCAGGTTAGGCTATGGCCGACGTGTTGCCGCCACCGTGGAGATTCCCGTGAAGCTCTCGATCCTCATGCCGGTCTACAACGAGGAAGAACGCATCGCGGATGCCCTGAAGCAGGCTCTGGCGGTGGACTACCCGTGTGAGGTCGAGCTTGTCGTCGTCGACGACGGCAGCCGGGACGGCACCGGCGAGATCCTCGGTCGGGCCGACGACGCACGTCTGCGGGTCATCACCCACCCGCGCAACGCCGGCAAGGGTGCCGCCATCAAGACGGCGGTCGACAGCGCCGAGGGCGACTACATGGTCATCCTCGACGCCGACCTGGAGTACGACCCGCAGGACATCCCCAAGCTGCTCGACCCGGTGCTCGACGGGCGGGCCACGGTGGTCTACGGCAATCGCACCTTTGGCAGCCACAGCGCCTACAGCTTCTGGTACGTGATGGGCAACAAGGGCGTCACGATGGCGGCCAATGTGCTGTTCAACTCGTACATCGGCGATCTGGAGACCTGTTTCAAGCTGATGCCGGTGGCGCTCTACCGGTCGCTTCAGGTGCGTTCGCGCGGTTTCGGCATGGAGGCCGAGGTGACCGGCAAGCTGCTGCGCCGCCGGATCCGCCCGTACGAGGTGCCGATCAGCTACCGGGCGCGGGGCCGGGAAGAGGGCAAGAAGATCACCTGGAAGGACGGCGTCGAGGCGATCTGGATCCTCGGACGCGAGCGCGCTCGCCGCCGCCCCACCGCCTCAGCCGCTAACTGAACCCAGGAACGCCTCGATCGACCGCCGCAGACCGTCGGCGTCCAGCCCGTGCCACCGGGCGTGGTCGGCCGGACTGCCGTACCGGTGCAGGTCGGTCTGACCCACCCCGAGGGCGAGCAGTCGATGCGGCACCTCCGCCAGGGCCCGGCTGACCACCGCGCTCGACGTTCCCGCCAGGTACGGCTCGACAAGCACCACAGCGGTCCCGGCGAGCGCCCGCAACCCGGCCTCGTCGAACGGTCGGGGAGTGTGGGTGTACGCGACCGTCACGTCCATCCCCTCGGTTGCCGCCATGGTCGGGTCGAGCATCGGCCCGACCGCCACCACCACTGGCGCGTTCGCCCCGCCCCGCCGGAGCACCAGTAGCCGGTCGGCGTCCCGGTGGGCCTGGCGGTTCCGCTGTTCACCGAGCCGGAGGTAGACCCGATCGTCGGTGCTCACGGCGTCGCGGAGCAGCGCCTTGACCTCGTCGGGGTGCCCGGGCACCCGCACCGTCCAGCCGTCGCCGAGCGAGTCGAAGAGCGCCACGTCCCCGGGCGACTGGTGGGTGCGGCCCTCCTGCGCCCCGTCGTACGACGCGCCGACGCTGACCAGGACCGCGCCCACGCCCTGGTGGTCCAGGTCCAGCTTGATCTGCTCGTACGCCCGGTCCACCAGGAACGTCGCGTACGAGTGCGCGATCGGGCGGAGACCGGTCAGGGCGAGCCCGCCGGCGACTCCGATCATCAGTTGCTCCCGGATCCCGACGTTGATCACCCGGTCCGGGTGACGGTGGCCTACCGACGCGAACTGGCTGGCCGAGATGTCGGCCAGCACGAGGGCGGTCCGCGGGTCCTCGTCGAGAAGCGCGGCGGTGGTGTCGATGAAGGCGGTACGCATGTCGGTCAGCCCTTCCGCTCGGTGCGGGCGACCACCAGGTGCGGTTGCCGTGGCTGGTGTCCGGTCAGCGCCGCGTACAGGGCGTCGTGGTCGTGGCCGTCGACGGTCTCGGCGGTCCACCCGTTCACTGTGAACCGGCTGGCGATGCCACCCGGCCAGCCGTAGCTGGCCGACGAGTTGTCGACCACGATCGCGGTGAGGCTGTCCAGGCCGGTCGCTCCCGCGTACGCGATCGCCTCGTGGTTGGCTCCCTCGTCCAGCTCGGCGTCGCCGAGCAACACGTACACCCGGGGGTCGTGCAGCCCCCGGGCCCGCAGCCCGAGTGCGGTGCCGACGGCCAGGCCGAGCCCGTGGCCGAGCGAGCCGGAGCTGATCTCGACACCGGGCACCAGCAGCCGGTCCGGGTGGTGGCCGAGCCGGCTCTCCGGCCCGGCCAGGTCGTCGAGCCAGGCGTCCGGGATGAAACCGTGCGCGGCGAGCACCGCATAGTAGGCGGCCGGCCCGTGGCCCTTGGAGAGCAGGAACCGGTCCCGCTCCGGGTCGTCGACCCGGTCCGGGGTGACCCGCAGCACCCGGTCGTAGAGCACCTGGAGGACGTCGATGGTGGAGTGCGCACTGGGTGCGTGTTTCTCGTCGCCGGTCAGTCGCCGGATCAGCCCGGGGAGCCGAGCGCCGCTGTCGGTGGTCAGTGTTGTCGCCATGCCACTACTCTGTGAGTTGAAGTGCACTTCAACTCAAGGACCTGGTGATGCAGGATTCGTTGACGATCGGCGAGTTGTCCGTCCGCTCCGGGGTGGCGCCGTCGGCGCTGCGCTACTACGAGCGACTCGGGCTGATCCGCGCCGACCGCACCGGCGGCAACCAACGCCGGTACGCCCGCGCCGAGTTGCGGCGGGTCGCCTTCATCCGCATCTCCCAGCAGGTCGGCGTCTCGCTCGACGAGATCCGGGCGGCGCTTGACTCGCTCCCCGAGGCCCGCACGCCCAGCCCGCAGGACTGGGCGCGGCTCTCCGCGAGCTGGCGGGGCCGGTTGGACGAGAGAATCCGGCTGCTCACCCGGCTCCGTGACGACCTGGACGGCTGCATCGGCTGCGGCTGCCTCTCCCTTCAGCGTTGCGCGCTCAACAACCCGGAGGACACCCTCGCCGGGGAGGGGCCGGGCGCCCGTCTGGTGCTGCCCCGACCGGCGGAGGACGCGACGCTCACCTGACGGTCGGGGGCGCTTCGTCGCTCAACTGACCGCCGATCCGCCGCCCGGCGGGCGGGTGAGCAGCACCTTGCCGAAGTGGTCGTTCGACTCGACCAGCCGGTGCGCCTCCGCCGCCTCGGTCATCGGCAGCCGTCGGTCCACTATCGGTCGGAGCCGGCCGGCCTCGATCAACGGCCACACCTCGTCCCGTACGCCCTGGACGATTTCCGCCTTCTCGGCGAGCGGTCGGGAGCGTAGCGACGTCGCGGCGACGCTCGCCCGCTTGGTCAGCAGCGCGCCGAGATCCAGCTCGGCCTTGCGGCCACCCTGCATCCCGATCACCACCAACCGGCCGCCGGTGGCCAGCGCGGAGACGTTGCGACCCAGGTAGGAGCCGCCCATGATGTCGAGGATGACGTCGACGCCGCGACCGTCGGTGACTCGCCTGACCTCCTCGACGAAGTCCTGCTCCCGGTAGTCGATCGGGTGCGCCGCGCCCAGCTCGCGCAGCCGGGCGTGCTTGGCCACCCGGGCGGTGGTCAGCACGGTGGCACCGAGGGCCGCCGCGAACTGAACCGCGAAGGTGCCGATCCCGCTGCCACCGCCGTGCACCAGCAGCCGATCGCCCGCGCCGAGCCGCCCCACCTGGATCAGGTTCGACCAGACCGTACAGGCCACCTCGGGCAGCGCCGCCGCGTCGACCGGGTCGCAGGCCGGCACCGGCAACAACTGCCCGGCGGGCACCGCCACCCGCTCGGCGTACCCGCCGCCGGCCAGCAGCGCGCAGACCTGCTGCCCGACCGCCCACCCGGTGACCTCCGCGCCGACCACCGTGATGACCCCGGAGCACTCCAACCCGGGGTACTCGGACGCACCCGGCGGCGGCGGATAGTGCCCCTGCCGTTGCAGCAGGTCAGCACGGTTGACCCCGGTGGCCCGCACATCCACGATCACCTCGTTCGGGCCCGGCTCCGGGTCGGGCACCTCGGCCCAGACCAGCGCGTCGGGTCCACCGGGCTGCGGAATGGTGATGGCTCGCACGGGCTCAGTCTTACCCAACTCGGCCGGGTACCGCAGGCGCACCCTCGCGGGCCCACAGTGGACGCGGCGGACCGCCTGGTCGGCGCGTTCGGGGAGGGACGGCGGGCCGCCCCGAGTGAGCCATGGCAGACTGTCCGTGGCCGTACGCCCACGGGTGGCGGCCCAGGAGGGTTCGCCTAGTGGCCGATGGCGCTGGTCTTGAAAACCGGTAAGGCAGGGATGTCTTCGTGGGTTCGAATCCCACACCCTCCGCCGCTGGACAGGGCCGGCCTACGGCTTATCGACCCACTGGACACAGGTGGGGCGCCGGCCGGTGCGCAGGAACTCGTGCGCCGCCTGCCGGGCCTGGGCCGCGGTGAGGGCGAGCGGCGGTTCGTCTCCCGACTCGGTGAACCACGGGTCGGAGTACGCGTACTCGGCGTCGGCGGCCGTCTGGCCGGCAGGAGCGTCGGGGGGCACCGGCCCCCAGCTGATCATGATGTCCTCCTCGTCCTCCCAGACCAGTGCGGACGCGTCGCCGGCCAGCTCGACGAAGAGCCGCCGCTCATCGTCTTCGGTGCTCAGCGAGACGCCGCCGGAACGTACCCGGTCAAGAAGGGTGTCGAGGTCAGCGCCGTTGTTCAGGGTGGTGGGGGTGTCGTCGAGCCAGGCCTGTAGCGGCGAATTGGGCGGCGGCCCGCCGGCGCTCGGTCGGCCCAGCCACGCCGGCAGCACGGTGAGCCGGTTGCCGGCCAGATCCAGCCGGGTCAGGCCGGTCAGGTTGCCCAGCGACTCGGGCAGCGCGGTGAGCTGGTTGTCGGTCACTGCCAGCCGGGTGAGGGCGGTCAGGTTGCCCAGCGACTCCGGCAGCGCCGCGAGCCGGTTGCCGGTCAGGTCGAGCCGGGTGAGGGCGGTGAGGTCACCCACCCACTCCGGCAACTCGGTGAGCTGGTTGCCGGCCAGGTCGAGCCAGCTGACGGGCGGCGAGGTTGCCCAGCGACTGCGGCAGCGCGGTGGAGCTGGTTGCAGGAGAGGCCGACCCGGGTGAGGGCGCTGAGCCTCCCCAGCGACTCCGGCAGCGCGGTGAGGCGGTTGCCGCCGACGAACAGGTCGGTGAGCGCTGTCAACGCGCCCAGGGACTCCGGTAACACAGTGAGCCGGTTACCCCAGGCGAACAGTTCGGTGAGGGCGGTCAACCCGGGCAGTGACTCCGGGAGTGCCGCGAGCTGGTTACCGCCCAGGTCGAGCCGGGTGAGGGCGGTCAGGTCGCCCAGCCATTCCGGCAGCTCGGTGAGCTGGTTGGCGGTCAGGTTCAGCGTGGTGAGAGCGGTCAGGCCACTCAGCCACCCCGGCAGGACGGTGAGTCGGTTGCCGGCCAGGTTCAGCTCGGTGAGGGCGGTCAGGTCACCCAGCGAGGCCGGCGGCGTTGCCAACATGAGACCACTCAGATCCAACGAGGTCGCACCGCTGCGGCCCGCCGCCTCGACCCGATCCGCGGCGGTCTTCCGGGCCGCCGCGATCTGGTCCTCGAATGTGTCCACGCCACCTACATTCCCGATCCACTCGACGTCCCGGACGTTGGGGCATCCAGGCTCGCTGATTGCCTCTGCGTCATTAGAACCGACTCGATCAGTCTTCGCTGGCCCCGCTCGCGCGCCGGTCACTCCGGTGCGTCGGTGGCCCGCCGGTGCTCGCGGATCGTCTCCTCGGCCAGCCGCTCGACCGCCCGTCGGCGTTCCTCGGCGATGGCCCGCTGGTCCCGGCGGCGGAAAGCGGTGAGGACGGCCACCGCGAAATCCCGCCAGCTGCCGGCCACCATGTCCCCCTGCGGAACGTCGCCCGAAACTCCACGGTAGCTCCGGAAAACCACGGTGCCGGTCGTCGGAGCGGACGCAGCGGGGTAAGAAGGGCTGGTAACTCCGCACACCGGAAGGACGCGTCCCGATGACCCTGGAACGACCGATCGCCCCGGACCCGTACGAGCTGCTGCCGACGCTGCCCGCGTTCACGCTGACCAGTGACGACGTGCAGAACGGCGAGCCGATGGATGCCCGGCACGCGCATGGCAGCACCGGCGGTGAGAACGTCTCGCCGCAGCTGACCTGGTCGGATTTCCCGGCCGAGACGAAGAGCTTCGCGGTGACCTGCTACGACCCCGACGCGCCGACCGGCAGCGGGTTCTGGCACTGGGTGCTGGTGAACGTGCCGGCCACCGTCAGCCAGGTGCCCAGCGGTGCCGGCGGCGCGGCGGGCACCGATCTCGGCGGGGCCTTCTCGGTCCGCAACGACTACGGCGAGCAGGGGTACGGCGGCGCGGCTCCGCCGCCCGGTGACCGCCCGCACCGGTACGTCTTCGCGGTGCACGCCCTGGACGTCGAGCGCCTGGACCTGACGCCGGACGCCACCCCGGCGTACGTCGGCTTCAACCTCACGTTCCACACGCTGGCCCGGGCGGTGATCCGCCCGACGTACCAGATCAAGGAGTGAGCCGTACTCCCCGCGATCTCGCACCTGCCCAGGTGCGAGATCGCGGGGCGGGCGGTCAGGACGGGACGCGGGCCACCGCGAAGACGGACTGGCCGAACGGGGGGCGGACGAGCTGTTCGGCGGCCTTGGTGGCGGGCAGCACGACGGTGTCGTACACCTTGACCATCGGGCCCTCCTTCGGCATCAGCCGGAAGACCTTGGTGGCCATGAAGTAGCCGATCAGCCCCAGCGCGTTGGCGTAGTGGATCTTCTCGACGGTCAGGCCGGCCTCGGTCATCGCCGCGCCGAGGGTCTTCTTGGTGTAGCGGCGGACGTGCCCGGTGGCGATGTCGGCCGGGCCCATCGCGAACTGGAACGCCGGCACGATGATGATCACGGCGCCGCCGGGGCGGACCAGGTCGCGCATGCTGCTCAGCGCGCCGACGTGGTCCTCGATGTGCTCCAACACGTTGTACGAGACCGCAGCGCTGTAGTCGCCCCGATCGTCGTGTGGCAGCAGCATCTGCCGGACGTTGATGTTCGGGCGGTCCGCGAGGCGCTCCTTGAGCTGCACCAGCCGGTCCGGGTCGGCCTCGGTGGCGGTGAACCGGGGTAGCCGCTCCGACCATTCCAGCGCATAGTCACCGAGGCCGCTGCCGATCTCGATCGGGTCGTCGCCGAGGTACGGCAGGGCCAGTTCGATGAACCAGCGTCGATGGTTGACAGCAGTCGCCAGGCCTTCCAGCACCTCGGACTGCACGCGCTGATCCCCAGTGATTTCTGCCATGCGTCGATTCCTCACGATATGACTCGACCCGTGCCTGGACCGACCGAGTGAATCTCCGCTGGTACCGCAGAAGAATCGGGGCATCGGGGTCGCCGAATTGTGGTCGGGGGTTGGGTTCGGCATCGGCGGTCGGCGAACCCGGCACATAGTACGGCAGTACCCCGAAACATGTCACGGCGGCGTCATGCGCTGACTACCCTGTGAATTGTCATGACTACTCCTGAACCGGACGCGTCCAGCGGCAGCGGCGGCCCGGCCGCCACGTCGTCCGTGGAGGGGGCCGACGGTGCCACTCGGCCGTCCCGCAGGGGGATGTGGACCGACCTCGCCGCCGTGGCGAGCTTCGTGCTGCTCGGCTTCTGGGTGACCTGTCGACTCTGGCTGGACCCGGGCAGCGACGTGCGGGACAACCAGTCCGACCAGTCGCAGTTCGAATGGATGATGGCGCACGGTGCGCGAGTTTTCACGCACTTTGCGTATCCATTCCATTCCAACCAGATGAACGTCCCGGACGGCGTGAATCTGATGGCCAATACGTCCGTATTATCCATTTCACTGCCACTGACGCCGGTCACCCTGTTGCTCGGGCCACGCGCGTCATTCCTGGTCTTTCTCACCGCCGGCATGATTGCCACCGCCACCGCCTGGTATTTCCTGATCTCCCGGGTCCTGATCGGTAGTCGGGGGCCGGCGTGGTTGGGCGCCGGCTTCTGCGCGTTCGCGCCGGCCATGGTGTCGCACGCCAATGGCCACCCGAACATCGTGTCGCAGTTCGTGGTCCCGTTGATCATTTGGCGCACCCTGCGACTGGGCGACCCGGGCCGCTGGCTGCGCAACGGGATCCTGCTCGCTCTCGTCATCGTCTGGCAGGCCTTCATCAACCTGGAAATCCTGCTGATGACCGCGATCGGGCTCGGCGTCGTCGTCGGCGTGCTCGCTGTCGGCCGGGCGGATCTGCGGGCGCGGGCCCGGCCCTTCCTCGCCGGCCTCGCCGTCGCCGCCCTCGCCGCCGGTCTGCTGCTGGCGTACCCCCTGTACGTCCAGTTCTTCGGGCCGGGCGCGTACTCCGGGCTGTCCCGCCTGATCCGTGGCTACTCCAGTGATCTGGCCTCGTTCGTCGCGTACTCCCGGGAGTCCCTCGCCGGTAGCTCGCGCACCGCCGCCGGCCTGGCCAAGAACCCGACCGAGGAGAACAGCTTCTTCGGCTGGGCGCTGCTGGTGTTGGTGATCGCCCTGGTCTGGTGGTTGCGCCGCTCGATCGTGGTGCTCGCACTGGCCGCGCTCGGGTTGCTCTTCGCGGTGCTCTCGCTGGGCCGGGAGGTCAGCTTCGAAAATCGCGGTACGGGCGTGCCCGGGCCGTGGGCGGCCCTGGAGAACCTGCCCATCCTGCACTCGGTGGTGCCGACCCGGTGGGCGCTGGCGATCACCCCGATCATCGGGCTGCTGCTCGCCTACGGTGCCGAACGCGCCCGGGAGTTGGCCGCCGCACACCCGACCGCCCGGGGGCAGATCCGTTTCGGCACCGCCACCGCGCTCACGATGGCCCTGCTGCCGATCGTCCCCACCCCGCTGCCGGTGGCCCACCTCGACCCCGTCCCCACCTTCGTCACCGACGGCACGTGGCGGTCGTACGTGGCGGGTGGGCGCAGTGTGGTGACGCTGCCGCTCCCGGACACCAACTACGCCGAGCCGCTGCGCTGGTCCGCGGCGACCCGGTTGGACATGCCGCTGGCCCGTGGCTACTTCCTCGGCCCGGACACCCGCCCGAACGCCGAGGCCCCCCGGGTCGCCCTGTTCGGCGCGCCGCCCCGGCCCACCAGCAGCTTCTTCGGCACCATCCGCCGCACCGGTGCGGTGCCGCCGATCACCCCGCAGAGTCGGGTCCAAGCCGTCGACGACCTGCGCTTCTGGCGGGCCGGTGTGGTCATCCTCGGGCCGCACGAGCACGAGACCGCGCTGCGCCGGGGGATGACCGAGCTGACCGGTATTCAACCGATCTTCACCGGTGGGGTGTGGGCGTGGGATGTCCGGTCGCTCACCGACTGAGCACCGGCCCGAGCGGACGCGGCAGTCCTGGCGGACGCAGCAGCCCTAGCGGACGCAGCAGCCCTGGCAGACCTTCGGTCGCGGCAGGGTGAAGGCGAGGCAGCAGGTGCGCCGCTGCACCGTCGGTTCGCCGGTCGGACCGGGAACCAACTCGATCAGGTCGGCCAACTCGAGTGCGCCGAGCAGGGTCTCGATGCTCTGCGCGGACGAGCCGGGCAGGTTGTCAGCGGCCCGCAGGATGCCGTGCGCGATGCCGGAGGCGACCGAGCCGAGCAGCGTCCGGGTGCCCACCCGGACCTCCGACTGGATGGCCGCGATGAGCGGCGACAGGTGGGCGTCGAGCAGTGACGCGCGCAACGCGGCCAGCAGCTCCGCCTCGTCGGCCACCACCCGCACCTCCGGCAGGCCGGCGAGCGCGAGCGGGTCGTTCGGCAGCACCGCCACGGTGGTGCCGCGGCGCAGGCCCATGGTCAGCAGTTGCCGGTGGTCCTCGAAGTGGATCAGCACGTCGTCCGGACTGAGCAGCGGCACCCGCCGGGCGGAGGCCCAGCCGAGCACGACCGGCAGCGCGGTCCAGTAGCTGTACGACTTCCAGGCCAGCGCCGCGCAGGCGTGCGGGGTGCCGCCCCAGCGGACGGCGGCGCTGCGCAGCAGCTCCGGCAGCCGACTGCCGTCGATCAGGGTGGTGGCGGGCGTCCAGCCGAACTCGTCGTCGACCAGCAGGCCGCGCGCGAGCCCGGGCAGGTCGTCGGTGCCGAACATGGCCCGCAGGGCGCGGTGACGGGGGCGAGCGGCGTGGCGGCGGCCTCCTGCCTCGGCATCACCGCTGTCACCTGAGATCCCCCGTCCGCCTGGCCGAGGAGTGGGCCCCGGCGGACGACAAGCGCCGTCCTCAGCTAAGGCTAGCCTAACCACGCCCCCTGGTCTAAGGGAAGCCTCACCTTGGTCGAATCGAGGAGGCCCAGGTCACTGCGGCTCCGCGCTCCACCGTTGCCGTACTACCCGGCGTCAGTATGGGGAAACGCCGCGGCAGGATCGATGATTGTCGGTGGATTGTCAAGCAGAGTGTCGGCAAAGTGGCAGATGCGTGTGCGCTCGCGCACAGAACGTGAAACTTATAGCCCCGGCCACGAGGAAGCCGATGACGACCTCACCCCTCGAACGGGCTGCCGACTCCTTCGCGGCCGAGCTCGCCCGGCAACGGACCGGGCGCGGGCTGTCCAAGAAACAACTGGCCGTCCTGATGGGGTTCGACCCGTCCTACGTGAGCCACGTGGAGGGGCGCCGGCACCGCCCGACCGAGGACTTCGCCCGCCGCGCGGAGGCCGTCCTGGAGGCCAGCGGCGCGATCTGGCAGCTCTTCCGGGAGTACGACGACCTGCGGCACGCCCGGGTGGGTCAGCCCAACCGCGAGCCGAACCCGCCGGGCCAGTGGCTGCCACCCGGCACCGGGCTGGTGGTGGAACGGGAGCTGGCCACCCTCACCCACACCGACGACGGCTACCGGTGCGTCATCCACCGCGAGCTGTACAACGCCGGCACCGAACCGGTCACCCGCTACCTGGTCCGGGTCGCCGTCGACCGCTACCCGAACGACCCCGGCCGATCCAACCGGCACCACCGGGAACACCCACTCACCTTCGCCGAGCTGCGACTACAGGCCCACCGGGACGACGGCAACGGCGACCCCGAGCCGATGCACTGGCGAGCCAAACACGACCGGGACGCGTTCAAGGAGATCTGGCTGCTCTTCGAGAACGGGGACCGGCGCTTTCCGCTCTACCCGGGCGACCGGGCCACCATCGACTACGCGTACAGCGTCGGGCACGAGAAGTGGGGCCCCTGGTTCCAACGGGCCGTCCGGCTGCCCACCCGGCAGCTCGCCGTACGCCTGGACCTGCCGGCCACGCTCGACCCGCAGGTCTGGGGGGTGGAAACCTCGCTCTCCGCGGAGGAGGGCCCGTTGCGGACGGCGCCGCAGCGGCACGACGAGGGCGACCGGGCGATCTACGACTGGCATACCGACGACCCGCCGCTGAACGCCCGATACCGGATGCAGTGGCGCTTCCGCGCCCGACCGGACACCGAACCGGACAGCGGCCCCGGCGGTGCCCGGGTCCGACCCAGCGACCGGATGCGCGGCCTCGGCATCGTGCAACGCGGGGCCGACCTGCTCCGCCAGCGCGCCCGCCCGTTCGACCTGCCCGGCGAGGAGCCGATCGCCCGGGACCTGGTCGACCGGCTCGTCACAGCCCTGGCCCGGCTCGACGAGCTGCACCCGTTCAGCAAGGGGGTGGGCGTCGCCGCCCCGCAGTTCGGCATCGGCCGGGCGGTGGCCGTGGTGCGGCCCCCCGACCGGTCGGCGGAGCCGGTCGTGCTGCTCAACCCCCGGGTGGTCGACGCCGCCACGGACACCGACGAGCAGTACGAGGGCTGCCTCTCCTTCTTCGATCACCGTGGCCTGGTGCCCCGGCCGCTGCGGCTGGACGTGGAGCACGCCCAGTGGGACGGCAGCCGGATCATCACGTCGTTCGAGTTCGGCATGGCGCGGCTGGTCGCCCACGAGATCGACCACCTGGAGGGCCGGCTCTACGTCGACCGGATGGCGCCCGGGGTGCCGTTGGTGCCGGTGGAGGAGTACCGCGAGACCGGGCACCCCTGGCGCTACTGATCGTTGGGGACCGGGGCGCGTGCCCCAGGGGGCAGGGGCACGCGCCCCGGTGTGGGGGGAGGAACGTCTAGAGGTCACCGAAGGTGTCGTAGCGGATCTGCGGCGGCGGCACCTCGTCCGCGGCGAGCACCCGCAGGGTGGACCGGACCATCCGGGCGGCCCCGGAGACATAACAGTCGTGCGTGGTCCACGGGCCGTACCGGGCCACCACCTCGGGGATGTCGCCCTGCTCACCGTCGAAGTCCGGGTCCTCGCTGCACGCCGGGGTGACCGACAACCACGGGTGGACGGCCACCAACTCCTGCAACGCGGCCAGGCCGTACAGGTCCGCCGCCTGCCGAGCGCCGTAGAAGACGTGCACCCACCGGGTCCGGTTGTAGCTGGCCAGCTCCTCCACCAGCGCCTTGATCGGGGCCAGTCCGACACCGCCGGCCACGCAGAGGATGTCCCGTTCCGAGGCGCGGTCCAGGGTCATCGAGCCCATCGGCGCCGCCAGGCGGAGCAGGTCACCCGGCCGCACCCGACGCACCAACGCGCCGGACACCCAACCCGCCCCCGGCGACCGCACGTGGAACTCCAGCACGTTGTCGTCGTTCGGGGCGTTCGCCACCGAGTAGTTCCGCCACACCCGGGGGTGGTGACGCGGCACCTCCAGGCTCACGTACTGCCCCGCCCGCCAGCGCAACGGATGCTGCAACGCCCGGCAGGTCAGCACGGCGGTGTCCGGACCGTGCCGCTCGTGGGTGAGCACCTCGGCGTGCCAGAACGGTGGGTCGTCGTCGGCCTTCGCGCCGGCCACCATCAGGGCGGCGATCGCCGCGTACGCCTCCCGCCACGCCTGGTCGTACTCCAGGTTCCAACAGTCACCAGCGGTGCTGCGCAGCGCGTCCAGCAGGGCGACGCCCATCGTCGCGTAGTGCTGCTCGTCAACGTGGTACTTGCGATGGTCGCGGCCCAGCGCCCGGAGGAACTCGTCGAAGCTCTCCGGGTCGTCCACCGTGTGGATCGCGGTGATGATCGCTTCCAGCAGGCGGTCGCCCTGACCGGTCATCTGCACCGGGAAGAGTTGCCGCAGGGCGGGGTCGAGCAGGAACAGCCGAGCGTAGAAGTGACCGCTCAGCCGGACCCGGTCGTCCTCGACCAGGGTCCAGCTCTCCTTCAGCAACCGCGCGAGGTTGTCCACGGGCGCTCCTTCTCCCAGACGGCAGCGGATCGGGCACCCATAGAATCTCCACGGAGAGTGTCGACTGGTCGCACAGAATGTGCGATCGGCTCATGCTGACCGGTCGGCCATGTCACAGCCGTCGACCGTCGGGCACAGTGGTGCGGTGACCGTTGAGCTGACCCGCCCGGTGTCCCGCCGACTGCTGGGCACCGAGACGCTGCTGGTCCTCGGCCTCTCGCTCGGCCAGTCTGCGGTCTACGCGGTGGTCTCGATCATCGCGAAGCTGACCGCCGACGGTCCGCTCTCCAAGCAGACCGCCTCGCTGAACACCTCGGCGTCGGCCCGGCCCTGGCTGGACCTCACCTACCAACTGCTCGGCATCTTGTTCGCGCTGCTGCCGGTGCTGCTCGCCGTACACCTGCTCGCTCGTGACCCCGGCGACCCGGCGCGGACCCTCGGCCTGGACGCCCGGCGGCCCGGCCAGGACGTGGCCCGTGGGGCCGGCCTGGCGGCGCTGATCGGCCTGCCCGGGCTGGCGCTGTTCTGGGTGGCGGCCCAGTTGGGTCTCAACGCCACGCTGGTGCCGGCCGCGCTGCCGGACGTCTGGTGGGCGGTCCCGGTGCTGATCCTCGCCGCCGCGCAGAACGCCGTGCTGGAGGAGGTGATCGTGGTCGGTTACCTGGTCACCCGGCTGGGTCAGCTCCAGTGGCGGCTGGCCGCGATCATCGCGGCGAGCGCGCTGCTGCGCGGCTCCTACCACCTCTACCAGGGCTTCGGCGCGTTCCTCGGCAACGCCGTGATGGGCGTCGTGTTCAGCCTCTTCTACCTGCGCACCCGGCGGGTGCTGCCGCTGGTCATCGCGCACACACTGCTCGACGTGTTCGCCTTCGTCGGCTACGCGCTGCTGCCCCGCGAGTGGTTCGACTGGCTCTGACGGCTCAGCGCGGACCGGGTCGGTAGGCGGCGACCGCCCGGGCCGCGAGCCGTCCGCCGCCGCCGCGTTCCCCAGCGCC
>NZ_JAEVHL010000167.1 GCF_016803395.1 Micromonospora tarensis | reverse complement strand
GTCGGAACGGGTCGCCCGAGCGGGTGCTACGCGGCGTACGCCGCTGCTCGGCACCCCCGCCGCGGGCGGCCGTGCCGCGCTCGTCCCGGACGGTCCGACCCCTCGGGGTGTACGCCCGGGCGCCGGAGATGCCCCCGATCCCCGGCTCGCCGGTGCGCGGCTCCCCGTCGGTGGGGTTGGCGTCACGCGAAGAACCGCGCCGGACCCGGTCGGGGTCCGGCGCGGTTCGTCCGACCGTGGTGGCACTGGTCAGCCTCCCGCACCCTGGCTGGTCACCGACGGCTGGCCGGTCGCCGGCTGCGGCACCTCGAGGGTCTTGCCGTCGGCAGCCGGATGTAGCCCGGCTCGCCGGCGTCCACCAGGCCCAGCCGCCGCGCCTCGGCGGTCAGGTTGCCCGGCGCCTCGGCGTCGGCGATCTGCTTGTCCAGCTGCTGCTTCTCCAGGTCCAGTCGAGCCTGCTGCTGCTGCAACCGCTCGAGCCGGAACGCGTTCTCATTGATCTTGGTGTTGACCGCCAGGATGCCCAGCACCCCACCGACCACCAGCACCACGATCAGCGCCGCGAACGGCGCGCGCGGCACCGACACCGGCGGCGGCGGGGCCACCCGCAGCCGAGGCGAGCGGGCGCTGGCGGTACTGCCGGCCTTCTCGACCGGCCGCAGCGCGGTGGCACCCTGGGTCGGGAACTCGCGCGCCCCCCGGGCGCGAGTCTCCCCCTGCTTGTTCACTCGATCGATGCGTGGCGTACCGTTTCCGAGGCGCGGAGCCCGCTCCGCCGCGGTCCGGCCCCCCGACCGCGGTGCGCGCTGCCCGCCGCCGGTGACGTCCCGGCGGTCGCGCTTGTCAATGCTCATGTCCCTCCCCCTCAACATCCGTCCCTCTGCCGTCCCGGTGCCGCTGACCCCCCACGGATCAGGCGGACCCCGTGCCCGGTTGGTGCATTCCCTTCACCCGTCGGCGAGACCGTTCGCGGTCGGTCCGCCCCTGCTCTGTCGCGTTCGGGTCGAGTCGTTCCGCTGCCCGCAGCCGCACCGAGGCGGCCCGCGGGTTCGCGGCGACCTCCGCCTCCCCGGGTAGTTCGGCGCCCCGGCTGAGCAGCCGGAACGTCGGACCGGACCCGGGAAGTTCGACCGGGAGGTCGACCGGGCCCTTACTGCGGACCCGGTCCGCGAGCGCCGCCTTGGTGAGCCGGTCCTCCAGCGAGTGGTAGGACAGGACCACCATGCGACCGCCCACGGTCAGTGCGTCGAGCGCGGCCGGCAGCGCCGTCTCGAGCGCTGCCAGCTCTCTGTTTACCTCGATCCGTAAAGCCTGAAACGTTCTCTTTGCCGGGTGCCCACCCGTTCGTCGGGCTGGCGCCGGGATGGAGTCCCGAACCAGCTCCGCCAGGAGCGCGGACGAGGTGATCCGGGCCCGTTCCCGCTGCCGGATGATCGCCGAGGCGATCCGGCCGGCGAACTTCTCCTCGCCGTAGACCCGCAGCACCCGGGCCAGATCCGGATGCGGATAGGTGTTGACCACCTCTTCGGCGGTCATTCCGCGGGTCTGGTCCATCCGCATGTCCAGCGGCGCGTCCTGGGCGTACGCGAACCCGCGGTCGGGCGCGTCCAACTGCAACGACGAGACACCCAGGTCGAACAGCACCCCGTCGATGCCCGGATAGCCCAGCCGGTCCAGTACGTCCGGCAACTCGTCGTAGACGGCGTGCTCCAGGTGCACCCGGTCGGCGAACCGCGCCAGCCGGACCCGCGCGTGCGCGAGCGCCTCGGTGTCGCGGTCGAGCCCGATCAGGACCGTCTCCGGGTGCGCCTCGAGCACCGCCTCCGCGTGCCCGGCCAGGCCGAGCGTCGCGTCGACGTAGACCGTCCGGCCGCCTCGACCCAGCGCGGGGGCCAGCAGCTCGAGACACCGCTCGAGCAGCACCGGCACGTGCGTGCCGCGCAACTCCCCCATGTTGACCCCCACTGGTTGAAACGTCCGCTCTCTTCGTGCGCCTGTCGTCGGACGGCGCTGCCGTCGTACCGCCAGATCCCCATCCGCTCCCGCCGGACACCGGACTCGCACCCGATGACTGGATCGTGCGCCTGGCACCGGGGAAGGGATGCCAGGAACTCGAAAGCGGCTGGAGATCTCGCAGTACGTCGGGCGCCGTTCCGCCCTACAGACCGCCGGGCAGCACCCCCTCCTCGATGTCGGCGAAGTCGTCTTCGCTCTCGGCGAGGTAGGTCTCCCAGGCGACCTTGTCCCAGATCTCCACCCGCGTGCTCGCGCCGATCACCACCAGGTCGCGGTCCAACCCGGCGTACGCCCGCAGGTGAGCCGGGATGGTCACCCGACCCTGTTTGTCCGGAACCTCGTCGTGCGCGCTGGCGAAGAAGACCCGGCTGTAGGCCCGGGCCGCCTTGTGCGTCATCGGCTGCGCGCGCAACTGCTCCGCGATCCGTTGGAACTCAGGGGTCGGGAAAACGTAGAGACAGCGATCCTGCCCTTTGGTGACCACGACACCCCCCGCCAGCTCATCTCGGAACTTGGCCGGAAGGATCAACCGGCCCTTTTCGTCCAGGCGCGGAGTGTGGGTGCCGAGAAACATCGGCCCAACCCCCTCGCCCCTGAGCGGCGTTCGCGGCGCCGCTGACCCCCCGGGCCGGTGAGCCCTCCCGGCCTCACCATTGGCCCCCACTCTACTCCACTTCCCTCCACCCGCAACCAGAATCGCCCGCGTGGCGCCCTCGATACGGCGACAAAACCGCACGTCACGGGGGGTGGAGCGGAGTGGAGGGCGGCGGGCCCCCCTCGGCGTGGTCCGCTTTCCGACATAGATCGACTCCGTCCGGGGGACGCCGCCCCGGCCGCACACGCCGCCACCACGGCCGAACGGTTCACCGTCGGCGGCGATCTGGTGGGGCGGGCGGTCCGGTAACCTCGCTCGCGTGACGGACGCGAAAATGCCCCTACGGGCCAAGGTGGCCAGCTCCGTGTCACGGACCGCCGCGGCGCTCTCCCGGGCGGCCGGCCGTGGCGACGGTTCGGTGATCGGCGGGTGGATCGGCCTGAAGATCGACCCCGACCTGCTGGCCCACCTGTCGGCCGGGCGCGCGATCGCGCTCGTCTCCGGCACCAACGGCAAGACCACCACCACCCGGCTGACCTCCGCCGCGGTCGGCGTGCTCGGCCGGGTCGCCACCAACTCGTTCGGCGCCAACATGCCCAGCGGGCACACCTCGGCGCTGGCCAAGGCCGGCAGCACCCCGTACGCGGTGCTGGAGGTCGACGAGCACTACCTCGCCCAGGTGCTGGAGGCGACCGAACCGCACGTGGTCGCGCTGCTGAACCTCTCCCGCGACCAACTGGACCGCGCCAAGGAGGTCGCCATGATGGCGCAGCTCTGGCGCGCGGCGCTGGTCCGGCACACCGACGTACGGGTGGTGGCCAACGCCGACGACCCGATGGTGGTGTGGGCCGCCACCCCGCCGGGCGACCCCGCCCGGGGCATCAACCCACCGCACGTGACCTGGTTCAGCGCCGGCCAGCGGTGGCACGACGACTCCTGGGTCTGCCCGGAGTGCGGCTCCACGATCCAGCGCTCGGGCGAACAGTGGTGGTGCACCGGCTGCCCGCTGCGCCGACCGGAGCCGCAGTGGGTGGTCGAGGACGAGGGGGTGCTCGACCCCACCGGCGCGTGGCACAAGGTCTCGCTCCAACTGCCCGGCCGGGTCAACCTCGGCAACGCGGCGACCGCGCTGGCGGTGGCCGCCGAGTTCGGCGTCCGCCCCGTCGACGCGGTGTCCCGCCTCGGCATCGTCACCTCGGTGGCCGGCCGCTACGCGCAGGTCGACAAGGACGGGCGCAACATCCGGCTGCTGCTCGCCAAGAACCCGGCCAGTTGGCTGGAGGCGTTCGACATGGCCGACGAGGCGCCCACCCTGCTCTCCATCAACGCGCGCGACCCCGATGGTCTGGACACCTCCTGGCTCTTCGACGTCGACTTCGCCCCGCTGCGGGGCCGGCAGGTGTTGATCACCGGTGACCGGGCATACGACCTGGCGGTGCGACTGGACATCAACGACGTGCCGTTCCAGCACGTCCGCACGTTCGACGACGCCATCCGGTCGGTCCCGCCCGGGCGGCTGGAGGTCATCGCGAACTACACCGCGTTCCAGGACATCCGAGCGGAGTTGGACCGTGTCAACTGAGAGCCTGCGCATCGTCTGGATCTACCCCGACCTGCTCTCCACCTACGGCGACCGGGGCAACGCCCTGATCCTCGCCCGTCGGGCCCGTCAACGCGGGATGCCGGTCGAGGTGGTGGAGGTCCGCTCCGACCAGCAACTGCCCGCCACCGCCGACATCTACCTGGTCGGCGGCGGCGAGGACGGCCCGCAGGCGCTGGGCGCGCAGCGGCTGCTCGCCGACGGTGGCCTGCATCGGGCGGTCGCCCAGGGCTCGGTGGTCTTCGGCGTCTGCGCCGGCTACCAGCTGCTGGGCACCTCCTTCTTCGCCAAGGGCGTGCAGTGCCGTGGGCTGGAGTTGCTCGACCTGCGGTCCGACCGGGGTCCGAGCCGGGCGGTGGGCGAGCTGGCCGGTGACATCGACCCCCGGCTGGGCCTGCCTCCGCTGACCGGCTTCGAGAACCACGGTGGCCGCACCCACCTCGGCCCGGAGGTCTCCCCGCTGGCCCGGGTCACCGCCGGGATCGGCAACGACGGCGCCACCGAGGGCGCGTGGCGCGGCAAGCTCCTGGGCACCTACTCGCACGGCCCGGCCCTGGCCCGCAACCCGGCGCTGGCCGACCTGCTGCTGCGCTGGGCCACCGGGGCGCACCAGCTCCCGCCGCTGGACGACACCTGGTCGGACCGGCTCCGCAACGAGCGCCGCTCCGCGGTGGCCGCCGCCCGGGCATGATCCGCGCCGTCCGGCGGCTGCTCCGGCAGCCGTCGGCCGTCCGGTTCGCGGTGCTGGTGCTGCTAATCGGTGGTTGCGGGCTGCTGCTGCTCCTGGTGCCTCGGCCGGACCCGGAGCAGCTCCCGCTGCTGGCCGACCGGCTGGGTGACCTCGCCCCGGTGGCGGCGATCCTCGGCGGCGCGTTGCTGCTTGTCGCGCTGGTCCCGCGGACCTTCATCACCCTCGCCGCGGGCGCGATCTTCGGTCCGCTCGAAGGTGCCGCGTACGCCCTGGGCGCCGCGTTGCTGGCGGCGGCGATCGGCTTCACCGTCGGCCGGCTGCTCGGCCGGGAGTTCGTGGCCGAACGGGTCCGTGGCCGACTGGCCCGCCTCGACCGGTGGTTCGCCCGGCAGAGTGTCTTCGGCGTGGTCACCGTCCGGCTGCTGCCGATCGCCGGGTTCGGGCTGGTCAGCTACGGCTACGGCACCACGGCCGCCCGCCTGGCGCCGTTCCTGGCCGGCAGCGTGATCGCGTCCGCGCCGACCGCGTTCGGCTACGCCGCGATCGGCGCGGCGGTCAGCTCGCCGGGCCACATCAACTGGTACGCCGCCGCCCCCGCCAGCCTCGGCCTGATCGCCAGCCTGGTGCTCATCCACCAGTGGTGGCGCGCCCAGCGCCGCCGCCGGCGGATGACAATCTGATCGAATCGCCGGCCCGGGTGCGCCGCCGGCCGGACCCGGCCCCCGCCGTCGCGGCGACGAGGCGGGGCCGGGGCCGGACGGGGCACAGACCAGACGAGCAAGGGCTGGGCGGGGGCGGAGATCAGGCGACCACGGAGACCATCCGGCCCTTGACCACGATGACCTTGCGGGGTTCCTTGCCGGCCAGGGCCGCGGCCACCGCGTCCAGGGCCGCCGCGCGGACGGTCTCCTCGGCGGCGTCGGCGGGGACCTCGACGCGGCCACGGACCTTGCCGTTGACCTGCACCGGATAGGTCACCGTGTCGGCCACCAGCAGCGCCGGGTCGGCGCTCGGGAAGTCCGCGTACGTCAGCGAGGTGTCGTGGCCCAGCCTGCGCCACAGCTCCTCGGCCACGTGCGGGGCGAACGGCGCCACCATCAGCAGCAACGGCTCAGCCACCTCGCGGGGCGTCGCCGACAACCCGGTCAGCCCGTTGGTCAACTGGATCAGCTTGGCGATCGCGGTGTTGAACCGGATGCCGTCCATGTCGGCACGGACCCCGTCGATCACCTTGTGCAGCAGCCGGCGGGTCGCCTCGTCGGCCGGGTCCTCGGTGACCCGCAGCGCGCCGGTCTGCTCGTCCACGACCGCCCGCCAGACCCGCTGCAGGAACCGGTACGACCCGACCACCGCCCGGGTCTCCCAGGGCCGGGACACCTCCAGCGGACCCATCGACATCTCGTACACCCGGAAGGTGTCCGCGCCGTACGCGGCGCACATGTCGTCGGGGGTCACCACGTTCTTCAGCGACTTGCCCATCTTGCCGTACTCGCGGTTGACCACCAGGTCGCCCAGGTAGTACGCGCCGTCGCGTTCGACGACCTCCTCGGCCTGCACGTAACTGCCGCGCGAGTCGGTGTACGCGTACGCCTGGATCATGCCCTGGTTGAACAGCTTGCGGAACGGCTCGAACGACGACACGTGCCCCAGGTCGTACAGCACCTTGTGCCAGAACCGCGCGTACAGCAGGTGCAGCACGGCGTGCTCGGCCCCGCCGACGTACAGGTCGGTGCCCCCGCAGTCGCCCTCGGCGCGCGGGCCCATCCAGTACCGCTCGTTCTCCGCGTCGACGAACCGCTCGCTGTTGGTCGGGTCCAGGTAGCGCAGCTCGTACCAGCAGGAGCCGGCCCACTGCGGCATCACGTTGGTCTCCCGGGTGTAGCGCTTCGGCCCGTCACCCAGGTCCAGCTCGACCTCGACCCAGTCGCGCCGCCGCGACAGCGGGGTCTCCGGGTTGCTGTCCGCGTCGTCGGCGTCGAACGTCTTCGGGGAGAAGTCGTCCACCTCCGGCAGCTCGACCGGCAGCATCTCCGCCGGCAGGGCGATGGCCGCGCCGGACTCGTCGTAGACGATCGGGAACGGCTCTCCCCAGTACCGCTGCCGGGAGAACAGCCAGTCGCGCAGCCGGTAGGTCACCGCGCCGGTGCCGTGCCCGTTCGCCTCCAGCCAGGCGATGATGGCCGCCTTGGCGTCGGCCACCCCCAGGCCGTTCAGGTCCAGGCCGCGCTCGGGCGCGGCGCTGTTGATCGCCGGGCCGTCCCCGGTGTACGCCTTGCCGTCGAAGCCCTCCGCCGGCTGCACGGTCCGCACGATGGGCAGCTCGAAGACCTCGGCGAACGCCCAGTCGCGCTCGTCCTGGGCGGGCACCGCCATGATCGCGCCGGTGCCGTAGCCGGCCAGCACGTAGTCCGCGATGAAGATCGGGATCTGGCCACCGGTGACCGGGTTGGTGGCGTACGCGCCGATGAAGACGCCGGTCTTCTCCTTGCTGTCGGACTGCCGCTCGACGTCGGTCTTGGCCGCCGCCGCCTTGCGGTACGCCTCGACCGCCGCACGGGGGCTGGCGTGACCGCCGGTCCAGACCTCCCGGGTGCCCTCCGGCCAGCTGGTCGGCACCAGCGTGTCGACCAGCTCGTGCTCGGGGGCCAGCACCATGTAGGTGGCGCCGAAGATGGTGTCGGGTCGGGTCGTGAACACCCGCACGGGTGCGCCGGCGGTCGGGAAGTCGATGTGCGCGCCGGTGGAGCGGCCGATCCAGTTGCGCTGCATCAGCTTGATCGGCTCGGGCCAGTCCAGGCTGTCCAGGTCGTCCAGCAGCCGGTCGCCGTACGCGGTGATCCGCATCTTCCACTGCTTCAGATTGCGCTTGAAGACCGGGAAGTTGCCCCGGTCGGAGCGGCCGTCGGCGGTGACCTCCTCGTTGGCCAGCACGGTGCCCAGCCCCGGGCACCAGTTCACCGGCGCCTCCGAGACGTACGCCAGCCGGTGGTCGTCGACGACCTGGCGGCGCTCGGCGACACTCAGCTCGGCCCAGGCGCGGCCGTCCGGGGTGGGCCGGTTACCGCCCTCGAACTCGGCGATCAGCTCGGCGATCGGGCGGGCCCGGCCGGCGTCGCGGTCGTACCAGGAGTTGAAGATCTGCAGGAAGATCCACTGTGTCCAGCGGTAGAAGTCGGTGTCGATGGTCGCCACCGAACGCCGCTCGTCGTGCGCCAGCCCCAGCCGACGCAGCTGCGCCTTGTACCGCTCGATGTTCGCCACGGTGGTGGTCCGGGGGTGGGTGCCGGTCTGCACCGCGTACTGCTCGGCGGGCAGGCCGAACGCGTCGAAGCCCATCGCGTGCAGCACGTTGCGGCCGGCCATCCGCTGGTAGCGGGCGTAGCAGTCGGTGCCGATGTAGCCCAGCGGGTGGCGACGTGCAGGCCCGCGCCGGAGGGGTACGGGAACATGTCCAGCACGTACAGCTTCTCGGCGCCGGCGCGGGGATGGGTCGGGTCGGCCAACGGGCCGGTCGGGTTCGGTGCGTGGAAGGTGCCCTCCCGTGCCCAGATGTCCTGCCACCGGGTCTCGATCTCGTCGGCCAGGGCCGCGGTGTACCGGAACGGTGGGATGTCGTCCGCCGGTGCGGCTGCCTCACTCATCGTCTCTCCTCGCTTCGCTTCGCTTCGTCTCGGCGCCACCGGGCCGGACCGGCAGCGGGCACAAAAAAGCCCCTCGCGCAGGAGGGGCCGCCGTGCTGTCGCTGTGTCAGCGCATCAGCACGGCCCGGTAAGAAGCAGGAAGACTCCGGCCATGTTCGGCAGTGTACCTCCCCGCCCGGCCTGGTGACGCGCCGCGCCAGGCCGGACGCCGGGCCGGACGCCGGGCGGGTCACCCGGCTGCGGCGAACCGGGCGGTGTCGGTGGTGAAGCCCCAGCACTGCTGGGAGTTGAAGACCACGGCGTCCTTGCAGTACGCGGGGCTGGAGGTGGCGGTCGCGTCGGTCAGCAGCACGGTCGCGTAGTCCCGGAAGTACGCGTCCTCGACAGTGGTGCTGACGCACTGGTCGGTGTTGACCCCGCCGAACAGGAGGGTACGGATGCCCTGGGCGCGCAGCACCTGGTCGAGATGGGTGGCATGGAACCCGTTCATCCGGTATTTGGGCACCTGCACGTCCTCGGGCCGTACCAGCTCCCGCAGCTCGTCGACCAGCGACGCACCCCACGACCCCTCGGTCAACACCGGGCCGTGGTCCAGCCGCTCCCCGATGCCCGCCTGGTCGGGCCGATGCTTGAACGACCAGAGCGTGGGCGCGCCCAGATTGCGCAGGTCATTGCGGTTGTACCAGAACACCCAGATCACCGGTACGCCGAACCGGCGAGCGGTCTCCACCGCGTGCACCGCGCCGGGGATCGCCGCCCGGCAGGCGGTGTGGTCCAGCCCGGAGCGGTCGGTCCAACCGCCCGGGGAGCAGAAGTCGTTTTGCAGGTCGAGCAGGACCAGGGCGGTCGCGTCCAGGTCCACCACGACGGGCAGCAACTCGGCCTCGACACGTACCCGTCGGCCATCGGTACCGGCCGCCACGTCGACGTGGTCGGTGTGCAGGCGCCACTGCGCCACACCGCCACCGAGGCGGACACCGCCGTCGTCGGTCCGCCCGTAAGTGCTCCGCTCACCCCACACGCGCCCCTCCCCGCTCATCCGCCGCCGCGTACCCGTCGGCACAACCGTCACGCGTCCCCCGGCCGGCGAATATTCGGTGCGTAACAGACGGACTACCTGCGGGGTTCGGCGATAACGACAAACATGGTTAGCCTGAGAGACCAGTGAGATTTCTGCGGCAAACGAGGCTCGACGTCGCGAACCCAACGGCGGGTCCAGGTGCTCTATTCAGAGCTGCCGTGACGGCGACGAGGAGGAGGCCCGTGACACAACAGACCTGGGACGAGGTGGGCGGCCTTCTGCCGCACGACGAGTTCCGCGCCGCCAGTGAGGCCATCGTGGCCAACATCGAGCAGGTCATCGAGGGTAAGACCGCCACCGTGCGGCTCGCTCTGGCCGTGCTGCTCGCCGAGGGTCACCTCCTCATCGAAGACGTTCCGGGTGTCGGCAAGACCAAGCTGGCCAAGGCCCTCGCGCGGTCCATCGACTGCACGGTGCGGCGGATCCAGTTCACCCCCGACCTGCTGCCCAGCGACGTCACCGGCGTCAGCGTCTACAACCAGGAGACGCACGACTTCGAGTTCCGTCCCGGTGCCGTGTTCGCCAACCTGGTGGTCGGCGACGAGATCAACCGAGCCTCTCCGAAGACCCAGTCGGCGTTGCTGGAGTGCATGGAGGAGCGGCAGGTCACCGTCGACGGGGTGACCTACCAGCTGCAGACCCCGTTCATGGTCATCGCCACCCAGAACCCGATCGAGATGGAGGGGACCTACCCGCTGCCGGAGGCGCAGCGGGACCGGTTCACCGCCCGCATCGCGATGGGTTACCCGGACTCCGGCGCCGAGTTGGCGATGCTCGACGGGCACGGCGCCACCGACCCGCTGCACGAGCTACGCCCGGTCTCCGACGCGAACATCGTCCGGCAGCTCATCGCCACCGTCCGGCAGGTGCACGTCGCGGACGCGGTCAAGCAGTACGCCATCGACCTGGTGACCGCCACCCGCGAGGCCCCCGACCTGCGACTCGGCGCGTCCCCCCGGGCGACCCTGCAACTGCTGCGCACCGCCCGGGCGGTCGCCGCGCTGGAGGGCCGCGACTACGTCCTCCCCGACGACCTCCAGGCTCTCGCGGTGCCGGTGCTCGCGCACCGGATCATCCCGACCGCCGACGCGCAGCTCGCCCGACGCACCACCGACGCGATCGTCTCCGAGCTGGTGCACCGCCTGCCGCTGCCGCACGACCGGCAGCGCAACCCGTACGACACCCGGCCCGCCACCGGCAACGGTCGCGCGCCCTACGAGCCACGGAGGCCATGACGTGCGTGCCGGGCTGCGCGGGCTGACCACCCGCGGCCGCTCCTTCCTCGCCGCCGCGGTGGCGGCAGCGGTCTCGGCCGGCATCCTCGGCGAGAAGGACCTGCTCCGGGTGGCGGTGCTGTTGGCCATCCTGCCGTTGCTGGCGGCGGCCTACGTCGGGCGCAGCCGTTACAAACTGGCCTGCAACCGTTCACTGGACCCGCACCGGGTTCCGGTCGGCGCCAACTCCCGGGTGGTGCTGCGCCTACAGAACCTCTCCCGGCTTCCGACCGGCACCCTCCTCCTGGAAGATCGGCTGCCCTACGCGCTGGGCAGCCGACCCCGGGTGGTGTTGGAGCGGCTCGGCGCGCAGCAGGCCAGCTCCGTGGCGTACACGGTGCGGGCCGATGTGCGGGGCCGCTACGACGTGGGCCCGCTGGTCGTCCGGATGACCGACCCGTTCGGTCTCTGCGAGCTCACCCGGTCCTTCCCCAGCACCGACCATCTGACGGTCATCCCGCAGGTCACCCCGCTGCCGTCGGTCCGGCTCCCCGGGGAGTACGCGGGTAGCGGGGACAGCCGGGCCCGTTCGGTGGCGGTGCACGGCGAGGACGACGCGGCGACCCGGGAGTACCGGCGCGGCGACGACCTGCGCCGGGTGCACTGGAAGTCCACAGCGCGCACCGGCGAACTGATGGTGCGCCGCGAGGAGCAGCCGTGGGAGAGCCGGGCCACCGTCGTCCTGGACACCCGGGCGTACGGCCACCGTGGCGAGGGGCCGACGGCCAGTTTCGAGTGGGCCGTCTCCGCCGCCGCGAGCATCGCCGTCCACCTGCGGCAGGCCGGCTACAAGTTGCGCCTGGTCACCGGCTCGGGGGTGGACGTGGACGCCTCGGAGGCCGGTGGTGACGGGGTGCTGCTCGACCACCTCGCGGAGGTCCGGCTGGATCAGCGCGCCGAGGTCACCAGCCTCGTGCAGCGGGTTCGCGAGCGCGCCGACGGCGGCCTGATCATCGGTCTGTTCGGCACGGTGAGCGTGGCCGAGGCAGAGCTGCTGGCCGGGCTGCGGGGCAACGGCGCCACCTGCGTCGGCTTCCTGCTGAACAGCTCCACCTGGCTCAGTCTGCCGGAGAAGGCCCGGGCCGAGGCGGAGCACGCACACGGCGCCGCCGCGCTCGCCATGTTGCAGAGCGGCTGGCGGGTGGTCGGCGTCGACCACGGTGCCCGGCTACCGGCGCTGTGGCCGCAGGCCGGCCGGGGCTCCCAGGGCTTCGCCCTGCGTGCCGCGCTCGCCGAGACGGTCGCTGGCGGCGTGCGATGAACGGAAGGCTCCCCTCATGATCACCAGTCGGAACATCGGCGTGGTGGCCGCCGCGGCCACGCTGCTGGCCGCCGCGCCGCTGTCGGCCATCTTCCAGGGCTGGACGTGGTTGATCGAGTCCATCATCGCGGTCGCCGTGGTGGCCGGGGTGGCCGCGTTGACCCGACTCGCCCGGGCGCCGCTGTGGGGTCAGGTGCTGGGCATGCTGGCCGGCCTGGCGTTCGCCCTGACCTGGTTGTTCCCCAGCGGCAAGGAGCTGCTGGGCGTGGTGCCGACCCCGGGCACGTTCGGGTACTTCGGCGAGCTGCTGTCCGGCTCCATGCAGGACATGCGCTCGTACGGGGTCGAGGTGCCGGACACTGACCCGCTGCTGTTCATCGCCGTGCTCGGCGTCGGCGGCGTCGCCGTGCTGGTGGACGTCCTCGCCGTGGGGCTGCGTCGGCCCGCGCTGGCGGGGCTGCCGATGCTCGCCATCTACTCGGTGCCGGTCGCCGTCTACGTGGACAGCGTTCCGGCGGCGCCGTTCGTGGTAGGCGCCGCCGGTTACCTCTGGCTGCTGGTCACCGACAACGTCGACCGGGTACGCCGCTTCGGACGCCGGTTCACCGGCGACGGCCGTGACGTCGACGTGTGGGAGGCCTCGCCGCTGGCGTCGCCGGCCGCCGGCTCGCGGCGGTCGGGGTGGCGCTGGCGGTGGCGCTGCCGCTGGCGGTGCCCGGCCTGACCGGCGGCCTGCTCGACTCGCTCAGCCGGGGGCCGGGCAACGGCGCCGGCAACGGGTCCGGCTCGGGCGGCACCTCGGGTCGGATCGACCTGTTCGCCTCGCTGGCCGGCCAGCTCAACCAGTCCCAGGTGGCCGACCTGGTCAAGGTGACCACGTCCGAGCCGAACCCGTTCTACCTGCGCTACGCGGTCGCCGACGAGCTGCGGCCCAACGGTTTTCAGGCGCGCAACCCGAGCGGCCGGTCGGTCAACCGGGACCTGCCGAACCCGGCCGAGCGGGCCGGCCGAGGTGTGCAGCAGACCACCTACCGGGCGACCGTCGAGGTGACCAAGAGCCTGAGCATGTCGCTGATGCCGGTGTACGCCGAGCCGGTACGCACCGACGACCTCAGCGACAACTGGCTCTACGACGCCAACCAACAGGTCGTCTTCTCGAACCGGGAGAACTCCCGGGGGCGAAAGTACTCCTTCGACTACATTCGCTCGACGTACACGCCGGCGGCGTTGCGGGCCGCGCAGCCGCTGCCGACCGACCACCCGGTACGCCGACAGATGACCGCCACCCCCGGGCCGGTGCCCGAGGTGGAGGAGCTGGTCAAGGGGTTGATCCAGGGCAAGCGCACGGACTACGACCGGGTGCTGGCGATCTACCGGCACTTCTCCGCGGACAACGGGTTCAGCTACCGGTTGAGCACCGCGAGCGGCAGCAGTGGCCAGGACATCGTCAACTTCCTGACCAACAAGGTCGGCTACTGCCAGCAGTACGCCGCCGCGATGGCCTGGCTGGTCCGCTCGGCCGGCATCCCGGCCCGGGTGGCGTTCGGCTTCACCAACGGCAGCAACCGCGACGGTGACACCTTCACCCTGACCAATCTCAACCTGCACGCCTGGACCGAGGTCTACTTCGACGGGGCAGGTTGGGTGCCGTTCGATGCCACTCCGGCGTACGGGGTGGCCGGCTCCACCCGGTCCGCCTGGGCGCCGGACACTGACGCCCCGGAGCCGACCACGCCGGGCGGTGGCGTCTCCGACACCCCGACCGACCCGGAGGCGTCGGCCGGGCCGGCCGGGCCGGACAACGCCGACCGGGACATCGATGACGGCATTTCCCTCGACGGGACGGCGCCGAACGAGCAACCACCGGTCTGGCCCTGGTGGGCGGCGGGCCTGCTAGCACTGCTGGCCCTGCTCGCGGTGCCCGCGCTGCGCCGGATGACGCTGCGTCGCCGACGCGGTGGCCGGGCGGCGGAGGCCGTGCTGACCCCCGCGAACGTCGACGACGACACCGGGCCGGCCACCCGGCCGGTGGTGGTCGGCGCGGACGCCAACCAGGCCCGCGCGGACGCGCACGCCGCCTGGGCGGAGTTGCTGGACACGCTTGTGGACTTCCGGGTCCCGGTCGATCCGACCGAGACGCCCAGGGCGACCGCGGACCGTCTGGTGCGGGACACTCTCACCGACGACAGCGCCGCGATCGGGTCGGCGCGGCTGCTCGGCCGGGCGGAGGAGCGGGCCCGCTACGCGCGGGACCCGCTGACCGGT
>NZ_JAEVHL010000166.1 GCF_016803395.1 Micromonospora tarensis | reverse complement strand
CTACGCCACCAGCTAAAACCCACACCACGACCAGCTAAAACACCCACCACACACCGAAGGGCCGGACCCCACCACCGGGGCCCGGCCCTTCGCCATGTCCAGAAGTCAGTGTCCACGCGGCCTCGCCACGCTGAACGAACTCGATGAGTCTTCCGACCCGGGTCACCTCACCCGCGAGCCACCGACCGGACAAAGCCCCGACCACAGCAGGCCACTCCACTAACCGCATTACGGGTCCTTTGGAGCTGATGTCGTAGACGAATCAGGGCATGGCCGACCGACTGCCCGACCAACCGAGTCAAGCCAAGCCGAGCCGAGGCCAGGCCCATGCGAGATCGGTAAGTTCCGGGTGGTGTTCATCGCCGGTCCGAGCCCAGAACTGCCGTCGTCGAGCTGCCGCGCCGCTGCCTACATGTGCGACACGCCGAGGCCGAGGCCGGGCTCAAGCCCAGCCCAGGGCAAGCCCAAGCCGAGGCCAAGCAAACCCGAGCCCGAGCCCGAGCCCGAGCCGAAGCCCAGCCCAAGCCCAGCCCAAGCCCAAGCCGAGCCCAAGCCCAAGCCAAAGCCGAGCCGAGCCCGAGCCGAAGCCAGAGCCGAGCCGACCCGAGCCGGTGATTCGTTCACGACATCAGCTCGATAGGGCGCCTGACCCACATGTCCAGCCGCTGCGACGAGCCAGCGTTCGGCGGGATGTTCCGCAATGCGGCTCCGCCCGACCGCGCCCGCGCCCGCGACCGCGACCGCGACCGCGACCGCGCCGGGGGCCTCACCCGACCCCGCGGGCCTAGCGACTCGGTTGGCGAAGGGCTCAGCCGCCGGAGTCGTCCATCTCGGCACCCTCGGGCACCGTGTCGTCGTCCCGGCTGGCCAGCCAGCCGTCCGGCAGGGCGACTTTGCCCGGCGAGTTGGTGCGCCCGCGTGGCTGACCCAGCGCGGTGATCGGGAACGGCTCGGTCGGGTCGAGTTTGCCGAGCAGGTCGTCGAGCTGGGCGAGGCTTTCGATCATCGCGAGCGAGCGGCGCAGCTCGCCGCCGACCGGGAAGCCCTTGAGGTACCAGGCGACGTGCTTGCGAAAGTCGGTGCAGCCGTCGCGTTCGCCCCGGGCCGGGTTGCGGGCGCCGACGGTGAACTGGTCGACCAGCAGCTCGGCGTGCCGGCGCATGGTCGCCGCCACCTCGCCGAGGGTGGGCAGTCGCCGCTCCGACCGGCCGTTGAAGGCCGCCTCCAGGTCGGCGAAGAGCCACGGCCGGCCCAGGCAGCCGCGCCCGACCACCACGCCGTCGACGCCGGTGTGCGCGACCATCCGCAGCGCGTCGTCGGCCTCCCAGATGTCACCGTTGCCGAGCACCGGCACGTCGAGGGCCTGCTTCAACGTGGCGATCGCGTCCCAGTCGGCGGTGCCCGAGTAGCGCTGCGCAGCCGTCCGCCCGTGCAGGGCCACCGCGGCCACGCCGGCGTCCTGGGCGGCCAGCCCCGCTTCGACGTACGTCAGGTGGTCGTCGTCGATGCCCTTGCGCATCTTGACCGTGACCGGCACCCCGGCCGGCGACGCGGCGGCGACCGCGGCCCGCACCAGTCGCGCGAAGAGCCGGCGGCGCCACGGGAGCGCCGCGCCGCCGCCACGCCGGGTGACCTTGGGGACCGGGCAGCCGAAGTTGAGGTCGATGTGATCGGCCAGGTCGCGCTCGACGACGATCCGCACGGCGGCGGCGGTGATCTCCGGATCGGTGCCGTAGAGCTGGAGGCTGCGCGGCTTCTCGTCGTCGCCGAAAGCGATCATGCGCAGTGTCTTCGGGTTGCGTTCGACAAGCGCCCTGGTGGTGATCATTTCGCAGACGTAGATGCCGCCGCCCTGCTCACGGCAGAGCCGGCGGAACCCGACGTTGGTGATCCCGGCCATCGGGGCGAGCACCACCGGCGGCCACACCTGGTACGGCCCGAGAGTCAACGGCCGCAGCACGGGCATGGTCGAGGCAGTCACCGGACAAGTGTACGGGCCCCGACCGGCGCTCATCGCGTCGGCCGAGGCCCGGTGCGCGGCGTCTCAGCAGCCGGGGAGGCGCTCGATCAGGTAGCGCTCGACCTGGTCCAGGGAGACCCGCTCCTGGGCCATGGTGTCCCGGTTGCGCACCGTCACGGCGTTGTCGTCCAGCGTGTCGAAGTCGACGGTCACGCAGAACGGGGTGCCGATCTCGTCCTGCCGGCGGTAGCGGCGGCCGATCGCCTGCGAGTCGTCGAACTCCACCACCCAGCGCTTGCGCAGCAGCGTCGCGAGGTCCTTGGCCTTCGGCGACAGCGCCTCGTTACGGGACAGCGGCAGCACCGCCACCTTGACCGGGGCGAGCCTCGGGTCGAAGCGCATCACGGTGCGCTTGTCCACGCCGCCCTTGGTGTTCGGCGCCTCGTCCTCGTCGTACGCCTCCAACAGGAAGGCGAGCACGGCGCGGGTCAGACCCGCAGCCGGCTCGATGACGTACGGCATCCAGCGCTCACTCTTGCTCTGGTCGAAGTACGACAGGTCGACGCCGGAGTGCTTGCTGTGCGTGGAGAGGTCGAAGTCGGTGCGGTTGGCGACCCCCTCCAGCTCGGCGAACTCGGTGCCGCCGAACTGGAAGCGGTACTCGATGTCCACGGTCCGCTTCGAGTAGTGCGAGAGCTTCTCCTTGGGGTGCTCGTAGAGCCGCAGGTTGTCCGCCGACAGGCCGAGGTCGAGGTACCAGTTCCAGCGCTCCTGGAGCCAGTACTCGTGCCACTGCTCGTCGGTGCCCGGCTCGACGAAGAACTCCATCTCCATCTGCTCGAACTCGCGGGTGCGGAAGATGAAGTTGCCCGGGGTGATCTCGTTGCGGAACGACTTGCCGGTCTGCGCGATGCCGAACGGCGGCTTCTTGCGGGCGACCGTCTCGACGTTCTTGTAGTTGACGAAGATGCCCTGCGCGGTCTCCGGGCGCAGGTAGTGCAGCCCCTCGTCGCTCTCCACCGGGCCCAGGTAGGTCTTCATCAGGCCGTTGAACATCTTCGGCTCGGTGAAGGTGCCCTTGTTGCCGCAGTTGGGGCAGTTCAGCTCGGCGAGCGAGGTGAGCGGCTTGCCGTGCTTCTCGGCGTACGCCTCCTCCAGGTGGTCGGCCCGGAACCGCTTGTGGCAGAACTGGCACTCGGTGAGCGGGTCGACGAACTCGGCGATGTGGCCGGACGCCTCCCACACCTTGCGGGCCAGGATCACCGCGGAGTCGAGGCCCACGACGTCGTCGCGCTGCTGGACCATGGTCTTCCACCACTGCCGGCGGACGTTCTCCTTGAGCTCCACGCCGAGCGGGCCGTAGTCCCACGCCGATCGGGTGCCTCCGTAGATCTCGCTGGAGGGGAAGACGAAGCCTCGGCGCTTGGCGAGGCTGACGACGGCGTCGATACGGTCTGCTGGCATGTTTCCTCCTACGCCGGCTGGCGGTCGGCGGGGGCGAGATATGGATGGAACGGTCAGTTCAGGGCAACGGTACGACCACCGCCGCCCCAAGCCCAGCAGAATACCGGGGGCGGGTCAGCTGACCCCGCAGACCTCCACGCCCCCGGTCTGCCCGTCCTGGCCGAGGCTGACCTGCTGCTGCTCCCGGTCACCACCGGCGAGCGTCACGTCGACCGGCACGGTCAGGTTGGTGGTGTCCACCTCACCCACCCGGAACGCGGTGACCTGGGGTTCGACGGAGGCACGCCGTTCGAACTCGGGCCGGGACTCACGCCGCTGCGCGTCGTCGCAGAGCTGGTCGTACGCCCGCCCGTAGTTGCGCTCGACCAACGCCTGGTAGTAGTCACCGGTCACGGTGCGGGCCTGCTCGCGGATCGCCTGCACCCCGGTGACGGCCAGGCCGACGACGGCGGTGCCGCCCCCGCCACAGCAGAGCGCCACGGCGAGCGCGCCGACGCCGAGGCCGATCCATAGCCGGGTCCGGCGGCCCTCGGTGGGCGGCGCGGCGAACGGCGGAGCCACCCCGGGACCGGGTGGCGGGGCGGGTGCGGTCATAGGAGCAGCGTAGTGTCCAGCCGCTCAGCGGTAAGGACCCGCAGCCCGATCACTCTCGGCGATCACCACCGCCCCGCCGGAGGCGGCGGTGGCCAGCGCCTCGTACGCGGAGGGCTCGTCGACCGACTCGGCGAGCAGCGGGACGGCGCTGACCTTGACCTCGAAGGCACCCAGGGCCCGCCGGTACGTGCCGACCGACTCCCATTCGGTGACCAGTGACCAGTACCGGGGGTCGTCGAGTGCGCGGACCAGTTGACCGCGCAGGTAGCCGGGGCGGGCGGCCAGCGCGGTGAGGGCGGCGTGCGCCCGCTCGGTGAAGTCGTCGGCGGCGTCGACGTCGACCACGAACCGGTTGGTCACCAGCAACGGGGGTGCCTCCTCGTAGAGTCTGTGGGATGCAGCGTACGCAGCGCCCTCTGCTCGCCCGGCTGGCCGGGGCGAACCCGACGTCGGTGTTCCTGCTCACCCTGGTGGTGGTGCTGGTGGCGTTCTTCACGCCCGGGGTGGTCGGCGCTCTGCTGACGCTGGCGCTGGCCGGGGTCCTGATCGCCCTGTTGGCGACGACCTGGGCGGTTCAGGCGCCGCAGACCCGGCTGATCCGGCTGGTGATGTTGACCCTGCTGGTGGCGGTGGGCCTGGCGAAGCTGCTCTGACATGCAATCATGCGTTTTTGACAATCATTATCGTTGCCACGGACAGTTGAGGACATGACCAACCGCGCCACGTACCGTGTCCTCGCCGCCGCCACCACCGCCCTGCTCGCCCTGGGCGCGGGTGCCGGCTGCTCCACCGGTGGTGCCGCCGGCGCCGATCCCCAACGAGTCGACGTGGTGGCCGCGTTCTACCCCCTCCAGTTCCTGGCCGAGCGGATCGGCGGCGACGCGGTCCGGGTGACCAACCTGGCCAAGCCCGGTGCCGAGCCGCACGACCTGGAACTCAACCCGAGCCAGGTCGGTCAGGTCTCCGACGCGGAGCTGATCGTCTACCTCAAGGGTTTCCAGCCCGCGGTCGACGACGCCGTCGCCCAGAACGGCGGCGACCGGGCGTTCGACGTGACAGGCGTGCAGGCGCTGTTGGACGCGACCGCCGGCGGGCACGACCACGAGGGCGAGGAGGGGCACACCGAGGACAGCGGCGGCAAGGACCCGCACGTCTGGCTCGACCCGACCCGGCTGGCCGGGATCGGCGACCAGCTCGCCCAGCGGCTCGGCAAGGCCGACCCGGAGCACGCCGCCGACTACACCGGCCGTGCCGCCGCGCTGCGCGCCGACCTGACGACGCTGGACGACGAGTTCCGCACCGGTCTGGCGACCTGCCAGCGGCGGGAGATCGTGACCAGCCACGCCGCGTTCGGTTACCTCGCCGACCGGTACCAGCTCGACCAGGTCGGCATCACCGGGCTGAGCCCGGACGTCGAGCCCTCGCCGCAGCGCCTCGCGCACGTGATCGAGGAGGCGAAGGAGCATCAGGCCACCACGATCTTCTTCGAGACGCTGGTCAGCCCGAAGGTCGCCGAGACCATCGCCGGTCAGGTCGGCGCGAAGACCGCCGTGCTGGACCCGATCGAAGGACTCGCCGCGGGCAGCGACGGGGACTACCTTTCGGTCATGCGTACCAACCTGCGGACCCTGCAGACGGCCTTGAGCTGCTCGTGACCGCACCTGTCATCACCGTCGAACACGGGGTGGTCGGCTACGACGGCCGCCCCGTGCTCCGCGACGTCTCGTTCACCGTGACCGCCGGCGAGGTGGTCGCGGTGCTCGGCGCCAACGGCTCCGGCAAGTCGACCCTGATCCGCGCCGTGCTCGGGCTGGTGCCGCTCAGCGCCGGCTCGGTCACCCTCTTCGACCGGCCGGTGCGCCGGTTCCGGCAGTGGGCGCGGAGTCGGGTACGTCCCGCAGCGGCTGGGCGCCGGCGGCGGCGTACCGGCCACCGTCCGCGAGGTGGTGGCCTCCGGCCGGCTGGCCCGCCGGGGGGTGCTCCGTCCGCCGGGTCGAGCCGACCGGGCCGCCGTGGACGCCGCACTGCACGCGGTCGGGCTCGCCGACCGGGCCGGTGACCCGGTGTCCACGCTCTCCGGCGGTCAGCAGCAGCGCACCCTGATCGCCCGGGCGCTGGCCGGCCAACCCGAGTTGCTGGTGCTCGACGAGCCCACCGCCGGGGTGGACGCGGCCAGTCAGGAGGCGTTCGCCGGCGCGCTGCGCGACTTCGTGGCCGACGGCGGGACGGTGCTGCTGGTCGCGCACGAGCTGGGCCCGCTGCGGCCGGTGATCAGCCGGGCGGTCGTCGTCCACGAGGGTCGGATCGCGCACGACGGCGCGGTGCCGGACCCGGCCGGGCATCACGCGGAGCCCGACCACGACCACGTGCACCCGCACTGCTACGACGAGCCCGCCGGGCTGTGGAGCAACTGACCATGGAACTCTTCCAGTACCCCTACATGCAGCGTGCCCTGATCGGTGCGTTGGTGATCGGCCTGGCCGCGCCGGCGCTCGGCATCTACCTGGTGCAGCGCCGGTTGGCGTTGATCGGCGACGGGGTGGGACACGTGGCGCTGACCGGCGTCGGGGCCGGCCTGCTCCTCAACCGGTCGCCGGTGCTGGTCGCGGTGATCGCGGCCACCATCGGCGCGATCGCCATCGAGGTGGTTCGCGCCCGCGGTCGCACCTCCGGTGACCTGGCCCTGGCGCTGCTCTTCTACGGCGGCATCGCGGGCGGCGTGCTGCTGGTCGGGCTCTCCGACGCGACCAGCGCGAACCTCAACGCGTACCTGTTCGGGTCGCTGACCACCATCTCGCCCGCCGACCTGACCACCATCGGGGTGCTCGGTGCGGCCATCCTGATCACGATGATCGCGTTGCGGCCGGCGCTCTTCGCGGTCAGTCACGACGAGGAGTACGCCCGGGTCTCCGGCCTGCCGGTGCGCACCCTGAACCTGCTGATCGCGGTCGCCACCGCGGTCACCGTGACCATTGCCATGCGGGCCGTCGGGGTGCTGCTGATCAGCGCGCTGATGGTGGTGCCGGTCGCCACCGCCCAGCAGGTCACCCGGGGCTTCCGCAGCACCATGGCCGCCGCGATGGCGCTCGGATTCTTCGCCGCCGGCTCGGGTGTCTGGGTGGCGGCCACCGCGGACACCGCGCCGGGCGCCTCGGTGGTGCTGGTGGCGATCGCCTCCTTCCTGGTGGTGGCCGTGGCCGGCGGCGGCTGGCGGGCACTGCGCCGGCGGACCACACCGACGGCCGCGGCAACACCGGAACCGCACGAGGTCGTGCTGAACTGAGCCTGATCAGCGGGGCGTCGGTGGTATTGGTTACCGTTGCGCAATGACCAGCGCGACGGGCTATGACGGGTTCGACGGGGCAAGCGAGTTGCTCCGCGCCCTCTCCGCGCCCATCCGGCTGGCCATCGTCAGCGAACTGTCCGGCGGTGAGCGGTGTGTCCACGAGCTGGTGGAGAAGCTCGGCGCGCCCAACCACTGGTCTCCCAGCACCTGCGGGTGCTGCGCGGAGCCGGTGTGGTGCGCGGCTCCCGTCGTGGCCGGGAGATCGCGTACAGCCTGGTCGACGAGCACGTCGCGCACATCGTGGCGGACGCGGTCAGCCACGCCGGGGAGGGATCATGAGCGAGAGCGGCGCCGCGGTGCGCAACACCCGGCAGCGCTCGGCGGTGAGCGCGTTGCTGGGCGAGATGGAGGGTTTCCACAGCGCGCAGGACCTGCACGCCATGCTGCGCCAGCGCGGCGAGCGAGTGGGCCTGACCACCGTCTACCGCACCCTGCAGGGGCTCGCCGACGCGGGTGAGATCGACGTGATGCGTCCACCGGGTGGCGAGCACCTCTACCGTCGGTGCAGCGAGGGGCACCACCACCACCTGGTCTGCCGGGCCTGCGGGCGCACGGTCGAGGTGGCTGGCCCGGCGGTGGAGAGCTGGGCCGACCGGGTCGCCGCCCAGCACGGCTACGCGGACGTCAGCCACACCCTGGAGATCTTCGGCACCTGCCCGGCCTGCGTCCGCTGACCGGGCTGGCAGCGTGACGGACCTTCAGTTCCTGCCCGACGACCGCCGGCAGGGCTGCCGGCGTTTGGCCACCGATCGACGGGTGCCGGGGCGGGGCCGTTCGTGACACGCTGGCCGGCGTGAAAATCTACGCCGATCGGTTTCCGACCGCCGCCCGTCAGCTCGTCACCGACCTGCTCGTCGTCGCCTGGGTGTACGCGGCGATCCGCGGCGCGCTGTGGCTGCACGACCTGGTGCAGAAGCTCGCCGTACCCGGACAGAAGTTGGAGGGCGCGGGCACCGGCCTCGCCGACAACCTCGCCGACGCCGGCGGCAAGGTTCGTCGGGTGCCGCTGGTCGGTGACGAGTTGACAGCGCCCTTCCGGCAGGCCGCCGACGCCGCCCGGGGGCTCGCCGACGCCGGCCGCGACCAGCAGCACCTGGTCGACCAACTGGCCCTCGCCCTCGCCGTCGCGGTGCTGATCTTCCCGCTCGGCCTGGTGCTCTTCGGTTGGCTGCCGCTGCGAATCCGCTGGATGCGCCGGGCCGGTTCGGCCGCGAAGCTGGCCGTCGGGCCGGCCGGCCGGGACCTGCTCGCCCTACGCGCGCTGGCCACCCAGCCGCTGAACCGGCTGAGCCGGATCGGCCCGGACGTGGCCGAGGCGTGGCGGCGCGGCGACGACGCCACCGTCGACGCCCTGGCCGCGTTGGAGCTGCGCCAACTCGGCCTGCGCGGCCGGGGCCGCTAAGGTCGTCGGGTGTTCTACTTCCTCGTCGTCATCGCCGTCCTGCTGCTCGGCTACGCCGCTGTTCTGGTCTCCTTCGTCCGCCGGGGCAGGCGGATCCCACCGGCGGCGTACCTGGCCCTGGCCGGGCTCAACGGTCTGATCCTGGCGGGGGTGCTGGCCTGGGCCGTCTCCCGCTGAGCACTGGCCGGGGGCGGCCGGCACGACAGCGGGCCCGCACCGGGCAGGCAGCCGGCCGGCGGGGTCACGGCTTGGGCGGGATGCGCCGGCGCACGTCGTCGGCGGTGGACGGGCCGGGCGCCCAGCGGGCCACCCAGGGCAATTCGTCGGGCGGGGTGACGATGCCCTCCTCGAGGCCCGCGTAGCGACCGGCGAGGATCCGCTTCGCGGCCGCGGTGTCGACCGGGTCGGTGTTGTCCCAGAGCGCGGCGAAGAGGGCGTCCGCTCGCACCCGAGCCTGCCGGCAGAACAGGTCGGCCAGCTCGACGTTCTCCGGGCGCGTGTCCCGTTCGGCCCAGGCGCGCACGCAGACCGCGGACATCGCGAACAACTCGGCGCCGATGTCCACCACCCGGCCGAGGAACGCCTGCTTGCGTTCCATCTTGCCCTGCCAGCGGGACATCGCGTAGAACGTCGACCGGGCCAGCTTGCGCGAGGACCGCTCGACCTGGCGCAGGTGCGCGGCGAGCGGCCCGAACTCGGCGTACGCCGAGGGGCGCTGCCCCCGACCCACGGCCAGGGTGGGCAGCCACTTCGCGTAGAAGACACCCGCTCGGGCACCGGCTCGAGCCTTGCGGCCCAGCCCGGCGTCCGGGTCGATGATGTCGCCGGCCACCGACAGGTGGGCGTCGACGCCTCCCGCGCGATCAGCAGGTGCATGATCTCGGTGGAGCCCTCGAAGATCCGGTTGATCCGCAGGTCGCGCAGCATCTGCTCGACCGCCGCCGGGCGTTCGCCACGGGCGGCCAGCGAGTCGGCCGTCTCGTAGCCGCGGCCGCCCCGGATCTGGATCAGCTCGTCGGCGATCTTCCAGGCCATCTCGCTGGCATACAGCTTGACCAGCGCCGCCTCGATCCGGATGTCGTTGCGGTCGTCGTCGGCGAGCAGGCAGCACAGGTCGAGCATGGTCTCCATGCCGTACGTGGTGGCGGCGATGAAGGAGAGCTTCTGCGCGACGGCCTCGTGCTCGCCCACCGGCCGACCCCACTGGACCCGGTCTGCGGCCCACTCCCGGGCCACGTTCAACGCCCACTTGCCGGCGCCCACACACATCGCCGGTAGCGAGAGCCGGCCGGTGTTCAGCGTGGTCAGGGCGATCTTCAGCCCCTTGCCCTCGCCGCCGATGACGTTCTCGGCGGGCACGAACACGTCGTGGAACCGGGTCAGGCTGTTCTCCAGGCCGCGCAGCCCGACGAACTCGTTGCGCCGCTCGACGGTGATGCCCGGGCTGTCGCCCTCCACCACGAACGCGGTGATCCCGCCGCGACGCCCCTGCGCCGCCGGCACCCGGGCCATCACCACCAGCAGGGTGGCCACGGTGCCGTTGGTGGCCCAGAGCTTCACCCCGTTGAGCCGGTAGCCGGTGCCGTCCTCGGTCGGCTCGGCGACGGTGGCCAGCCGGGCCGGGTCGGAGCCGACGTCCGGCTCGGTGAGCAGGAACGCGGACACCTCGCCGGCGGCGAGCCGAGGCAGGAAGCGCTGTTTCTGCTCGGCGGTGCCGAACATCTTCAGTGGCTGTGGCACACCGATCGACTGGTGTGCCGAGAGCAGCGCACCGATGGCCGGGCTGACCGAGCCGGCCAGCATCAGCGCCCGGCAGTAGTGCAGGTTGCTCAGCCCGAGCCCGCCGTACTTCCGGTCGATTTTCATGCCGAACGCGCCGAGGTCGGCGAGGCCGTGGAAGACCGAGTCCGGAATGGACGCCTCGCGTTCGATGGCCGCGCCGTCCACCTCGGAGGTCAGGAAGGCGCGGAACCGACCAAGGAACTCCTCGGCGCGGGCCACGTCGTCCGGGTCGGACCGGGGCCACGGGTCGATCAGGTCGAGTCGGAACCGGCCGAGGAACAGCTCCCTGCCGAAGCTGGGGCGGTCCCAGGTGGATTCGCGAGCGGCCTCGGCGACCTGCCGGGCCTCCCTTTCGGACACCTGCCCGGCCTCCGCCGGCAGCGGCGCGGCGACACCGGCGCCCGGTGCGGTGGCCTCGGGCTCAGGGCCGTCGGGTGCTGGTCGGCCGTCCTGCGTCGTGGTCACGGCTGCCCCCTCGAACCTCGATGCGGCTGCGTCGACGTGCGCGACTACCACCACGCTACCCCCGAGTGTTACCCGGGGGTAGCGCTCCGTGCGGACGGGCCCGGTCAGCGTCCGCTGGTCGTGTCCGGGTCGTCGTCGTCATCGTCGATGTCGTCCTCGCCCCAGTTGCGCCGGGCGAACGGAAGGATCACCCAGAAGGCGAGGAACCAGATGCCGGCCAGTGCGCTGAGCACGAAGGCGATCGGCCGGTCCAGCACGAAGTCGGTGATCAGCAGCACCGCGCTGACCATCGCGATCAGCATGAAGGCGAGACCGCCGCTGGCCATCCGGTGCGCGAAGCGGACCAGCTCCGGCTTGCGCCCCTGCCGGAACAACGCCCGGTGGAACGCCACCGGCGAGATGATCAGTGCGGTGGCGGCGGCCGCCGCGAGCAGCGCGACGATGTAGACGTCCCGCTGGAACTCGCTGGTCCGGGTGAACCCGTTGCTGAAGGGCAGGGTGAGCAGGAAGGCGAAGAGGATCTGCACGCCGGTCTGGGCGACCCGCAACTCCTGCAACAGGTCGGCGAAGTTGCGCTGCCAACGCTGCTTCTCGGTCTCCTTGGACACGCGCTACCTCCGGTGAGACGCTACTGCCGGCGGTCCCGGCCGCCGGCAGCAACGCCAATGCCCCACCCGGCCGAGCGCGAAACAGGTTCACGACATCTGCCGTTCATCGTGGCGACGCGAGTTGGCCACCGCGGCCCGTGCTGGCCCCCGGCACCAGCAGAGCGCTGACCGAGCCGCTGCCCGGCGAGCGGGAGCACCGCGCCAGCGGCGTCAGGACCCGCGCCGGATCCGGCCCGCGTACCGAGCTTCCAGCTCGTTGTTGTGCGCGTCGCCGTCCGGGATGTTCGCCGACAGGTAGACCGGTGGCCGCTCCCCCGCCGCCAGCAACCGCGCCACCACCTCCACTGTCACCTGCTGGGCCAGCAGCGCCGCGGTGATCGAGGAGACCGCCCCGACCGCGCCGCCGCCGGGCAGCGGCAGCGTCGCGTCCCCGTACGGCGCGCCGTTGTCGAGCACCACGTCGGCGAGGTCGCTCAGCTTGCGCCCGGACGGGTGCCGGGAGGTCATCCGGCCGGAGTGCTGCGCCGAGGTGATCGCCACCAGCCCGTGACCGTGCTCCTTGACCAGGGTGGCGAACTCCACCATCGCGCCGTTGACCCCGGAGTTCGAGGCGAGCACGAAGACGTCGGTGGGCCGCACCGGAGCCAGCTCGTAGAGGCGGTGCGCGACCGACGGGTCCCGTTCCAGCAGCGGACCGAGCCGGTCGGCCGGTTCGCCGCCGAGCAGCACCAGGTCCCGTAGCGCGATCCGGTTGGTCGGCACCAGGCCACCGGCCCGGCCGGCGATCTCCATCGCGAGGGCTTCCGAGTGCCCAGTGCCGAACGCGTGCACCACGCCGTCGGCGCGGACCGCCTCGGCGATCAGGTCGGCGGCCCGCCCCACCGCCTCCCGCTGACTGGCGGCCACCCGACCGATCGTCTCGGTCACCACAGCCAGGTAGTCCTCTGCACTCACCGTCATGCGTCCTCCGTTCTCCGATTGCGGGCCAACCAGCTGACCGCGAAGTCGATGGCCGCCCGCTGGCGCATCAACCTGCCGGTCCCGACGCCGACCGGGCCGGTGCGTACCGCCCCGGTGGCCGCCAGGTCCACACCCAACGCGTCGGGGCGTACACCCAGCAGGTGTGGCTGCGCGGCGATGGAGCGCCGGGCGCCCGGACTGCCGGCCACCGGCACTCAGGCCGTCCCGGCGGTTCGAGCCAGGATCGCCTCGGCGAGCGGGCCGGGCGCCGCGTCCGGAATCCAGTGGCTCACCCCGGGCAGCGACACGAAGCGGTAGTCCCCGGTGACGTTCGCGGCGCACGCCTCGGCCGCGGTCCGGCCGATGGCGACGTCCCGGTCACTCCAGACGTACGTGGTGGGCACCCCGACCGGACCGACGCCGGCCAGGTCGGCGCGGGACATCGCCCGGTACCAGTTCAGCGCGGCGGTGAGCGCCCCCGGCTCGCACATCGGGTCGGCGTACCGGTTCACCCGGGCCGCGTCGCCGACTCCGCCGAGCAGTTTGCGCAGCGCGATGGCGTGCCAGGCGAGCAGCACCTTCTCCGCCTTGTCCGGCTTACGGAACAGGGTGATGTACGACGAGCGGGCCTTCTGTTGGCTGTCGGTGGACAGGGCGTGCGCCATGGCCGCCGGGTGTGGCACGGAGACCGCGGTCAGCGTGTGCACCCGCTCGGGGTGCCGGGCGGCGACCGCCCAGGCCACGATCGCGCCCCAGTCGTGGCCGACCAGGTGGACGGTGTCCAGCCCGAGCGCGTCGAGCACCGCGACCGCGTCGGCGACCAGCTCGGGAATCCGGTAGTCGGCCACCGCCGTGGGCCGGGCCCCGGGCGAGTAGCCCCGCTGGTCCAGCGCGTACGTGCGCAGCCCGCCCGCGTGCAGCGCCGGCACCACGTCGTCCCACTCACCGCTGTGCTGGGGGAAGCCGTGCAGCAGCAGGACGGGTACGCCGTCCGGCGGACCGCTGACGGTCACCTCGAACGTGAAGCCTCGCGCGTCAACCCGCATGATCGAGAGCGTACCCAGTCGGCGGCGGGCCGGTCGCCGCCGCAGGTCAGGCGGGTGCCCTGCTGGGCCACCGGCCCGGTTCGGTGTTAGCGTCAGCGAGACAACTTCATATCCGACAGGGGAGCGCACAGCGCTGAGAGTGCGGGCACGCCCGCAGACCCTCGAACCTGATCTGGGTAATGCCAGCGCAGGGAGTTCGGTCGACCTCCAGCCGCGCCGCAGTCCGGTGCCACCGGGCGCGGCGTGCGTCTTCTCCTGGTTCTCTTCCTAGAACTGGGAGCACAGCATGGACAACACCACCAACCGTTGGCGAACCATCGACATCGTGGTCGCCTCGGTGATCGCTGTCGCCTTCGGCGTCATCTTCTGGGCCTGGGGGCTGGTCTGGAGCGCCACCGAGGGCGCGTTCGCGTTCTTCCCGCCGGCGCAGACGGTGCTCTACGGCGTGTGGTTGATGCCGGCGGTGATCGGTGGGCTGGTCATCCGCAAGCCCGGCGCCGCGCTCTACTGCGAGACGGTGGCCGCGGTCCTCTCCGCGCTGCTGGGCAGCCAGTGGGCCGGCACGGTGATTCCGCAGGGCATCGTGCAGGGCATCGGCGCCGAGCTGGCGTTCGCCGCCTTCCGGTACCGGTCGTTCCGGCTGCCGACCGCGGTGCTGGCCGGCGCGTTGACGGGTCTCAGCGCCGCGCTGTTCGACTTCTTCGTCTGGAACGTCGACTACGCGCTGACCGACTACCGGATCCCGTACGCGCTGCTCACCATCGTCAGCGCCACCGTGATCGCCGGCCTCGGCGGCTGGTTGCTGACGAGGGCCCTGGCCAACACCGGCGTCCTGGACCGCTTCCCCGCAGGCCGAAACCGCGCCCTGATCTGACCCCAGCCACTCGCGTCGATCATGAGGTTGACGGGTGGATGGATCTTCATAACCACCGTCAACCTCATGATCGACCGTGCAGGGTGGGGGCGGGGGAC
>NZ_JAEVHL010000165.1 GCF_016803395.1 Micromonospora tarensis | reverse complement strand
ACGAAGATCGACTGGGGTGCCGCGCCCGTGCAGGTCGACATCGTGCTCGACAACCGGCCGGTTGGCCGGCATCGGTCACGAGCCCGTCGACGCGCTGGTTGCCGACGTGGGTGCCGGCACCCCGTTGCGGGCGGTGCAGGCCACGCTGGAGCGCACCGGGCAGCGGTTGGCGATGGACGCGCCGTCCCCGGGCGCGACCCTCGGGGGCGTGCTCGCCGCCGGTGAGACCGGCCCACTGCGGCACCGCCACGGCCGCCCCTGCGACCAGCTGCTCGACGTCCGCTACCTCGCCGCCGACGGTGAGCTGGTCAGCGCCGGCGGAGGCGCGCCCGGGCTCGACCTGGCCCGGCTGCTCTGCGGGTCCCAGGGTGCGCTCGGTGTGCTGGTCTCGGCGAGCATGCGGGTGCAGGCGCTACCGGCGAGCCGACTCTGGGTGTCCCGCCCGGTGTGGACCCCGCTGGAGGTGCACGACCTGGTCCGGACGATCCTCGCCGCCCGACTGGATCCGGCGGCCATCGAGCTGGACCTGCCCGGCGGCACCCCCCGACCGCGCACGCCGTATCCGCCAGGTCACCCGGCCGCCACCGCGCGGGAGCGCCACCCGTCGATGTCCGGGCGGGCCGGCGCGCCGTCCCGGGCGGGCAGCCTGGTGGTGCTGTTGGAGGGCGGCCCCGCCGACGTCACCGAACGCGCCGAGCGGCTGGTCGGCCTGCTCCACGGGGAGGCGACGGTGACGCACTCCGCGCCGACGTGGTGGCGTCGCTACCCGTTCGCGCCCGGCGACACGGCGCTGCGCCTGGAGGTGCCGATCGGTGACCTGCACGCCGCCGTCTACGCGCTCCGCGACGCGGCCGGCACCCCGGTGCCGGTGCGCGGGTCCGCCGGGCTGGGCGTGGTGCACGCGGCGCTGCCCGGAGCGCTGGCCCCCGAGCGGGTGGCGTCCATCCTGGCCGCCGTCCGAGGGGTGCTGCTGGCCCGGCAGGGTCGCTGCGTGGTCGTCTCCGCTCCCACCGCGGTCCGCCAAACCGTCGACCTCTGGGGTGAGCTGGCCGGCCTGGCCCAGCTGCGGGCGGCCAAGCGGCACCTCGATCCGGAGCACCGACTGGCCCCCGGGCGGCTCCCCGGCGGTCTGTGAGACCGCTCGGGCTGGTCAGTCCATCCACCACCGGTGCATGGTGAGCAGCGGCGGGGCGAAGCGGAGCGCCAGCACCAGCAGGCCGCCCACCGCCCCGGTCACCAGCAGCGCCCGGGTCGCCCGGGGCAGTGCGTCGCGCTCCCGGGCGACCAGCGCCACCGCGACGACCGCCAACGGCAGCCCGAGCACCGCACCCACCAGATAGAGCACCGAGATCACGGCGTGCAGCCAGTAGAACAGGCCGTGCAGCCCGAACAGGACCATGTCCTTCGGGTCGTACGCGCCGGTCACCATCTCGGCCGGGCCGACGCCGGCGGTCGCCATCCGACCGAGGTAGAGCGACAGCACGGCGAGGAACGCGCCGACGGTGGCGAGCTGCGCGACGACCAGCACCCGGACCAACGGCCGGGAGTACGACGTGGCGTGCGCGACGCTCGACATGGGCGTCAATCTACCGAGCCGACCGGAATCCGGGGGCCGCTCGGGGTCAGGTCGCGTCGTTGCGGAGCACCAGCACGGCGATGTCGTCCCGGGGCGGCTCGACCGAGAAGTTGATCGCCGCGGCGCGCAGCCGGGCGGCCACCACGTCGGCGGAGTATCCGGCCAGGGGTGCGGCGGCGTCGCGCAGCCGGTCGGTGCCGAACAACTCCCGGCCGCGCCGCCGCTCGGTGACGCCGTCGGTGTAGAAGATCAGCGAGTCGCCCGGCCCGAGCGTGATCTGCGCGGCCGGCGAGGTGATCGTGTCGAGCAGGCCCAGCGCGGTGCCGCCGGTGCCGACGAACCTGGCGCCGCCCGACCCCGCCAACAGCACCGGCCGGTCGTGCCCGGCCAGGTGCAGCGAGACGTCCAACCGGTCGCCCGTACCCGGCCCGACCGCCGCCAGCGCCAACGTGCAGTATCGGCCGCTGCCCCGCTCGACCAACGTCTCGTTGAGTCGGGCCAACGCCTCCGGCAGCGGTTTGCCGTCGCCGACCAGCACCCGGATCACGTCCCGGACCAACCCGGTCACCGCCGCGGCCTGGACACCCTTGCCCGAGACGTCACCGATCACCACCAGCCAACGCCCGTCGGGCAGCGGCACCACGTCGTAGAAGTCGCCGCCCACCTCCGCGTCGTCGCCGGTCGGGACGTACTCGGCGGCGAAGCCGATCCCGTCCACCAGCGGCAGCACGGGCGGTAGCAGCGACTGCTGGAGCGTCTGCGCCACCCGGCGGCGCTCGGCGTGGATCCGGGCGTTCTCGATGGCCAGCGCGGCCCGCCGGGCCACGTCCTCCAACACGGCCACCTCGTCCGGGTCGTGCCGGTGCCGCTGGTGCCGGCCCACCGCCAGGGTGCCGAGCGGTTGCCCGCGCGCGATCAGCGGGACCGCGAAACCCTCCATCGGCCCGCCCAGCGGGATCTGCGCCGCGCTGCGGGACGCCTCGCGCAGGCGTGCCTGAACGGAGTCCGGCCCGGTCTCCGCCAGCACCTTGTGCAGCTGCGGAAGCATCGACTCGTCGGCGTGGCTGGCCGCCGCCAGCCGGAGCCGGCCCCACTCGTCAGTGGTGTGCACCGCGCACCACTGACCGAGCCGAGGCACCACCAGCTGCGGCACCAGCGCCATGGTCAGGTCGACGTCCAGCGACTGGGCCAGCAGCTCGCTCGCCTCGGCCAGGAACGTCAGCCACACCTGCCGGCGGACGTCCGCCCTACGCAGCCGGTCGTTCTCCAGGTGCAGCGACAGCCGCTCCGCGGTGAGCACCGCCAACGGGCGTGCGTACGCCGACGGCGCGGCGTCCAGCTCAAGCTCCCCGGCGTACGGGCGGTGCACCGTCAGCGGCACCCGGAGCAGCTCACTGTCGGCGCGGGGCGGTCGGCCGAAGCGGGCCAGCACCTGGCGGCCCTGCCCGTCGCCCCGGTCCAGCCGGATCGCGCCGCCGGCCGCGCCCACCATCTCGGCGAGCCGGCTGAGCAGGCTGGTGGCGAAGTCCGGCAACGGGTCGTCGCCGTACAGGTCGGGGGCGGTCTGCATGAGTTCGCTCATCGCGCTGGCGCTCGGCGCGGACCGGTCGGTGCCGGTATGCGGGCCGGCGTTGGCCGGGGTCGACCCGCCGACGGCGTCCTCGGCCGTCCGGTCGACCCCGGGGCGGTCCAGCCGGAACCAGACACCCTTCCCGGTGGGCAGGTACGTGGTGCCCCAGCGACTGGCGAAGTGGTCGACGAGGAGCAGACCTCGGCCCCGCTCGGAGACCTCGGTGATCTCGGTGGAGTCGTTACGGGTGCCGACGGTCAGCTCGTCGCCGGAGCCGGGCGCGAAGTCGGAGACGGTGACGGTCAGCCCGATCTCGTCCGCGACGACCTCGATGTCCAACTCGGTGCGGGCGTGCTCGACGGCGTTGGTGGTCAGCTCGGTGGTCAGCAGCAGGGCCTCGTTGACCAGCTCGTCCAGGTGTGACTCGGTCAACACCGAACGGACCACGGCGCGGGCGGCGGCCGGCGTGCGGCGGTCCGCGGGCAGGCGGACACGCCGGACCGCCCCGTCCCGGGCCCCGGCCGTCGCAGGCCCCGCCTCGGCTGACACCTCCGTATCCTCTACCGTCCCCCGGTCAGGTGCCAAGCCGATCATCGATCGCGTCCCGTCGCGTCCCCTTTCGGGGACGGCACGGACCATGCTCTGCCGTGATCCACTCGACTTCCCTGACAACGCGGTATCGGAGCGGCGCGGAAAGCGCGAGGTCAACGAAACCGAGTCGATCACGCCGCTTCCGCGCGAAGGGCGGGCGGGCGCCGGGGCCGGGCTCCGGCGGGCGGCTGGCGCCTCGCTGCGAGGTCTGGCCCTCATCGAGGCGTTTCGAGTGGCGGTCAGAGTCGCCTGGCGGGTCGCGCACGCTGGCACCACGGCGCGCGCGGGCACAATATGGGGTGCCGGTGTGCTCGCACTGACCGGCGCCCCCGAGTTGAGCGAGGAATGATGACCACGGCGAAGCAGTCGGTAGCGGATCCGTCCGCGCCCGACCACGAGGCGATCCTCGGTGAGCTGACCGAGGCATTGCGACGGGTCCGTCGCGGCGACCTGAAGGTCCGGCTTCCGCGCCGCGCCGGCACGGCCGGTGAGGTGGCGGACGCCTTCAACGAGGTGGTCTCACTCCAGGAGCGGCAGTACCTGGACCTGCGGCGGATCAGCCGGATCGTCGGTCGCGACGGCCGGCTCACCGAGCGGCTCGACGACGAGGGGCTGGACGGTTCCTGGGCGGAGGGGCAGCGGGCGATCAACTCGCTGATCGACGACCTGGGTCGACCGACCACCGAGATCGCCCGGGTCATCGTGGCGGTCGCCGACGGCGATCTGTCCCAGCACATGGCGCTGGAGATCGACGGCCGGCCGCTGCGGGGTGAGTACCTGCGCATCGGGCGGACCGTGAACACGATGGTGGACCAGCTCTCGTCGTTCTCGAACGAGGTGACCCGGGTCGCCCGTGAGGTGGGCACCGAGGGCAAGCTGGGTGGTCAGGCCGACGTTCGGGGCGTCGCCGGCACCTGGAAGGACCTCACCGACTCGGTCAACACCATGGCGTCGAACCTGACCGGTCAGGTCCGGTCGATCTCGCAGGTGGCGACGGCGGTGGCCAAGGGCGACCTGTCGCAGAAGATCACGGTCGGCGCGCGTGGTGAGGTCGCCGAGCTGGCCGCCACGATGAACTACCTGACCGACACCCTGCGGCTCTTCGCCGAGCAGGTCACCCGGGTGGCCCGTGAGGTGGGCACCGAGGGCAAGTTGGGCGGCCAGGCCGAGGTGCCGAACGTGGCGGGCACCTGGAAGGACCTGACCGACAGCGTCAACTCGATGGCGTCGAACCTGACCGCCCAGGTGCGCAACATCGCGCAGGTCTCGACGGCGGTGGCCCGTGGTGACCTGTCGCAGAAGATCACCGTGGCGGCACAGGGCGAGATCCTTGAGCTGAAGGACACCGTCAACACGATGGTGGACCAGTTGTCGTCGTTCGCCGACGAGGTGACCCGGGTGGCCCGTGAGGTGGGCATCGAGGGCAAGTTGGGCGGGCAGGCGCAGGTGCGCGGGGTCTCCGGCACCTGGCGGGACCTCACCGAGAACGTCAACCAGCTGGCCGGCAACCTGACCAGTCAGGTCCGGAACATCTCCCAGGTCTCCACCGCGGTGGCGAAGGGTGACCTGTCGCAGAAGATCACGGTGGACGCCCAGGGCGAGATCCTGGAGCTGAAGAACACCGTCAACACGATGGTGGACCAGTTGTCGTCGTTCGCCGACGAGGTGACCCGGGTGGCCCGTGAGGTGGGCACCGAGGGCAACCTGGGCGGTCAGGCGCAGGTCAAGGGCGTCTCCGGCACCTGGCGGGACCTGACCGACAACGTGAACTCGATGGCGTCGAACCTGACCAGTCAGGTGCGCAACATCGCCTCGGTGACCACGGCGTGGCGAAGGGCGACCTGTCGCAGAAGATCACTGTGGACGCGCGGGGCGAGATCCTGGAGCTGAAGTCGACTGTCAACACGATGGTGGACCAGTTGTCGTCGTTCGCCGACGAGGTGACCCGGGTGGCCCGTGAGGTGGGCACCGAGGGCAAGCTCGGCGGGCAGGCGCAGGTGCGCGGGGTCGCCGGCACCTGGCGTGACCTCACCGACAACGTCAACTCGATGGCGTCCAACCTGACCGCACAGGTCCGCAACATCGCCCAGGTCTCCACCGCGGTGGCGAAGGGTGACCTGAGCCAAAAGATCACCGTGGACGCGCGGGGCGAGATCCTGGAGCTGAAGTCGACTGTCAACACGATGGTCGACCAGCTGTCGTCGTTCGCCGACGAGGTGACCCGGGTCGCGCGTGAGGTGGGCACCGAGGGCAAGCTCGGCGGCCAGGCCCAGGTCAAGGGCGTCAGCGGCACCTGGCGGGACCTGACCGACAACGTGAACTCGATGGCCTCGAACCTGACCGGCCAGGTGCGCAACATCGCCTCGGTGACCACCGCCGTGGCGAAGGGCGACCTGTCGCAGAAGATCACCGTGGACGCCCAGGGCGAGATCCTGGAGCTGAAGTCGACAGTCAACACGATGGTCGACCAGCTGTCGTCGTTCGCCGACGAGGTGACCCGGGTGGCCCGTGAGGTCGGCATCGAGGGCAAGCTCGGCGGCCAGGCCCAGGTGAAGGGCGTCTCGGGCACCTGGCGGGACCTCACCGAGAACGTCAACCAGCTCGCCTCCACGTTGACCACCCAGTTGCGGGCCATCGCCCAGGTGTCCACCTCGGTGACCCGGGGCGACCTGACCCAGCGGATCGCGGTCAAGGCGCAGGGCGAGGTCGCCGAGCTGAAGGACAACATCAACCAGATGATCGTCACCCTCCGGGAGACGACCAAGAAGAACGCCGAGCAGGGCTGGCTGGACTCCAACCTGGCCCGGATCGGTGGCCTGTTGCAGGGCCAGCGCGATCTCGGCGAGGTCTGCCGCATGATCATGACGGAGGTGACTCCGCTGGTCGACGCCCAGCTCGGTGCCTTCTTCCTGGCCGACGACACCGACGGCAGCATGCGGCTGCGGTTGACCTCGTCGTACGGGTACGTGGCGCGGGGGCACGACGTCACCTTCGGGCCGGGTGAGGGGCTGGTCGGGCAGACCGCGCTCTCCCGCCGCACCATCCGGGTCAGCGCCTCCCCGAACAGCCGGCTCACCCTGCGGTCCGGCCTGGCCGAGACACCCCCGTCCGACCTCGTGGTGCTCCCCGTGCTGTTCGAGGGGGAACTGCTCGGGGTGATCGAGTTCGCCAGTGTGTCGGCCTTCTCCGACCTGCACCTCGCGTTCCTGGAGCGGCTGGTGCTCACCATCGGCATCGCGGTCAACACCATCCAGGCCAACCGGCGTACCGAGGAGTTGCTGGCCCAGTCGCAGCGGCTGGCGCACGAGATGCAGGAGCAGTCGGCGGAGTTGCAGCGCACCAACGCCGAGCTGGAGGAGAAGGCGACCCTGCTCTCCGAGCAGAAGGGCAACATCGAGACGAAGAACCGGGAGATCGAGCTGGCCCGGCTGGGCCTGGAGGAGAAGGCTCAGCAGCTGACCCGGGCGTCGGCCTACAAGTCGGAGTTCCTGGCCAACATGAGCCATGAGCTGCGCACGCCGCTGAACTCGTTGCTGCTGCTGGCCCGCCTGCTGGCGGAGAACTCGGAGCAGAACCTCAGCCCGAAGCAGATCGAGTTCGCCCGGACCATCCACGGCTCCGGCTCCGACCTGCTGCGCCTGATCGACGACATCCTCGACCTGTCCAAGATCGAGGCTGGCCGGATGGACGTCGAGCCGACCGAGATCCGCTTCACCGAGCTGCGCGGCTTCGTCGAGCAGGCGTTCGCGCCGCAGGCCGAGGAGAAGAACCTAAACTTCCAGGTACGGGTGAGCAAGGACCTGCCGCCGGCGTTGGTGACCGACGCGCAGCGCTTGCAGCAGATCCTGCGCAACCTGCTCTCCAACGCGGTGAAGTTCACCGACAACGGCGCGGTGACGCTGCGGATCGCCCCGGCGGCGGAGGACGAGGTCTTCGACGTCCCGGCCCTCACCAACGCCCAGCAGGTGATCGCGTTCACCGTGATCGACACCGGGATCGGCATCTCCGACGACAAGCTGTCGATCATCTTCGAGGCGTTCCAGCAGGCGGACGGCACGACCAGTCGCCGCTACGGCGGCACCGGCCTCGGCCTGTCGATCAGCCGCGATCTGGCCCGGCTGATCGGCGGCACCATCACCGTGTCGTCCGCGCCCGGTCAGGGTTCGACCTTCACCCTCTTCGTGCCGCAGGTGCTGGCCCCGGACGCCGTGGTCGCGCCCCAGCCCCCGTCTCCGCAGCGCGCCGGTCTGCCGTCGTCGCTGCTGATGCCGCCGCTGGAACTGCTGCCGGAGCGACCGGAGGCACCGGTGACCCGTCAACTGGACGGCGCCACCGTGCTGATCGTGGACGACGACGTCCGCAACGTCTTCGCCTTGACCAGCGCATTGGAACTGCACGGGATGACCGTGCTGTACTCGGACAACGGGGCGGACGGTGTCCGCCTGCTGGCCGAACATCCGGAGGTGGACATCGTGCTGATGGACGCCATGATGCCGGACCAGGACGGTTACGAGACCACCCGCCAGATCCGCCGCAACCACCGCTTCGCCGACCTGCCGGTGGTCTTCCTGACCGCGAAGGCGATGCCGGGGGACCGTGAGTCGGCGCTCGCGGCCGGGGGCAGCGACTACATCACCAAGCCGGTCGACCTGGACGACCTGATCGAGTTGATGTCGTCCTGGATCAACGGCAGCCGGACCGAGGAGAATTCGTGACCCAGATGGCCAAGGCGCTGCTCGTGGACGACCGGCGGCAGAACCTGACGGCCCTGGAGGCGATCCTCCAGGGCCTGCCGGTCCAGTCCGTGGCGGTGGAGAGCGGCGAGGCGGCGCTCAAGCAGCTGCTGGTGGACGACTTCGCGGTGATCCTGCTGGACGCGCAGATGCCGGACATGGACGGCTTCGAGACGGCCAGCCACATCAAGCGCCGGGAGCGGACCCGGCACGTGCCGATCATCTTCCTCACCGCCGCGGACCGGGACGCCCAGCTCGCGCTGCGCGGATACCAGGTGGGCGCGGTGGATTACCTGACCAAGCCGTTCGACCCGTGGGTGCTGCGGGCCAAGGTGTCGGTCTTCGTCGAGCTGTGGGTGAAAACCCGGCAGTTGGCCGCCCAGTCGGACCTGGTCCGCGAGCGTGACACGCAGTGGCGCAGGCTCACCGACGCGGTCGACGAGGCGACCACCCTGCTGCGGTCCGATGACGCGGAGACCCGTGACCGGGCGGTACGGCTGCTCGAACAGGCCCGCTGGGGCAGCACCGACTGACGAGGGTGGGGCGGTTCAGCCGGTGGGTTGGTCGTTGCGGATCATCAGGGCGCTGCGCAGGCCCGTGATGTCCAGCACCCGGATCAGGAAGTCGCCAACGTGGGTCAGCATCAGCAGGCTCTGCGCGTGGCTGGCCTTGCGGCTGAGCACGACCAGAGTGCCCAGGCCCTGCGAGTCGCAGAAGGTGACGCCGCCGAGGTCGAGCACGATCCGCGGCGGCGGATCGGCCAGCACCTCGTTGACGACGGTGGAGAGCTGCGCCGCCGTGAGCATGTCGATCTCACCGGCTAGGCGGAGCACTGCTTCGTCGCCCGTCCGGTGTAGCGTGATGGACAGTTCGGCACGATCCACTCGATCAGCCTAGCGCGATCCGACCGACCTGGCCTGTCGAGGCCGCGAGCCGTAGCCGTCCAGGCCACGAGCCCGCCGGGTCGGTGCCGCCGGTGAGTGTCGGCCGTGGGTGAGCCCGGTAACCCGACTGCGGGGTGGCTGCTGGTTGACGGTCCGGCGCTGACACAATGGCGGCATTGTGACCGACAACTTCTCCGCCGGATCCGGCCGCTACCCGGCCGACGCACCGGCCTCCGAGGCCCTGTTCGACCGCGCTCGCGCCATCGTGCCGGGCGGGGTGAACTCTCCGGTGCGCGCGTTCCAGGCGGTCGGTGGCACCCCGCGTTTCATGGTCCGTGGTGAGGGCCCGTGGCTGTACGACGCCGACGGCCGCCGCTACGTCGACCTGGTCTGTTCCTGGGGTCCGCTGATCCTCGGGCACGCCCACCCGGAGGTGGTGGACGCCGTCCAGGCCGCCGCCGCCCGGGGCACCAGCTTCGGCACCCCCACCCCCGGTGAGGTGGAGCTGGCGGCCGAGATCGTCGCGCGTACTCCGGTGGAGCAGGTCCGCCTGGTCAACTCCGGCACCGAGGCGACCATGTCGGCGATCCGGCTGGCCCGGGGCTTCACCGGCCGCTCCAAGATCGTCAAGTTCGCCGGCTGCTACCACGGTCACGTCGACGCGCTGCTCGCCGCCGCCGGGTCCGGCGTGGCCACCCTGGGGCTGCCCGACTCGCCCGGGGTGACCGGCGCGGCGGCCAGCGAGACGATCGTTCTCCCGTACAACGACATCAGGGCCGTCGAGGAGGCCTTCGCCGCCGAGGGCCGGCACATCGCCGCGGTGATCACCGAGGCGGCCGCCGGCAACATGGGCGTGGTGGCCCCCCGCGACGGCTTCAACCAGCAACTCGCCCGGATCGCGCACGCGCACGGCGCGCTGCTCGTGGTCGACGAGGTGATGACCGGGTTCCGGGTCTCCCGCGCCGGCTGGCACGGCCTCGACGCCTCCGACGCCGACCTGTGGACGTACGGCAAGGTCATGGGTGGCGGCCTGCCCGCAGCCGCGTTCGGCGGGCGTGCGGAGATCATGGCGCGACTCGCCCCGGCCGGCCCGGTCTACCAGGCGGGCACGCTCTCCGGTAACCCGCTCGCCTGCGCCGCCGGCCTGGCCACCCTGCGGCTCGCCGACGACGCGCTGTACCAGCGCCTCGACCAGACGGCCGCCGTCGTGGGCAAGCTGGCCTCCGACGCGCTGGCCGCCGCCGGGGTCCCGCACCGGCTGTCGTACGCGGGCAGCATGTTCTCGATCTTCTTCACCGACGCCGACGTGGTCGACTTCGACAGCGCCCGCACCCAGCAGGTGCCGGCGTTCAAGGCGTTCTTCCACGCCATGCTCGCCGCCGGCGTCTACCTGCCGCCGAGCGCGTTCGAGTCGTGGTTCGTCTCGGCGGCGCTCGACGACGCCGCTCTGGAGCACATCGCCGCAGCGCTGCCCACGGCGGCGAACGCGGCGGCGGCGGTTGGTCACGGGGGGTCGTAAACGGTGAGCAAGACTGTGGTCCACGTGCTCCGGCACGGCGAGGTGCACAACCCCGACCAGATCCTGTACGGGCGGCTGCCCGGTTTCCGCCTCTCGGAGCTGGGCGTGCAGATGGCCAAGCCGCCGCGCAGGGCCTGGCCGAGCGGGAGGTCGTGCACGTGGTGGCCAGTCCGCTGGAGCGCGCCCAGCAGACCGCCGAGCCGATCGCCGCCCAGTTCGGGCTGCCGGTCGGGGTGGACGAGCGGCTGATCGAGAGCGCCAACTGGTTCGAGGGCAAGAAGGTCTCCCCGGGCGACGGGTCGTTCCGCGACCCGCGTAACTGGTGGGTGCTGCGCGACCCGGTGACCCCGTCCTGGGGCGAGGCGTACCGGGTGATCGCCGAGCGGATGTTCGCCGCCGTGCACGCCGCCCGGGTCGCCGCCGAGGGCCGTGAGGCGGTGCTGGTGTCACACCAGCTCCCGATCTGGACGCTGCGTCGCTACGTGGAGCGCAAGCGGCTCTGGCACGACCCGCGCAAGCGGCAGTGCGGGCTGGCCAGCCTCACCTCGTTCCACTTCGATGGCGCGAAGGTGGCGGGCATCGGCTACAGCGAGCCGGCCGCGCACCTGATCGCTCTCTCCGCGACCGCCCGGACGGCCAAGGGGGCCTGATGAACGCCCGGAGGTGGACCGCCGGTCTGCTCGCCGCCGTCGCCGCGATGGCGCTGGTCGGCTGCACGTCGTCGAAGGGGCAGGAGAAGACCTGCACGGCCAGCACCGACGGGATCTTCGAGTGTGCACCGGACCAGCGCTCGGCCCCTCCGAAGCTCGCCGGGGAGCTGCTCACCGGCGGCAGCTACGACGTCAGCCAGGCCCGTGGCCAGGTGGTCGTCGTCAACTTCTGGGGCTCGTGGTGCGCGCCGTGCCGCGCCGAGGCGGACGACCTGGAAGCCACCTACCAGGCCACCAGGGCGGCCGGGGTGAGCTTCCTCGGCATCAACGTGCAGGACCAGCGGGACAAGGCCAAAGCGTTCGAGGAGGGTCGGGTCACCTACCCGAGCCTCTTTGACCCGGCCAGCCGGCTGGCGCTCGACCTGGACATCCCGCCGAACACCGTCCCGGCGACTGTGGTGCTCGACCGGCAGGGCCGGGTCGCGGCGGTGATCCGGGCCGCCGTCAAGCAGGCGGGCCTGCAACCGATCGTCGAACGGATCGCCGCCGAGAAGCCGGCGTCGAACTGATGGGTGAGGCCTTCCGGAATCTGGCAGTGAGCGGGCCGCTGCTGCTGGCCATGGGCGCGGCGGCGCTCGCCGGCCTGGTCAGCTTCCTCTCCCCGTGTGTGCTCCCGCTCGTGCCCGGCTACCTGTCGTACGTCACCGGCCTGGCCGGGGCCGACCTGGACGGCCGGCGGGCTCCGGCGGACCCGACACCCGGCGGCGCTGGCGGCGTCGCGGTCCGGGAGCGGGCTGCCACAGCGGCGGTCAAGGGGCGGGTGCTCGCCGGGACGCTGCTCTTCATCGGCGGTTTCACAGTCGTCTTCGTCGCCACCGCGATCCTCTTCGCCAGCATCGGCCGGGTGTTCTTCGACTACAAGCGCGAGTTGCAGATCGGCGTCGGCGTGCTGATCATCGTGCTCGGGCTGAGCTACCTGGGGATGATCCCCGCCCTGCAACGGGAGTTCCGGATCTCCCGACTGCCGTCGGCCGGGCTGCTCGGCGCCCCGGTCTTCGGCGCGGTCTTCGCGCTGAGCTGGGTGCCCTGCACCGGCCCCACCCTCGGCGCGGTGATGGGCATGGCGGCCACCAGCGGGCAGAGCGACCGCGCCGTGGTGCTCGCCGTGGCGTACTGCCTCGGGTTGGGGATACCGTTCGTGGTCTTCGGGTTGGGCTTCGAACGCCTGCTCGGGGTCTTCCGCGCCGTCCGGCGCAACAGCCGCTGGGTCACCCGGGTCGGCGGCGCTCTGCTCATCCTGATCGGCCTGGCCCTGGTCACCGGCGGATGGCAGAGCTTCGTGATCTGGTTGCAGACCACCGTCGGGGTGGGCGAGGTGAGCATCTGATGACTGTCGTCGACGACCGACCGGAGACCGTGGCGCCCGCGCCACGGCGTCGGCCGAACCGGCTGCTCGCTCTGCTGCGCAACTCGTGGCGGCAGCTCACCAGCATGCGTACGGCGTTGATCCTGCTCTTCCTGCTCGCCATCGCCGCCATCCCCGGCTCGGTGCTGCCGCAGCGCGGGGTCAGCCCGGAGAAGGTCAACGAGTACTTCGTCGAACACCCGGACTGGGCTCCCCGACTGGACCGGATCGGCGCGTTCGAGGTCTTCGGCTCGGTCTGGTTCTCGGCGATCTACCTGCTGCTGTTCACCTCCCTGATCGGCTGCATCACGCCCCGGCTGCGCGACCACATCCGGGCGCTGCGGTCCCGGCCGCCGGCCGTGCCGAAGCGGATGGCCCGGCTGCCCCAGCACACAGTGCTGCCCGCCCCGCCCGGTGGCGCGGCGGCGATCGCCGACGTGCTGCGCAAGCGCCGCTGGCGGGTGGAGGTACGCGGCGACGAGGTCTCCGCCGAGAAGGGCTACCTCAAGGAGACCGGCAACCTGCTGTTCCACACCTCGCTCATCGCGGTACTGATCGGCGTCGCGCTCGGCTCGTGGTACGGCTGGAGCGGCAACCGTCTGCTGGTCGCCGGCGCGGACAACGCGTTCTGCAACACCCGGCAGCAGTACGCCGAGGCGAAGCTCGGCCCCCGGGTGGACAGCGCCGAGCTGCCCCGCTTCTGCCTGCGGCTGGACGATTTCCAGGCCCGGTTCCTGGAGAGCGGTCAGCCGGACTTCTTCAACGCCACGGTGACCGTGGACGGCCCCGACGAGCGGACCCGTCAGGCGGACTTCTCGGTCAACGCGCCGCTGCGCCTGAACGACGCGAGCGTCTACCTGCTCGGCCACGGGTACGCCCCGGTGATCCGCTACACCGACCGGTTCGGTCGCAGCCAGACCAGCACCACCCCCTTCCTGACCACCGGCGACATGGGCCTGACCAGCGAGGGTCTGGCCGCCTTCCCGGACGCCAACGTCGATCCGAAGACCGGCCAGCGGGCAGCGGACCAGCAGATGGCGTTCACCGGCATCTACCTGCCGACCGCGCCGCAGCAGGCCCCCTTCGTCCGCTCCGAGTACCCGACCGAGCGCAACCCGACGCTGAACCTGGTCGCCTACCGGGGCAACCTCGGCCTGGACGCCGGCATCCCCGGCTCGGTCTACCAGCTCGACCAGCGGCAGGTGCGGACCGGCAAGGTCAAGGAGGTCGGCACCAAGCTGCTCCGCAAGGGCGAGAGCTGGACGCTGGACGACGGCACGACTGTCCAGTTCCTGGGCACCGAGCGGTATGTCACCCTCTCCATCCGGCACGACCCCGGCGCGACGCCGCTGCTGATCAGCTGCGCGGTCCTGCTGGTCGGGCTGATGGGCTCGCTGTTCGGGCGACGTCGCCGGGTGTTCTTCCGGGTGCTGCCGGGCGACCCCGGGGAAGGATCTCCGACAAGCGGTAGTAGCTTGATGGAGGTCGGTGGGTTGCCGCGTACCGACTATCCAGGGTTCGCCGAGGAGTTCGCCCAACTCGTCGCCGTGGTGAACGGTGGCGCGGCGGCGACCGAACGGGCCGGCGTGCGAGAAGGAGCCGAGTGATGTCCGCACTCTCCGACAATCTGGTGACCTTCGCGATCCTGGCGTATCTGGTCGCGATGATCGGCCACGCCGTGGAGTACGCGCTGGGCAACGCGCGTGCCCGGGTTGCGGCAGCGGCTCCGGTACGCGAGCTGGTCGGCGCCGGTGGTGGTGGTGGTGTCGTCCCGACGCCACCCGCGCCCGTGCCGTCGTCGGCCCCGGCCGACCGCTCCGGGCGGCGGGCCC
>NZ_JAEVHL010000164.1 GCF_016803395.1 Micromonospora tarensis | reverse complement strand
CCGGCCGGCTCGGCGCGACCGACACCGACCACGGACCGGACCGACTGGCTGGCGCACCGAGACCAGCACGACCGGCCGGCCCGGCGAGGGACGCCACCGCTCCCCGCGCCGCTGGCGCAAGCCGCTGATGATCGGCGGCGCCGCCGCGGCGGCCACCCTCGTGGTGAGCTTCGGCGTCGGCGCGCTCGCGATGCCCGGTGGTGGCGACGCGGCCGATCAGCCGGTCGCTGTCGACGACACCTTCGCCGCGTCGCAGGCCCCGACCGAGCCACCGGCCATCGACACCCTGGCCGCACCCTCCCCCTCCCCCTCCGCCGCGCCCACCTCGGCGCAGCCGAGCCCCTCGCCGAGCAAGGTCGTCAAGCCGACCCCCGCGGCGTCGCGGACCACCGCCGCGTCGCGCCGTGCGCGCAGCACCGCGCCGAGCACGACCAACGGTTCGGGTTCCGGCGGCTCCAGCGGCACCGTCAGCTCCCAGGCCCGCGAGGTGGTGGACCTGGTCAACGCCGAGCGGGCCAAGGCCGGCTGCAAGGCGCTGAGCGTCAACGACAAGCTGATGACGGCCGCCCAGCGGCACAGCCAGGACCAGGCCGACCACCAGAACATGTCGCACACCGGCAGCGACGGCAGCAACGCCGGCACCCGGCTGGACCGGGTCGGCTACAGCTGGCGCACCTACGGCGAGAACGTGGCCTGGAACCAGCAGAACCCGGCCGCCGTGATGGACGCGTGGATGAACAGCTCCGGCCACCGGGCCAACATCCTGAACTGCGCGTTCACCGAGATCGGCGTCGGTATCGCCAACAGCAACGGGCCGTACTGGACGCAGGTCTTCGCCGCGCCGCGCTGACCGCGCGTCGTTCCCGCCCCCGCGCTCGTTTGACCCGGTGAGGTACGTCGGGCCGGAGCGTGGGGGGCGGCGTGCCGGCGAGGGCGGCGACGGGCCGTCCGGGACCCGGGAGCTGCCGATGCGGATTCGGCCGCGGCGACGCGCCGTCGTACGCCCGCTGCGCCGCGCCCTGTCGGCCGGCGTCGCACTCGTCCTGGTGACACCGGCGTACGGGTGTCGACCCGAGCTGACCCCGCCCGGCGCGCCCACCGCGTGGCCGGCCGCCCAGGCTCGCCACTGGCAGTGGCAGTGGCAGCTCACCGGCCCACTCGACCCGGCGGTGGACGCGACCGTCTTCCTGCTCGACCCGGTGGCCACCACCGCCGCGCAGACCGCCGAGCTGCGCTCCCGGGACCGCCGGTTGATCTGCCAGGTGCACGTCGGGTCGGTCCACCCCGCCGACCCGGACGCGACCCGCCTGCCGGACGTCGTGTGGGGCGCGGCCGGGCGTCGCCCCGACAGCCGGTGGCTCGACGTGCGGGCCTGGGACGCGCTCGAACCGGTGCTGGCCGACCGGTTACGGCTCTGCCGGGGCAAGGGCTTCGGCGCGGTGGCGTTCGCCGACGCCGACGGGTACGCGTCGCGCACCGGTTTCCCGCTCGACTTCGACGACCAACTGCTGTTCAACCGCCGGCTGGCCGAGTTGGCCCGCTCGCTGAGCCTCTCCCCCGGGCTGGTCAACGACGTGCCCCAGGTCGCCGCGCTGGCCCCGGACTTCGACTTCGCGGTCAACGAGGAGTGTGTCCGGCTGGCCCAGTGCGCCAAGCTGCTGCCGTTCACCGACGCCGGCAAGCCGGTCTTCCACGTGGAGTACACCGGCTCGACAGCCGACTTCTGCGTCACCACCGTCGGCTACGGCTTCGCGTCGATCCGCAAGGACCACACCCTGGACGCGTCGCGGGAACCCTGTCCACTGCCCTGATACCCGGAGGACAGGGCCGGGCCGGGCCGCGGTCGCGGCCGGCCGGCGCGCTCGCGGGTCAGGGCACCGGCACCAGCCGCGGGGCGGGCGCGGGCGGATCGCTGGGAGCAGCGGGTGCCGGGCGGGGGCGCAGGAAGCGCGGCGCCCACCAGTTGGCGTCGCCGAGCATGGTCATCAGTGCCGGCAGCACCACTCCCCGGATGATCGTGGCATCCAGCAGGATCGCCGCCGCCAGACCGATGCCGAGCTGCTTCATGTCGATCGTGCTCAGCGTGGCGAAGATCGAGAAGACCCCGACCATCACGATCGCCGCGCTGGTCACCACCCCGGCCGAGGAGGTGATCCCGTACGACACCGCATCGCGGTTGGGCATGCCGGAGCGCACCCCCTCGCGGATCCGGCTGACCACGAAGACGTGGTAGTCCATCGAGAGGCCGAAGAGCACCACGAAGAGGAACAGCGGCAGCCAGGACACGATCGCGCCCATCGACGTGAAGCCGAGCAGCCCCTGCGCCCACTCGCCCTGGAAGACCAGCACCAGCAGGCCGTACGCGGCACCGGCGGAGAGCAGGTTCAGCGCGATCGAGCTGGCCGCGACCACCACCGACCGGAAGGTGACCGCCATCACCAGGAAGGTCAGCACCAACACGAAGCCCATGACCAGCGGCAGCTTGTCCCGGACGTGTTGCGCGTAGTCCTCGCTGTCGGCCACGCTGCCGCCGACCGCGTACTCGATGCCGGGGATGCCGCGCAGTTCGACCGGGACCAGGTCCGCGCGCAGCTTCTCCAGCGACCGCACCGACCGGTCGTCCCGACTGGCGTACGGGGTGGCGACCTCCAGCACCGACACCGTCCGGTCGGCCGACACCTCGATCTTCGGGCCGTCCGCCTCGACCGGAGCGAACAGCGGGTCGCCGGCGGCGCGGGTGGAGAGCTCGGTGAGGGCGGTCCGGACCCGGTCAGCCTGCTCGGCCGACGCTCGGACGGCCACCACGTGGTTGGTGCCGGCGCTCGGGAAGGCGGCGGTGAGCCGGTCGTACGCCTGCATCGCCGGAGTGGTGCGGGGCAGATCCTCCATGCCGGGGAACTTCAGCTTCATGCCGAGTGCCGGCGCGGCCAACGCGAGCAGCAGCCCGACCGAGATGACAAGCGTCGCCACCGGCGCGCGCAGCGCGGGCCGGAGCACGGCGGGCCAGAGCCGGGGCGCGCGGGGCTGGCCGTGCCGACCGGTACGCGGGGCGGTCAGCCGCCAGAGCAGCGGCACCCGGGGCCGGTCGACCCAGCGGCCGAGCCGGGCCAGTAGGGCGGGTAGGACGGTCAGCGAACCGGTCACCGCGACGGCGACCACCAGGATCGAGCCGACGGCGAGGGACGAGAAGACGACGTCCCCGGCGAGCAGCAGCCCGGCCATCGAAATGATCACCGCGAAGCCGGAGACCACCACGGCATGCCCTGAGGTCTCCGCCGCGATCTCCACCGCGTCCAGACCGGACCTGCCCTTGGCGCGCTCCTCCCGCTCCCGACGGATGTAGAACAGCGAGTAGTCGACGCCGACCGCCATGCCGATCAGCAGGATCACCGGGCCGGTGGTGTCGGTGGCCGGCACCAGGTGCGAGGCGAGGGTGGACAGACCCATGGCCGCGGCGACCGAGGAGAGCGCCAGCAGCACCGGCACGCTCGCCGCGATCAGCGCGCCGAACGCGATGATCAGGATCGCCAGGGTGACCGGCAGGCTGAGCAGCTCGGCACGCTTGAAGTCCTTGCCCAGGGTGTCGTCGAGGGCCTGACCGATCGACGGCCCGCCGACCTGCTCGACGCGCAACTGCGGGTGCGCGGCCTGCACGCTGGCGGTGGCGTCCCGCAACGGCTGCACCCGATCCGAGGCGGTCTCCGGATCACCCGACATGGTGATCGGCAGCAGCAGCGCCGAGCCGTCCCGGGCGGTGACCGGCTGGCCCACCTCGAGCACCCCACCGACGCTGCGCAGCCGGGCCGCCGCGTCGTCCGCCGCCGCCTTCGCCGCCGTCTGGTCCAGCGCACCGCCTCGGGAGGTGATCAGGACGTTGTCCACGGCCGGGTTGTCGAAGTCACCGGAATCGACGATCAGGCTGGCCTGCCCCGCCTCGCCGATCGCCTGGTCGCCGCTGGTGGCCTCGTTGAGGCCGGCCGCGTTGCCGCCGACGAAGCACACCGCCACGAACACGACCCACAGTGCGATCGCCCGCCACGGGTGCTCGGCGCTCCACCGCGCCAGCCGAACCGTCACCGGTCTTCTGCCCATCTCGGATCCCCCTGTCACGTCAGCCCCCCAGTCATCGGTGCTGACGCTAGGTGCGTGACGGGACGGTCACATCGGGGATCGGCCCCGGCCCACCCTGGAATCAGCGCACCCGGGGGCGAGGGTCCGTTCGTCGGACAACGGCGGCGTTTCGGGCGGGCACCGGGGTGCGGCCCGGAGTGACCCGCCGCGACCCGCCGACAGCGCCCCGGAGCTGACTCCGGGTCATCCCCGAAGGGAACCCCGGGGCCGGGGTTGGCAGCGCGGGCAGCTGTACGACGACCGGTTCATGAACGCCTCGCGACGGATCGCCGCCCCACACCGGCGGCACGGCTCGCCCTCTCGGCCGTAGGCGTTGAGCGCCCGGTCGAAGTAGCCGCTCTCGCCGTTGACGTTGACGTAGAGGGCGTCGAAGCTGGTGCCGCCCTGCCTGACCGCCTCGGCCAGCACGTCGCGGACGTGACCCAGCAGGCGCTGTGCCGCCGGGCCGGTCAGCGCGTCGGTGGGTCGGGCACCGTGCAGTCTGGCCCGCCAGAGCGCCTCGTCGGCGTAGATGTTGCCCACCCCGGAGATCAGGGTCTGGTCGAGCAGGGCCCGCTTCACCTCGGTGTGCCGGCGGCGCAGCGCCGTGACGAACGTCGCGTCGGAGAACTCCGGGTCCATCGGGTCGCGGGCGATGTGCGCGATCTCGTCGGGCAGCTCGGCGCCGCCCTCGCTCACCGAGAGCCCGCCGAACGTGCGCTGGTCGACGAAGCGCAGCTCCGGACCCTCGTCGTCGAACCGGAACCGGACCCGCAGATGGGTCTCGTCCACCGTGCCGGACGGCTGGATCAGCAGCTGCCCGGACATACCGAGGTGCCCGATGATCGCGTCGCCGCTGTCCAGTGGCAGCCACAGGTACTTGCCGCGACGGCGGGCGTCCAGCACGGTCCGGCCGGCGAGCACGTCGGCGAAGTGCACGCCGCCCGGGACGTGCCGGCGGACCGCCCGCGGGTGACGCACCTCGACCGAGACGATCCGGCGGCCGACGACCCACTGGGCCAGCCCCTGCCGGACGGTCTCCACCTCGGGCAGCTCAGGCACGCCGCAGCCCCGTCTCGTGGCCGTCGGCACCCCCGGCCGGCAGGGCCTGCGCCAGGTGGTCGGCCTGCTCGGCCTCGGCCGCCCGCTCGGCGCGCTCCAGTGGCCCGAAGGGCTGGTCCCGGTCGGTCGCGCCGTCCCGGTCGGTCGCGCCGTCGCGGTCGACCGACTGGCCCTGGCCGCCGTCGGCGGCCCTACCGTTGCGGCCGTCGCCACGTTTCTGGCCGGCCTCGCGCTGCTGACCGGCGCCGCCGTCCTGGCCGTTCTGCTCGGCGAGCGTCCGCCAGGCGGCCTCGGCGGCCCGCTGCTCGGCCTCCTTCTTGCTGCGCCCCTCGGCCCCGCCGTACCGGTTGCCGGCCACCACCACCCAGGCGGTGAACGTCTTGAGATGGTCCGGGCCGGTGCCCTCGATCCGGTACTCGGGGACGCCGAGCCCGAGCGCCGCGGTCAGCTCCTGGAGGCTGGTCTTCCAGTCCAGCGCGGCACCCCGACCGGCCGACTCGGCCATCAACGGGTCGAAGAGCCGGTGGATCACGATCCCCGTGGTGTCCAGGCCGTACTGGAGGTAGATCGCGCCGAGCAGCGCCTCCAGCGTGTCGGCGAGGATGCTCGCCTTGTCCCGGCCCCCGGTGGTCTCCTCGCCCTTGCCGAGCAGCAGGTACGCGCCGAGACCGTCCGGACCCAGCCCGCGCGCCACGTCAGCGAGCGCCCGCATGTTGACCACGCTGGCGCGCAGCTTCGCCAACTGCCCCTCGGGCAGGTCCGGGTGGTTGTGGAAGAGCGCCGTCGTGATCACCACGCCGAGCACCGAGTCGCCGAGGAACTCCAGCCGCTCGTTGGTGGGCAGCCCGCCGTTCTCGTACGCGTACGAGCGGTGGGTCAACGCGCGCTGCAGCAGCTCCGGCTCCAGGCTCACGCCGAACGCGGCTTCCAGGTGACCGACGGACGCCCGCCGCCGCTTGTCGTTGCTCATGTGCGTACCTCGGTGTCGGTGGAGCGGTCGGTGCGGTCCGTCGCGGCGTCGCCGTCGAGCAACGCGGAGACCAGATCGGTGGCCCGCCGCCGCCACAGGTGGGCGGCGAGGGCGATGCCGGAGGCGACGTCGGCGGCGCGGGCGGAGCCGTGGCAGACGACCACCGTCCCCGCGATGCCCAGCAGGGCCGCCGCACGGGGCGCACCGCCCCCGGCGGGTGGGCCGCCGGCCATCGCGTACGCCCCCTCGACGCCTTGAGCAGCACGTTACCGGTGAAGCCGTCGGTGACGACCACATCGGCGCGCGCGCCGACGGCCACGTCGTACCCCTCGACCAGGCCGACGTAGCGCGCCCCGGCGGGCAGGGCTTCGATGGCGAGCAGCGGGTCGGTGGCCCGGCGGACGCGGTCACCCTTGCCGGCCTCGGTGCCGACCGAGAGCAATCCGACCCGGGGCGCGACGATCGAGTGCGCCACCGCGGCGTACGCGGCGCCGAGCACGGCGTGCCGGGCGAGGGTGGCGGGGCGCGGTTCCAGGGAGCCGCCGACGTCGAGCAGCACCACCGGCCCGGCCACCGCCGGCAGGGTGGCGACCAGGGCGGGCTGGCGGATCTCCGGCCAGCGGCCCAGGCCGAGCACGGCCGCGGTGACGGTGGCACCCGTGGCGCCGGCGGAGACCAGCGCGTCGGCGGTCCCGTCCCGGACAGCGGTGGCGGCGGCCCGAACGGTGCTCTCAGCACGGGCGGCACTGGGGTGGTCGGCCATGCCGACGACAGCCCGGACGGGTCGCACCGTGATCCGGGCCCGCTGCGCCGGATCCAGGGCAGCGATCAGCCCGTCGGCGACCTCGGTCGGGCCGACGAGCAGCAGATGCAGGTCAGGGTCGGCACGCATGGCCCGCAGAGCGCCGTCAACCACGACGGCGGGAGCGTCGTCCCCGCCGAGGAGGTCAACGGCGATCCGCGCGGTGCCCGGCTCCACCGGAACGCCGGCCGGAGTGGGCCGGCCGGCGTCGGAGGAAGCCGGCGCACCGGGCGAATGCCAGGATGCGCGCGCCGCCCGACCTGGGGTCGGAGGCGTCACTTGGCGTCCAGGTCAGACCTCGAGAACCTGGCGGCCGTTGTAGGTGCCGCAGACGGAGCAGGCGGCGTGCGGCAGCTTCGGAGACTTGCACTGCGGGCACGCAACGGTCGCGACCACTGTCGCCTTCCAGTTCGCCCGGCGGGACCGGGTGTTGCTGCGCGACATCTTGCGCTTCGGGACGGCCACGGTTCTTACTCCTCTGTAACGGTCAGTTGCGACAGGCCCGCCCAACGCGGGTCGATCTGCTGGTGACTGTGGTCGGCCGGCAGATCGTCCCAGTGCGCCCCGCATTCGGGGCACAGTCCTGGGCAGTCCTCCCGGCAGAGCGGGTTGGTCGGCAGCGTGAGCACCAACGCGTCCCGCAGCGCCGGCTCCAGGTCGATCAGATCGCCCTGCATCCGGCCCACCTCGTCCTCGTCGGTCGTGGCGTCCGTGGTGCTGTCCTCGTACGCGTACAGCTCCTGGATCGTCACGCCCATCGAGTCGTTGATCTCGCGCAGGCAACGGCCGCACTCGCCCCGGACGGGACCGGTGATGGTCCCGGAGACGAGCACGCCCTCGGACACCGACTGCAACCTCAGATCGAGGTCGAGGTCCGCGCCCTCCGGCACGCCGATCAACTCCACACCGAGGTCCGCCGGTGCCGGCACGACCCGCTGGACCTCACGCAACGCACCAGGGCGGCGCGGCAGTTCCCTCGTGTCGAGGACCAGCGGCGACCTGGGGTTGAGTGTCGATGGCGAGTGTTTGGGCATAGTTAGACTCCGGCCGGTGAGAGGCCGACAAAAAAGGTTACCTGGACGACCGCCCCACGGTCGAACCGGGGGCGACGACCGCCTGAGAATGTCGGCTGGTGAGGTGCCGCTCAGAAGGGTAGCGGGCGTTCCGCCTCATCCCCAGCGAAGGTGCCGATCTCGCGCAGCGCGTGCATCTTGTCCCGGCCGCGTTCTATCGAGGCCAGCGCCCGGGTGAGGAACTGCTCGAAGTTGGCCAACGCGGTGTCGACGTAGTCGTCGACCTCCTCACGCAGGCGCTGCGCCTCGGCCCGGGCCTCGCCGATGATCCGGGCACCCTCGTGCTCGGCGGAGACGGTGATCTCGTTCACCGAGACCAGGCGGGCGTGTTCTGCCTCACCCTCGCTGATGATCCGGTCCGCCTCGCGCTTGCCGGCTTCCATGATCTTGTCGCGCTCCTCCAGGAGCGCGGCGGCGCGACGCAGGTCGGCGGGGAGATCGGCGCGCATCTCGTCGAGCGCGGCGATCATCTCACCCCGGTCGACCATGCAGTTGTTACGCGACATCGGCACGGAGCGGGCCTGCTCCAGGATGGCGATCAGTTCGTCGATGCGATCGAGCGGGTCCACCGGCTACCTCACTCCTGTCGTTCGTCGGCCGACCTCCATGATGCGGGCTACGGCCGTTCCCCGCGCCACCATCATGTCGTGCCCGCCCCACACCAGCCCCACAGACCCCAACCCGGCGAGTCGCGACGCCGTCACTCCCCGCCGACCTCGCCTGCCGTCCCGTCGAACCGCCGCACACCGGGTGGGCCGGCCACCCGGCGCACCGGAGTCGCGCGGGCGGGAGGCGGCTGGGTCAGGGACGGGGGCGCAGGCGGGACTGGAGTGCCTCGCGAACCGGGTCCGGGACGTGGGCGGAGATGTCGCCGCCCCACTTGGCCACGTCCTTGACCAGGCTCGACGAGAGGAACGAGTAGAGCGGGTTGGTCGGCATGAAGAGCGTCTCGACGCCGGCCAGCCCGACGTTCATCTGGGCCATCTGCAACTCGTAGTCGAAGTCGCTGACCGCCCGCAGGCCCTTGATCAGCACACTCGCCTGCTGGGCGCGGCAGAAATCCACAAGCAGCCCACGGAACGACTCGACCCGCACGTTGTCGTACGACGAGGTCACCTCGCGGAGCATCTCGATCCGCTCCTCGACGGTGAACAGGCCACTCTTCGACTGGTTCACCAGCACACCGACGATCACCTCGTCGAAGAGCCGACTGGCCCGCCCGATGATGTCGAGGTGTCCGTTGGTGACCGGGTCGAACGAACCGGGGCACACCGCACGTCTCATGATCGGCGACCGTACCAAAGGGTGGTCTCGCCGTAGCGACGACTGCGCTCGGCGGTGATCCCCTCCACCCAGTCGAACTCCCTGGTCCGGCTGGAGCGCTCGACCACCACCAGCGCGTCGGAGGCCAACCAGCCCTCGTCGACCAGCGCGGCCAACAGCGCGGTGATCTCCGCGTCCGGCACCGCGTACGGCGGGTCGGCGAACACCACGTCGTACGGCTCGCCGTCCGGGCCGGCGGCCAGCACCGTCGCCACCCTGCCGGTGACCAGGCGGGCCGCCGGGCCGGCACGCAGGGCTGTCACGTTCTCCCGGATCACCCGGGCCGCCCGTGGGTCGGACTCGACCAGCAACACGTGCCGGGCGCCCCGGGAGAGCGCCTCCAGCCCGACCGCGCCGGAGCCGGCGTACAGGTCGGCGAAGCGGACGCCGTCGAGGTCGACCTCGGCCTGGACGGCACTGAACAACGCCTCCCGGACCCGGTCGGAGGTGGGTCGGGTGCCGGCGCCGGGAGGCGCGGCGATCCGCCGGCCGCCGAGCGTCCCGGCCACGATTCGGGTCACCGTCTCCTCCTGCTCATGACCACGACGCTACGCGACCGGCCGGACCGCGCGGCCGACACGGTAGGTACCGCCAACCGAACCGCCCGATCACTTGTCGTATATCAATGATCTCAAGTTCATAACATCCGTCTTAGCAAATCCTGAGCGCTGTATCACGCGCCGCGATCTCGCTAGGGTCTGCCGGGTGCCGGCGGCAACCCACCGGCCCGCGGCGCGGGAGGGCCCCCTCCGACCGGACGTGCAGTGACCGTCCACTGTCACTCTCGTGCCACACCCCTGACGCTTCAGCACTCCAGGAGTACCCGTGATCCGTCCCAAGCTGTCGCTCCGGCGACCGCTGGCCATCCTGGGAGCCGCCTTCATCGGCCTCACCGGGGTCGTCGCAGTGGCCGCCCCAGCCAGTGCACACCACACCACCATCACCGCCACCGTCGAGTGCGACCGGCTCACCGGCGAGCGCGTGATCGAGTGGCAGGTGGAGAACAGCGAAGCCAACAAGGACGCGACGCTCCAAAAGGTGACCACCACCCCGGACACCCCGGTGAACGCGGTCCTCGCGGACGCGAAGGAGGTGCCGCTGGAGGGCTACCTGCTCGGTAAGAGCAAGACCGTCACCGCCGTTCAGCGCGTGCCGGGCGACACGACCACCGCCAAGCTCGAGGTGCACGCCGAGTGGTGGGTCGAGGACGTCAAGACCGCCGAGCAGACGAACGACGGCAGCATCAACATCGCCGCCGACCAGTCCTGCACGCCGGCCCCGAAGTGCGTCGAGGTCGACAAGGCCAAGTACAGCCACACCTTCGACGGCCCGAAGGGCACCGCCACCGTCAAGCTCGACGGTGACCTGCCGCTCTGCGGCGAGGGCAAGCAGTGGTTCACGCTGGTCTCGTACTTCGCGCCCCGACCGCAGTTCGCCACCCCGCAGTACGTGTACGGCACGCCGGACAGTGACTGGATCGGTGGCACCCAGACCGAGATCACGCTGGACGTCGAGATCCCGGACTGCCACACCCAGGTCGACCTGATCTGGGGCGGCAAGGAGGGCGTCATCGACGAGCTGGTCGAGGGCGGCAAGCGGTACGGCAACGAGAAGCTCGGCTCGCGGGGCGCTCCGGGTAACCGGTCCGAGGGCCCGCAGGGCTGGTACAACGGCGGCAGCAAGAGCTGCGCCACTCCGGCCTCCACCTTCGCGTCCAACTGCGATGGTTCGGTCGCCGTCTCGCTGAGCAACGACGGCAAGATCAGCAAGTACGCCGTCGAGTTCGAGGTCAAGGGCGAGAACGGCTTCACCAAGAAGGTCTCCGTCCCGGCCGGCAAGGCCGACACCAGCGTCGTGGTGCCCGCCGCCGACGCCGGCAAGATCGAGGTGCTGGTCGACGGCAAGGTCGTCGAGAACGGCACGTACTCGTGGCAGCGCCCCGAGGACTGCCCGCTGCCGGCCGTCACCACCAAGGCCGACTGCAAGAACTTCACCCTCACCGCGACCAACCCCAAGGGTGGGCTGCCGGTCAAGGCGACCTTCACGTACAACGGCAAGACCGAGACCCGTACGGTCGCCGCTGGCGCGGCGGAGACGGTGACCTTCAAGGCCGGCAAGGACAAGACGGCGATCGTCGCCCTGCCGGACATGGACCTCGAGCTTGAGGCGATCTACACGCCGGAGGGCAACTGCGGCGGCGGTGGCGCCGGCGGCGAGGAGCCGGGCCTCCCGGTGACCGGTGCTGCCACCGGCGGCATCATCGCCGGTGCCGCGGTGCTGCTCGCGGCCGGTGTCGCCCTGTTCGTGGTGGCCCGTCGTCGTCGGGTGCGCTTCACCGCCTGAGACAACCCGCTCTGACAGCTGAGGGCGCGCGACCATCCGGTCGGCGCGCCCTTCGTCATGTGCCGGGCCGGTGGGCGTGATCGACCCGGGACCACCGAGGTCGGAGTGTCCCCCACAACGGGACACCCCGACTTCCGGTGATCAAAGGATCAGGGCCGCCGGAGCGGCGTCAGCCCTTCTCCAGGTACTCCGCGCGGTCCTCGTCGACAAGCGCCGCGATCGAGGCGGCCAGCGCCGGATTGCGGGTCAGCTCCGGGTCGTCCTCGATCAGGGTGATCGCCTCGGCGCGGGCGTCGCGGATCAGATCGGCGTCCTTCAAGAGCGACAGCAGCCGCAGGTGCGAGCGGTGCCCGGACTGGGTGGCGCCGAGCACGTCGCCCTCGCGGCGCTGCTCCAGATCGAGTTCGGCGAGCGTGAACCCGTCGCTGGTGGACGCCACCGCGTCGAGCCGTTCCCGCGCCGAGGAACCCTCGGCCGCCTCGCTGACCAGCAGGCAGAGCCCGGCGGCGGCCCCCCGGCCGACCCGGCCGCGCAGCTGGTGCAGCTGGGAGACCCCGAAGCGGTCGGCGTCCAGCACGATCATCACCGTCGCGTTCGGCACGTCCACGCCCACCTCGACCACTGTCGTGGCGACCAGCACGTCCAGGTCACCGGCGGCGAAGGAGCGCATCACCGTGTCCTTCTCGTCGGCCGGCAGCCGGCCGTGCAACACCCCGATCCGCAGGCCGTGCAGCGGACCCTCGGCCAACAGCGGAGCCACCTCGGTCACCGCCAGCGGCGGACGACGGCCGTTGTCGTCGACCGGCGGCGGCTCCTCGTCGGCGGCCGGACCAGCACCGATCCGCGGGCACACCACGTACGCCTGGTGGCCGGCGCCGACCTCCTCGCGCAGCCGACGCCAGGCCCGGTCCAGGTAGGCGGGCTTCTCGGCGGCCGGCACCACGTGCGAGGCGATCGGCGAGCGCCCCCGGGGCAGCTGGGAGAGCGTGGAGACCTCCAGGTCGCCGTAGACGGTCATCGCCACCGTGCGCGGGATCGGGGTGGCCGTCATCACCAGCACGTGCGGCGGTTGGTCCGCCTTGGCCCGCAGCGCGTCGCGCTGCTCCACGCCGAAGCGGTGCTGCTCGTCGACGACGACCAGACCGAGGTCGGCGAAGTCGACGCCCTCGTAGAGCAGGGCGTGGGTGCCGAGCACGATGCCGGCCGCGCCGCTGGCCACCTCACCGAGCGCCCGGCGGCGGGCCGCCGCGCCCAGCGAGCCGGTGACCAGCTCGACCCGGGTGGCGTGCTCGGGCGGAACCCACGCTCGCCGGCGCTGCCGAGCGGCCCGAGCAGGTCGAGCATGCCGCGGTGGTGCTGGGCGGCCAGCACCTCGGTGGGCGCCAGCAGCGCCGCCTGCCCGCCCGCGTCGACCACCTGGAGCATCGCCCGCAACGCCACCACCGTCTTGCCCGAGCCCACCTCCCCCTGCAACAACCGGTGCATGGGGTGCGGGGCGGCCAGATCCGCGGCGATCTCCACGCCCACGTCGCGTTGACCTGCCGTCAGCTCGTACGGGAGTCGGGCGTCGAAGGCCTCCAGCAGCCCACCCGAGCGCGCCGGACGGGGCCGGGCCGGCCAGTCTGCCGCCCGGTGCTTGCGCTGCACCAGGGTCAACTGAACGGCGAACGCCTCGTCCCACTTGAGTCGCCGCCGCGCCCGGTACAGCGCCTCCTTACTGGACGGCCGGTGGATCTCGGTCAACGCGGTGCCCAGCCCGACCAGTTTCCGGCTGGCCCGCACGTCGGCCGGCAGCGGATCGTCCGGTGGGGTGAAGGTGTCCAGCACGACCCGCACGCAGCGCGCGATCACCCAGGTCGGCACGGCCGCGGCGGCCGGGTAGACGGGGATCAGCGCACCGGCGAACTCCTCGATGTCGTCGCTGACCGCCGCCTCGCCGTCGCCACCGTCGCCGAGCAGGACGTACTCCGGGCCGTTGAGCTGCCGTTTGCCCCGGAACTCGGTGACCTTCCCGGCGAACAGCCCCCACCGGCCGGGGCGCAGCTCCCGCTCACGCCACGCCTGGTTGCCGAAGAAGGTCAACGTCAGCAACCCGCCGGAGCCGTCGCCGACGGTCACCTCCAGCAGGTTGCCCCGCCGCTGACGCATCGGGCGCACCGCGGTGCGCTGCACCTGGGCCAGCACGGTGACCTGCTCACCGACGTCCAGCGAGCGGATGTCGGTGTGCTCGCCCCGCTCGTCGTAGCGGCGTGGGAAGTGGTAGACCAGGTCACCCGCGGTGTGCAGGTCGAGATGCCCGGCCAACGCCTTGGCTGTCTTCTCCCCGACCAGCTTCTTCAACGGAGTGTCCACGGTGGCTGGTTCGCTCATTCGATCCCTATCAGGAGCGGATAAAACGGCTGGCCGCCGGGGTACGCGTGCACCTCGACGAACGGCCAACGCCTCGCGACGTGCGCGCGGACGGCGTCGGTGAGCCCGGCCGGAGCGTCCACCCCGGCCAGCAGGGTGACCATCTCGCCACCGCCACCGAGCATTCGGTCGACCACTGCCGCGCAGGTGTCGGTGAGGTCGGTGCCGACCAGGTGCACCTCCCCCTCCACCAGCGCCAACACGTCACCGGGACGGCACGGGCCGGCCACCGTCAACGCCTCCCGGCTGGCGTGGCAGACCTCGGCGTAACGGCAGGCGCCGGCCGCCTCGGCCATCGCGATCACGTCGTCCTCGAAGCGGCGGTCGCCGTCGCGGACCGCGAGCGCGGCCAACGCCTGCACGGGTGAGCGGGTCGGCACCACGCTCACCTTGATGCCGTACCGGTGGGCCTCGCGAGCCGCGGCGCTCGCCACCGCCTCCGTGTTGGCGTCGTTGGGCAGCACCACCACCCGGGCCGCGCCGGTGCTGCGCACGGCGTCCAGCAGCTCGCCGGTGGACGGGTTGGCGGGCAGCACGGTGGCGCCCTCCGCGGCGAACAGGTCGGCGATGCCGCCGCCGGTGGCCACCACCACCGCCGCCCGGCCGACCGCCGGCGGGCCGACCGCCGGCGGGCCGGGAAGCGGCTCCGACTGGTCGGCGAAACGGGTCACCGAGATCCGGTACGGGCGGCCGGCGGCGACGCCGGCCTCGACCGCCGCGCCCACGTCGTTGACGTGCACGTGCACGTTCCAGGTGCCCTCCGGCTCACGCCCGTCCCCGACGACGACAAGCGAATCGCCCAGGGCGTCCAGCGCCCGCCGCAGCCCGGTGACCGCCTCGACCCGGGCGTCGAGCAGGAACTGCACCTCGTAGGCGTACTCGTCGGAGCCGGTCTCCCGGGCGGCGGTGGCCGCCGGGCGGGCGGAGCGCGGCGCCGGCGCGAGCAGCGCGGCGCTCTCCCCGGTGAGCACCTCGACCAGGGCGTCGAGCAGCACGCAGAGCCCTCGGCCACCCGCGTCGACCACGCCCGCGCGGGC
>NZ_JAEVHL010000163.1 GCF_016803395.1 Micromonospora tarensis | reverse complement strand
GTCGGGGCCGGCGCGGGCGCCGGTGTGGGCCGAGGACCGGGCGTGGGCGACGGGTGGCCCGGCAACCCGCCGGCCGGCGGCGCGCTGGCCTGCTCGACCCCGGTGCCGGTGGGGTCCAGCTCCTCCTCGGAGGGGAAGACGTCGCCCCGCGGGGCCGGATCACGGTAGCTGCTCATGCGCGTAGGGTTCCCCGACGATGGCGGGAACAACCGTGCCCGATCGACCGGTGTCCTCGGTGCCCGGTTTGGCAGAAGATGCTGGGACCGACGCCACGGTCAGAAACGGGGGTCCGAGCGTGGAACTGCGCCGGAGTCGGGGTGCCCTGGTGCTCGCCCTGGTCTGCGTACTCGGTGGGGTGGTGTTGCTGGCGCTGCCCCGCGACGGCGCCCTGCTACGGACGATCATCGCGGTGGGTGCCATCGCGCTCGGCGCGGTGGCGCTGGTCAGCGCGCTGCGACCGTTTCGGTTCGGGATCGGCGCGGAAGGGCTCACCATCCGCCGGCCCGGCCTGCGTCGGGTGATCCGGTGGGCGGAGGTCGACGCGCTGGTCCTCGACGAGCCGCCCCGACGCGACGGGCGTCCGGAGCCGCCGCGGCTGCTGCTGGTGCCCGCGCCGGGGGTGCCGATGGAGCCGGTGACCGCCCGCCACCCGCTCGACGGTCGACCCGCCGTCGAGCTGCTCGTCCTCGACCAGGTCCGCGAGCAGCCCGAGCAGGTGGCCGCGGCGCTCACCCGCCATGCCGGTGAGCGTTTCGTCGACCTGCCGGCCCTGCGCCGCGCCGCCTTCGCCGACCCGGAACTCCCCGCCGGCCTGCGCGGCTACCAGATGGACCGGGTCGACCAGATCATCCGGCGCGGCCAGAACGCCCTGGTGTCCGGGGACCCGCGGACCCGGCAGGCGGCCCGGGGAGAGATCGAACGTGCCTGCGCGGCCGGCCTGCCGGTCGCCCAGCGTGGATACGGCCGGCCGCAGACGGATACCGTTCTGGACGCCCTCGTCACCGCGTTGGCCGACCACCAGACCACCGATCGGGAGACCGCCACATGACCGCGCAGGGACCGAACGCCACGTCGACCACCGGGGTCGACGTTCCGCGCCGCAACTGGGCCGGCAACGTGCGGTACGCCGCGCGGGCGTTCCACCGCCCCACCTCCGTCGACGAACTGCGCCGACTCGTCGCCGGCAGCACCCGGGTCCGGGCGGTGGGCAGCGGGCACTCCTTCAACCGTTTCGGTGACACCGACGGCGACCTGGTCAGCCTCGCCGGGCTGCCGCCTGTGGTCGAGGTGCACAGGGAACGCGGGCAGGTCACCGTGAGCGGCGCGCTGCGCTACGGCGACCTCGCCCGACAGCTGCACACCGAGGGGTACGCGCTGGCCAACCTCGCCTCACTGCCGCACATCTCGGTGGCCGGCGCGGTGGCCACCGCCACCCACGGCTCCGGCCAGACCCACGGCAACCTGGCCCGCGCGGTCGCCGGCCTGGAGATGGTCACCGCCGACGGTGACCTGCTGCGGGTCGACCGGGACACCGACGGCGACACGTTCGCCGGCATGGTGGTCGGGCTCGGCGCGCTCGGCCTGGTCACCCGGGTCACCCTGGACCTGGTGCCGACCTTCGACCTGCGCCAGTACGTCCGCCTCGACCTCGACCGGGAGGCGCTGGACGAGGCGCTCGGCTCGGCGTACAGCGTGAGTGTTTTCACCGACTTCCGTACGCCCCGGCTGCGCGAGGTGTGGCGCAAGCAGGCGGCGGACCAGTCGCCGCCGTCGGCGGACTGGCTCGGCACCACCGCCGCCGAGCAGCCGCGGCACCCGGTGCTCGGGATGCCGCCGGAGAACTGCACAGCGCAGCTCGGCGAGCCGGGCCCGTGGCATGAGCGGCTGCCGCACTTCAAGCTCGGGTTCACCCCGAGCAGCGGCGACGAGTTGCAGTCCGAGTACCACGTGCCGCGCGACGCGGCGGCCGACGCGCTGGCCGCGTTGGACGACGTGGCGCACCTGATCGCCCCGGTGCTGCTGGTCTGCGAGCTGCGTACGGTGGCGGCGGACGAGCTGTGGCTCAGCCCGAACCACCGGCGGGACAGCTTCCTGCTGCACTTCACCTGGGTCGACGACAGCGCGGCCGTGTTGCCGGTGGTGGCCGCGGTGGAGCAGCGCCTGGCGCCGTTCGCGCCCCGTCCGCACTGGGGCAAGGTCTTCGTCACCGACCCGGCCGAGCTGGCCGCCCGTTACCCGAGGTACGCGGACTTCACCGCCCTGCTCGCCCGGCTCGATCCCACCGGGAAGTTCCGCACCGACCTGCTGGACCGTTACTTCCCCCGCTGACCCGCTGACCCGCTGACCCGCTGACCCGCTGACCCGCTGACCCGCTGACCCGCTGACCCGCTGCGGCGCCATAGCGCGGTGGCATGAGCAGGCTGGGATTGGTGCGGCGACGCGCCCCGTTAAACACTTATGCATGTCGATGAGTCTCATCGGCCGACCTCCGTCCCGGGGTCGTCGGCTCCACCCCCTGGAGCGAGACATGCAACCGTTGCCCGCCACCACCCCCGTCCCGCCTGCCCGACGCCTCCGCCCCGTCCTGCGGTGGGCCCTCGCCGTGGCCGTGCTCGGCGCCGGACTGGCCGCCGCGCCACCCGCCAGCGCTGCCGCCAGCCCGTATCAGCGCGGCCCCGACCCCACCGTGAGCAGCATCGAGGCCAGCCGGGGCGCGTTCGCCATCGCCCAGAGCACTGTCGCCGCCAGCGGCGTCACCGGCTTCGGGGGTGGCACTGTCTACTACCCGACCAGCACCGCCGAGGGCACGTTCGGCGCGGTGGCGATCTCGCCCGGCTTCACCGCGACCCAGTCCAGCGTCTCGTGGCTCGGGCCGCGCCTCGCCTCGCAGGGCTTCGTGGTGATCACGATCGACACGCTGTCCCGGTACGACCAACCGGCCAGCCGGGGCACCCAACTGCTGGCCGCCCTGGACTACCTGACGAACACCAGCAGCGTGCGTACCCGGATCGACCGCGGTCGGCTCGCCGTGATGGGGCACTCGATGGGAGGCGGCGGCAGCCTCTCGGCGGCGAACACCCGGCCCCAGTTGCAGGCCGCGATCCCGTTGACCGGCTGGCACACGGTGAAGAACTGGTCCGGCGTACGGGTGCCGACGTTGGTGCTCGGCGCGGAGAACGACTCGGTGGCGCCGGTCGCGTCGCACTCGGAGCCGTTCTACACCAGCCTGCCGTCCACGCTGGACAAGGCGTACCTGGAACTCAACAACGCCAGCCACTCCGCGCCCACCTCGACGAACGTGACCGTCGCGAAGTACAGCATCTCCTGGCTGAAGCGCTTTGTCGACGACGACACCCGCTATGAGCAGTTCCTCTGCCCCGCACCCCAAGCCTCCAGCGCCATCCAGGAGTACCGCGACACCTGCCCGCACTCCTGACGCTCCCCGTCCTGGTTGATCATGAAGTTATCGCGCCGACACGCTGCGCCAGAGGGCGATAACTTATGATCAACGGGGTGGAATGGGGGAGCCGGCCGGGGTGCGCAGGGTGTTGCGCTGGACGGCGCGGCTGATGTCGCTGGGGGAGACGATGCCGGTCAGGCGGCCGTCGTCGGTCACCACCAGGGCGCGACCGTCGGCGCACTCGCTGAGCCGGGGGAGCAGATCGTTCAACTGTTCACCCGGCTGGGCCAGCACCAGCTCGTCGGCCCGGCAGGCCACCTCGGCCAGGGTGGTCGTCGCCCGCCGCTCGGCCGGTACGCCCCGCACCCGGTCGACAGTGACCAGACCGGTCGGCCGGCCCTCCTCGGTCAGCGGCAGCGCCGAGTGCCGGTAGGCGAACAGGTAGTGGTCGACGAAGTCCGCGACAGTCATCTCCGCCGCCACGGTCTGCGGCTGCGGCGTCATCACGTCACCCACCCGGATCCCGCGCAGCGCGTTGCCGGTGCGGGCCTGCCGCTCCTCCATTCCGGCGGCACCGATCAGGAACCAGCCGATCAGGGCCAGCCAGAGCCCACCGAAGCCGACCCCGGACAGAAACTGCCACAACCCGAGACCGATCAGCAGCACACCCAGCACCCAGCCCGCCCGGGCGGCCACCACCGACGCCCGGGTCCGGTCGCCGGTGGCCTTCCAGACCGCGGCGCGCAGCAGCCGGCCACCGTCCAGCGGCGCTGCCGGCAACACGTTGAAGATGGCCAGCAGCACGTTGATGCCGGCCAGCCACGCCGTCGCCCCGAGCAGCAGCCCGCCCTGCCCGGAGAGCGCGAGCAGCGCGGCGACGACGCCGAAGAACGCCCCGAGCAGCAGGCTGACCAGCGGGCCGACCCCTGCGATCCGCAGCTCCGCGCCCGGGTCACGCGGCTCACCCCGCAGCTCGGCCACCCCGCCGAACAACCAGAGCGTGATGCCGTTGACGGTCAGCCCGTTGCGCTTGGCGACCACCGCGTGCGACACCTCGTGGGCGAGCAGGCCGACGAAGAACACCACCGCCGCGACCAGCCCGGCGATGGTGTACGCCACCGGCGAGCGGTCGGGGTACGAGCGGGGAAACTGGTTGGCCGCCAACCCCCAGGCGATCAGCGCGAAGATGACCAGAACACTCCAGTTGACGCTGACCGGCACTCCCGCGACCCGGCCAAGCCGGAAACTCGCCCTCATCTTCGCCCGTTACCCCCGCCGGGTCGGCCCATGCGCCGGGCAGGCTTATTGGTGGTTCAGCGGCGCGGAGTTTCGCTGGCGATGGTCGCCTCCCGGGGCAGCGCCGCCGCGCGCAGCGCCCAGTCCAACGCGTAGTCGGCGACCTCCTCCCAGCCGTCCTGGCCGACGGTGAAGTGCGACCGGCCGGGGAACTCCTGGTACGCGGTGAGCGCCCGGGACTTCTGGTAGAGCCCCGCGTTGGTGCGGACCACCGACGCCGGCACCACGTGGTCGGCCCCGCCGGCCATCAGCAGCAGCGGTGCCCGGTCGGTGCGCCCGATGTCGACCCGCGCGGGCGATCGCGGGTCGACGTTGGCGAAGGCGCCCTCGAAGAACACCCGGCCGGCGCCGGGGACCGCGTAGCGCTGCCAGGCCCGGTCGGAGTCCTCGCGGCTCATCGTGTTGCCGAACGTGTAGGCGAAGTCGTCCGGGGTGAACGGGACAGCCCTGTGGCGGTTGCCGGGGCTGCGCAGGATCGGGTAGCCGGAGCGCAGCTGACTCAGCGGCACCTTGAGCACCCCCTTCACCGCCGCCGGATGCACCCCCACCGCCGCCGCGCCCAGCCCCCGGTCGACGAGGACCTGGGTGAACAGGCCACCGAACGAGTGCCCCATGATGATCGGCGGTCGCGGCAGCGCCCGGATGATCCGGTCGTAGTGGGCGACGATCGTGGCGATGCTCTGCTCGGCGATCGGGCCGGGGTCGTCACGCAGCTGCTCCACGGACCGGTCCATGCCGGGCCAGGCCGGGGCGATCACGTGCATGCCGCGTGCGGTGTACCGCGCGATCCACCCCTCCCAGCTGCGCGGGGTCATCCAGAGTCCGTGGATCAGCACGACCGTGTCGGCCTGGCCCTGCGGCGTGGCACCCATCGCGTCCTCCCGGTGTGACGGCGTCCGGCCCGGCGGTTACCCGTTGCGGAGCCTGGAATTCCTGCGTCGGCGTGGGCTGTCCGGTATGTGCTGCCGGGTAGGCCACGCTCCGGGTGGCCCGGCCCAGGACCGCCCCGGACGGCCCTGACAAATGTCACGGTGCGGGCGTGACGACCGCTCCGGGCATCGGGGTACCCGCCGCCGGAGCATTACTGACATGACCAGTACCCATCCGGCCGTCGAGTTGGACGGCCTCACCAAGTCCTTCGGCGCCCTCACCGCGGTCGACGGGTTGAGCCTGCGGGTGCGGCCCGGCGAGGTGGTGGCCTTTCTCGGCCCGAACGGCGCGGGCAAGACCACCACCATCGACATGCTGCTCGGGCTGGCCCGGCCGGACGCGGGCACCGTCCGCATCCTCGGCGGCACCCCCGACGACGCGGTGGCCCACGGCCGGGTCGCCGCCGTCCTCCAGACCGGTGGTCTGCTCAAGGACCTCACAGTGGGCGAGACCGTGGAGATGTCCAGCCACTTCTACCGGCACACCCGCCCGGTGGCCGAGGTGCTGGAACGCGCCGGCATCGCCGACATCGCCGGGCGGGTGGTCGGGCGCTGCTCCGGTGGCCAGCAGCAGCGGCTGCGGTTCGCGCTGGCCCTGCTGCCCGACCCGGACCTGATGGTGCTCGACGAGCCGACCACCGGGATGGACGTCGAGGGCCGACGGGACTTCTGGCAGGCGCTGCGCCGGGACGCCCGGGCCGGCCGGACCGTCATCTTCGCCACCCACTACCTCGACGAGGCGGACGCGTACGCCGACCGGATCGTGCTGGTCCGGCAGGGGCGCATCGTCGCCGACGGCACCACCGCGGAGATCAAGAACCTGGCCGCCGGCCGCACCGTGCGGGCCACCCTGCCCGGCGCGGACCAGGCCGCGCTCGCCGCGCTGCCGGGGGTGGACGCGGTGGAGGTACGGGGTGACAGCGTGCTGGTCCGCACCGGCGACTCGGACGCGCTCGCCCGGCACCTGCTGACCCGGACCGCCGCCCGGGACGTGGAGATCACCTCCCGCAATCTCGAGGACGCCTTCCTCGCCCTGACCACCGCGCAGACCGGAGCCTGAGATGACCACAGTGTCGGCCACCACCACCCGCACCGTCGAGCCGGACCGCCGGCTGCCCGCCCTGGGTGGGTTCTGCCTCGGCGTCCTGCGCATCGAGCTGCGCCGGGTGCTGCGCAACCGCCGTACCCTCGCCTTCACGCTGATCATGCCGGGGGTCTTCTTCCTCATCTTCGGCCTGCCGCAGGGCGGGCAGAGCCTGGGCAACGGCCGTCCGGTGACGGCGTACGTCATGATCAGCCTGGCCGTGTACGCGGCGATGGTGGCGACCACCAGCGTCGGCGGCGCGGTGGCCACCGAGCGCGCCCTGGGCTGGAGCCGGCAACTGCGGCTCACCCCGCTGCGTCCCATCGCGTACGTGGCCACCAAGCTGGCCACCGCGATGACCCTCGGCCTGCTCGCGGTCGTCGTCGAGTTCCTGGTGGGAGCGGCGGCCGGCGTCCGCGTCCCGGCGTACGTCTGGCTGCTGTCCGGGCTCGCCGCCTGGGTCGGCTCACTGGTCTTCGCCGCGTTCGGCCTGTTCGTCGGCTACCTGGTGCCGGCCGAGAACGTCATGCAGATCATCGGCCCGATGCTGGCCGTGCTGGCCATGTTCGGTGGGCTCTTCGTCCCGGTCGAGGTGCTGCCGGACGTGCTCCAGCAGGTCGCGAAGTTCACCCCTGTCTACGGCGTCGGGGTGCTGGCCCGCGCCCCGCTGACCGGTGACGGGGTGAGCGTGGCCGGGGTGGCGAACATGGTCTGCTGGGCGCTGGTCTTCGGCATCGGCGCGGCCCGGCTGTTCCGCCGGGACACCGCGCGGGTCTGACCGCCCGGACCGCTAGCGTGAACCCGATGGACCTTGCGACGGGGCAGTTCCCACCGGTGAGCCGCCACTGGCGGTTCACCGGTTGGCTGCTGGCCGCCGTCTGGCTGTTCTTCCTGAACGTGCCGCTCGCCACCGCGCTGCACCAGCCGGAGCCGTGGCGGCGGGTGGTCGGGGTGGCGACGCTTGTCGCCTTCAGCGTCGGCTACGTGCTGCTCTTCCAGTGGGCCCGGGGGCTGCGTCAGGCCCTGCTGCCGATCCCGGCGGGCCGGGCGCGGGCCGGGCTGTTGCTGCTGCTCGCGGTGGGCCTGGCCAGCATGCCGGGCACCGGCGGAGACTGGCTGGCCACCCTGGTCTACGTCGCGGCGGCGGCGGTCTTCCTGCTGCCGCCGTGGGAGGCGCTGTCCGCCGTGCTGCTCTGCGCGGTGACGCCCGTGTTGACCTCCTGGCTGGTGCCGGGATGGGAGGCGGAGAGCGGCATCGTCTTCGCGGTGCTGCTCGCCTCGTTCGCCATGTTCGGGGTCGCTCAGCTGGCCCAGCGCAACAGTGAGCTGCGGGCCGCCCAGCAGGAGATCGGGCGGCTCGCGGTCGCCGAGGAGCGGGCCCGTGCCGCCCGCGACCTGCACGACATCCTCGGGCACTCGCTGACCGTGGTGGCGATCAAGGCCGAGTTGGCCGGGCGGCTGATCGCGGCGGACACCGACCGGGCCGCCGCCGAGATCGCCGAGGTGGAGGCGTTGGCCCGGGCGGCGTTGGCCGACGTACGGCAGACGGTCGGGGCGTACCGGGAGGTCACCCTCGGCGCGGAGCTGGCCGGCGCCCGCTCCGCGCTGGCCGCGGCGGGCATCGCGGCGGACCTGCCCACCGAGGTGCCGGACCTGCCGCAAGAGTGGGACCGGTTGTTCGGTTGGGCGGTACGGGAGGGGGTGACGAACGTGGTCCGGCACAGCGGGGCGCGGTGCTGCGTGATCCGGGTCCACCCGGACCGGGTCGAGGTGAGCGACGACGGCCGAGGTCCGTCCACGCCGGACGGCGGGGGGTACGGGCTGGCCGGGCTGCGCGAGCGGGCGCGCCGGCTGGACGCCGTGGTGACCGTCGGCCGTCGGCCGGAGGGCGGCGGCTTCCTGCTGCGGGTGCACGCGCCGGAGGAGGCCCGGTGAGCGGCGGCCCCGAGCGGATCCGGTTGCTGCTCGCCGACGACCAGGCGCTGGTCCGGGGTGCGTTGGCCGCGCTGCTCTCGCTGGAGGAGGACCTGACCGTGGTCGCCGAGGTCGGCCGGGGCGACGAGGTGGTGCCCGAGGCCCGCCGCAGCGCGCCCGACGTCGCCCTGTTGGACGTGGAGATGCCCGGCCTGGACGGGATCGCCGCCACGGCGGCGTTACGGGCCGCGGTGCCGGCCTGCCGGGTGCTGGTGGTGACCACCTTCGGTCGGCCCGGCTACCTGCGCCGGGCGATGGAGGCCGGCGCGAGTGGGTTCGTGGTCAAGGACACCCCGGCACGGCAACTGGCCGACGCGGTCCGCCGGGTGCACGCCGGCCTGCGGGTGGTCGACCCGACGTTGGCCGCGGAGACGCTGGCGGCCGGGACCAGCCCCCTGACCGAGCGGGAGACCGAGGTGCTGCGGACCGCCCGGGGCGGCGGCACGGTGGCGGACCTGGCCCGGGCGCTGCACCTGTCGGAGGGGACGGTCCGCAACCATCTCTCGGCGGCGATCGGCAAGACCGGCGCCCGTAACCGGGCCGACGCGATCCGGGTCGCCGAGCGGAACGGTTGGCTGCTCGGCGAGTGAGCCGCTCAGGCGGTCGGCGGCGGGGTCTGCAGTTGGTCGACCACGACCAGGCTGCTGCCGGGGCGGACCTCGGCGAGCAGTTCGCGCTGACCGCTGCGGGTCAGCCGGATGCAGCCGTTGGTGGTGTTCTCGCCCAGCTCGTCGTCGTGGTGCCAGGTGTGCAACCCGATGTGCGCGCCGCGCAGCCCGGCCGGCACCGACTCCGGGTCGTCGGGCACCGAACCGAGGGCGTAGATGTCCACCCCGCCGTAGACCTCCTCCGGTGGTGGGGTGCGGCCCAGCACGAAGGTTCGCCCGAGCGGGGTCTCCTGCCCCGGCTGGCCGAGGCTGACCTTCCAGGAACGCACCGCCTTGCCGGCCCGGTACCAGGTGAGTCGGTGGACCTTGCGTTCCACCACGATCTGGTCGCGTAGCGGCACTGTGTCGAATCCGCCGGGCGGCAACCAGGCGAGCCGTCGGTTGGCCGAGGGCAGCAGGACTGCGGTCCAGCCGGCCCGTCGTTCGGTGACCGGCATGGTCAGCTCGACGCCGCGGATCGCCGGTTCGAGGAAGGCTCGCGGACGACCGCCGGGCGCGTCGTACGCGGCGATTCGTCTGGTCGGGTGCGCGCCCTCGGTCAGCGGGGTGGTGTCCATGCTGGCCGGATCGGCGGGGAACCCTCCGGGCGCGGGGTCGTAGTCGACCACCGGCAGCCCGGCCGGGGCGGGTGCCGCCGGCGGGATCGACTCCTCCGGCTGCTCCACGCTGCTCGGGGTCGGGTCGGCCGCCGTTCGGTTGCGGTCGTCGCGAGCCGTCGAGCTGGGGGTGAGTGCCTGGCCGACCAGCAGCGCGGTCACCAGCAGTGCGGGTACGCCGACGGCGGCGGCCAGCCAGACCGCACGACGACGGTACGGGGACTTTCGGTCAAACGCCACGAAACCACTCTAAGGTGGCGGATGCCTCGGGGCCTCCGGTTCGGCGAGACCCGCCGGCCGGAGGCCCCGGACGACTCAGAGCCGCGCGCCGACGTGGATGGCCACGGCGTCGTGCGCCGGCACGTTCGTCGCGAACCAGCCGTTACCGTCCACCGTGATCACCGGTCCGCTGCACGTGCCGCCCGCGTACGTCCCGTGGATGACGTCGCAGTATCGGCCGGCGGCAGTCCGGTGTAGTAGGACCGGCCGTTGACCGCGGAATCCTCGTCGTTGACGGTGATGAAACCCTTGCCGCTGCGGCTGAACGCGATGTGGTTGTTGCCGTTGTCGTACCAGTTGGCCACCCCGGCGCCCTCGGTGGCGTTGCGGAAGCCGACCATGTTGGCGATCACCGGCCAGCGGTGTTCGCACTCCCACCCGGAGTAGCAGGTGGTGTTGAGCGTCTTGTTGGCGCTGTCCGACGGCGGGCCGGCGTCCCGGGCGGTGAAGGTGTAGCTGGACATCACGGTCGGCGAGCCGTACGGCCAGGCCAGCATGAACGCGTTCGCCAGGGCGTAGCCGCCCCGATCGCGGTAGGTGAGCACGCCGCCGCTGTCGCGCTGGGTGTCGTGGTTGTCGACGAAGACCGAGGCCGAGCCGCTGGGCAGGTGCCCCCAGCCCTCGCCGAAGTTGCGCAGGTACGCCAACCGCTCGGAGCGGAACACCCGGGCCAGGTCCTTGCCGTAGCGGAACTCGTGCACGTCACCGTTGCCGGTGTACTCGGTCGGCTGGATCGGCTCGCCGGCGCCGTAGATGACCTCCTGCACGAGGTACGCGGAGCGGGACAGCTTGCCCTTGATCGCGGCGATGTCGGCGGCCGGCATGTGCTTGCTGGCGTCCAGTCGGAAGCCGTCGACGCCGAGCGAGAGCAGGTCGTTGAGGTACGACGCGATCTTCGTGCGGACGTGGTCCGACTCGGTCTTCAGGTCCGAGAGGTTGACCAGCTCACAGTTCTGCACCTCGTACCGGTCGTTGTAGTTGGCGATGTCGTCACCGTTGTTACGCCCGCAGTGGTGGAAGTCCTGCGTCTGGTAGTTGCCCGGGTAGTCGTAGTGCGAGTAGGACGAGCCGGTCCAGCCGATGCCGCCGTTGTCCTGACCGGACATGTGGTTGATCACCGCGTCGACGATCACCTTGACCCCGGCCGCGTGGCAGGTGTTCACCATCGACTGGAACTGGGCCCGGGTGCCCTTGCGGGATTCGATCCGATAACTGACCGGCTGGTACGCCAGCCACCACTGGTTGCCCCGCACGTGTTCCTGCGGAGGTGAGACCTGAACGTAGCCGTAGCCCTTCGGGCCGAGGGTGCTCTGGCACTCGCTGGCCACCGAGGGCCAGTTCCACTCGAAGAGCTGGGCGATGACCTTCTTGCCGCCGGACGGGGCGGCGACGGCCGGGGATGCCGTCACGGTGGCGGGGACCATCAGGCTGGCGACCAGGCCGAGGGCGAGGAACGACGAGCCGCGTCGACGTCGGTGCATGGGGACTCCTGACCGGGAGCGGGGGTGGTGGTGGTGCGGCGGGGAGGCAGCCGGTTGACGGACTATTGCAAACCGGGCTGAAAATTTCTGAAAGATTACAAGCGCGTTGCGATGACTGTCAATGCGTGCGCCTTCGTCACCGCCCGTCGCGGGGCAGTGAGGCGGGTGCAACGCACGCCGGTGCCGGTCGGTTCGATTCCGGCCCAGAAATTTTCGGCGGCGGATGATCCGCGCGCCCCGCCCGTCCGTACTGGATGGGGGAGCAGGGGTCGGCCGGTGGTACGCCGCCGCGAGACGATCGAGGAGCAGATGGCCCGGGCACAGCAGGACAAGAAGGCGGCGACCGTCCGGACCAGCGCGAGCAGTCGGGGGGTGCGCACGCCGTCCCGGTCGGCGACCGCCCTGTTGATCGCGTCGCTGCTCGCCGCGCTCTGGTCGGCGATCATGCTGACCGGCACTGGCCAGACGGCGTACGCGTACGGCTTCTTCTTCACCGAGTTCTTCGCCGGGGTGGTCGCCCTGGTGGCGTTGAGCACCACAGTGATGTTCGGTGTGCTCGCCACCGATCGGCTGGTGCTGCGCATCTCGCACCGGGTGCTGCTGCAGTCGGCGCACCGGGCCACCGGTGTGCTGGGCGTGGCCGGGCTCGGCTTCCACGTGCTCACCAAGGTCGTCACCGGCCGGGCGTCGGCGACCGACGCGGTGCTGCCGTTCCTCGGCGGCCGGGGGCTCTACGTCGGGCTCGGCACGGTGGCCGCCCTGCTGATGGTCAGCGTGATCTGGACCGGCATCATCCGGGCCCGCTTCGCCGGCGTCGGTCCGAAGTGGCTGTGGCGCGCGCTGCACTCCACCGCGTACGTGGCCTGGCCGTTCGCCATCGTGCACGGCCTCAACGCCGGGCGGGCCGCAGCGACCTGGGTGGTGCTCAGCTACATCGGCTGCCTGCTGCTGGTGGTGGGGGCCCTGGTGGCCCGGCTGCTGGCCACCATCAACCGGCGCAGCCGCGAGCAGTACCAGGCGGCGGCCCTCAACGCGGCGATGGTCGGCGGCGAGGTGAGCCGGGGCCGGTCGCTGCTGGCCGGGCTGAACCGACGCCGGGGCGCCGACGCGGACAAGCGGCCCGCCTGGGCGGAGACCAGCACCGCCACCTGGGCCGCGCCGACCGCCCGGCGGGACCCCGAACGCTTCACCGTTCCGGTGGTACCCGAGCCCGGCTCCCTCGTCGAGCCGACCCGACCCAGCCGACGCCGGCGGGTGGAGGAGGAAGCGCCGACGGCCCGCCGGGACACCGAACGGTCCTCGCGCGGCCGCCGCGCCGAGGAGACCGAGACCCGTCGGTCGGCCCGCCGCGAGGTGGAGGAGACCAGCATCGGTCGGTACGACGAGGAGGAGCTGGAGCCGGTGACCCGGCGGCGTGGCTCGCGTACCCGGGACGAGGAGGTTCCGGGCGGGCGTCGGCGCGCCGAGGAGCCGGCCGCCGAGCGGTCCCGCCGCCGCTCGCGCAGCGAGGACGACGGCAGCCGCTACTCGGCGCCGCCGCAGCCGAGCGTCGACGAGCCCGAGGAGCCGTGGGACAGCCCGCGCCGGTGGCAGGCCGCCGAGCCGATCTCGGCCGGCCCGGTCTCCGCCGAGCCGATCTCGGCGACGCCGCGCAGCGGCAGTGGTCGGCACAGCGTCGAGGACGACCTGCCGGAGGAGCCGGACTACTGGCGCCCGCCGGCCCGGTACATGCCGGACGAGGTGCCGCCGGTCGACGACACCCCGACCCTTGTCGACCTGGCGTCCCGGCGGGCCAAGCGGGCATCCGGCGAGAGCCGCTCCAAGCGTCGCAAGGCCAGTGCGGACGCGGTGGACGGGGCGTACTGGGCAGGTCTGCGGGGTGAGGCGAAGTGAGGCGGACCGCCGTGCCACCGGTCGCCTGCGTGGGGGAGCCCCGGCTCACCGCCGGCTTCGCCGAGTACGGCCGTCTCGACCTGCTCGCGCACGAGGAGGTGCACGGTCCGATCGGCCCGATGGAGCCGGCGCAGCTGCTCCGGCTCGCCGAGGGCATGCAGCTCAAGGGGAAGGGTGGGGCGGGTTTCCCGTTCGCCCGCAAACTGCGCGCGGTGCTGGAGTCCTGCGAACGGCAGGACCTCTCCGCGGTGGTGGTGGTCAACGCCACCGAGGGGGAGCCGGCCAGCTGGAAGGACAAGGTGCTGCTGACCCGCGCCCCGCACCTGATCCTGGACGGCGCGGCGCTCGCCGCGTACGCGCTGGACGCGGACGAGATCGTGATCGGTGTGGCCGATGACGGGGTCGGCCGGGACTCCCTGATGGAGGCGTTGGACGAGCGCCGGATGCCGGTGCCCACCACCATCGTCACCGTGCCGCACCGGTTCATCTCCGGCGAGGGCGGCGCGCTGGTCAACGGGATCAACGGTCTGCCGCACATCCCGTCCGGGACCAAGAAGCGGTCCAGCGACTCCGGCGTCAGCGGCCTGCCCACCCTGCTGTCCAACGCCGAGACGTACGCCCAGTTGGCCGTCGGTGCGCGACTCGGCCCGTACGAGTACGCGGCACTCGGCACCGACGACGAGCCGGGCACGGTGCTGCTCACCGTGACCGGCTCGGCGGCCCGACCGGCCGTGGTGGAGTGCACCGCCGGCATGCCGCTGCGCGACGTCCTCGATCTGTGCGAGGTGCCGGACGGGCAGGGCATCCTGATGGGCGGCTACCACGGGAAGTGGATCACCCCGGAGGCGGCGGAGAAGGCCGAGGTCTCCCGCAAGGGCCTCGCCGCTGTCGGCGGCACCCTCGGCGCGGGCATCATCGTGCCGATCGGCCTGGACACCTGCCCGCTCGGTGAGGCCGCCCAGGTGGTGCGCTACCTCGCCGGTGAGTCCGCCGGCCAGTGCGGGCCGTGCAAGATGGGCCTGCCGGACCTGGCCCGCGCGGTGGACCTGGCCGTGGCCGGCAGCCAACCAGCGGACGTGGTCCGGGCCGCCGCGGGTGAGGTGAAGGGCCGGGGCGCGTGCAGCCACCCGGACGGCGCCGCCCGGTTCGCCCTCTCCGCCATCGAGGTCTTCGCCGACGACCTGCGCATGCACAGCACCGGCGACGGCTGCGGCCGACGGGTCAAGGGCGTGATGGGGCTGCCCGGCGCACCCGACCCCAACCCGCAGAAGCTGACTCTGGACTGGTCGCGCTGCGACGGGCACGGCCTGTGCGCGCACGTCGTACCGGACTTCATCCGGCTGGACGCGAACGGATTTCCCGCCTTCCCGTCCACGCCCGTTCCGACCTGGCTGCGCGAGGGCGCGCTGAAGGCGGTCAAGGTGTGCCCGGAGCTGGCTCTGGACTGGTCGCGCTGCGACGGGCACGGCCTGTGCGCGCACGTCGTACCGGACTTCATCCGGCTGGACGCGAACGGATTTCCCGCCTTCCCGTCCA
>NZ_JAEVHL010000162.1 GCF_016803395.1 Micromonospora tarensis | reverse complement strand
CCTCGCGGGGCCCGCGCACCGGGACCTGCGGGATCTCCTCCTCGTCGTCGGAGCCCGGCGACGTCACCTCGTGGGCCAGCTTCACCGCGGCCAGGGCGACCTCCATCAGGTCGAACTCGTCGGTCAGCGTCTCCACGATCACCCGGTACGGGTCGAGGTCGTCCTCCAGCAGGCTCTCCCGAAGTGCCCCCTGGGTCAGCTCCAGCCGGCGGGTACGCATGTCCGCCACCGTCGGGATCTTGTCGATGGTGATCCGCTGGCCGGTCACCCGCTCGATGGTCTTGAGCATCCGGTGCTCGCGCGGTTCGGCGAGGGTGATCGCCACGCCCTCGCGCCCGGCCCGGCCCACCCGGCCGATCCGGTGCACGTACGACTCGGGGGCGGACGGGACGTCGTAGTTGACGACGTGGGTGAGCTGCTCGACGTCCAGCCCCCGGGCCGCCACGTCGGTGGCCACCAGCAGGTCGGCGGTGCCCGCCCGCAGCCGGCCCATGACCCGGTCGCGCTGCTCCTGGCTCATCCCGCCGTGCAGCGCCTCGGAGCGGTAACCCCGGCCGTTCATCGTCTCGGTCAGCCGGTCGACCTCCTCCCGGCTGCGGCAGAACACGATCGCCGCCGTCGGGGACTCCACGTCCAGCACCCGGCCCAACGCGGCCGGCTTGTGCGCCCGGGTCACGATGTAGGCGCTCTGCCGTACCCGGGGCGCCTCGCCGGCGACCGGTTGCTCCCGGCCGATCTCGATCCGGACCGGCTCCCGCAGGTGCTGGCGCGCCATCCCGTCGATGCGCGACGGCATGGTGGCCGAGAAGAGCACCGTCTGCCGCTGCGCCGGGGCGTGCTCCAGGATCGCCTCGATGTCCTCGGCGAAACCCATGTCGAGCATCTCGTCGGCCTCGTCGAGCACCACCGTGGCCAACCCACCCAACCGCAGGGTGCCCCGGGCGATGTGGTCGAGCGCCCGACCCGGGGTGGCCACCACCACATCGACGCCGCTGTCCAGGGCCCGCAACTGCCGCCCGATCGGCTGCCCACCGTAGATCGGCAGCACCCGGGCGCCCAGATCCTTGCCGTAGCGGTGGAACGCCTCGGAGACCTGCACGGCCAACTCCCGGGTCGGCACCAGCACCAACGCCACCGGGTCGCCGCCGTTGCGGTGTGCCGTCATGAGGTTCAGCAGCGGCAGCGCGAACGCCGCCGTCTTGCCGGTGCCGGTGGCGGCCTGCCCCAGCAGGTCCCGACCCTCCAGCAGCGGCGGAATCGCCTCCCGCTGGATGGGGGTCGGCTCTTCGTACCCGAGGCTGGCGAGCGCGCCCAGCAGCTCGGCGCGCAGCCCGAGCTCGGTGAACGCGCTCACCTCGTCGGTGCCGGCGGGGGTGGCGTCAGTTGGTACGTCGTGCTGTGCAGGTGCGGAACTCATGGGCCAAGCCTTTCATCACGCCGTCCGGGCCGTTGCGCCGACCGGCACAAGAACCGGCGCACCCCCGCTCCGGTCAGCCGCCGGTGCTCAGGATGGCCAGGATCATGCTGCCGGCGAGGGCTACGTCGAGCACCCCGCACCACTCCGTGTAGCCGCGCGGCACCACCCGGGCGGTGCGGTGCTGGACGAGGTCCCAGCCGGCGTGCGCCAGCCAGCCGAGGGCCACCAGCCAGGCGGCGGTCCGCCCACCGGCCGCGACCGCGACCAGCGTCAGGGTCAGCCAGGCGGCCAGACCGGCGAGCTGGGTGGCGAGCACGCCCGGCCCGCGCAGTGTCCGGCGGGCCACACCGATCAGCAGGTACCCGGCGGGCAGCACCAGCATCGTCCACGCACTGAGCACCCTCGGGTCGACCCACACGTCGACTGTCATCAGCAGCGCCAACCCGGTCGGCCAACGGCGGGCGAGCGCCAGCACAGCCGGGTGCCGGCGCACCAGCGCCGGCGTCTCGTGCCGATGCCGCACCGCCACCAGCACCATCGCCGGCACCATCAGCAGATGACCGCCGAGCAGCAGCCCGTCACCGTCGAGCAGGCCGGCCCGATACGGTACGACCAGCAGCAGGAACGGGACGTACATCGCGGCGGCCATCTCGACGACCCCGCGCCAGTGGTGCGCCCGGTAGCGCATCCACACCGTCATGCCGATGGTCATGTTGGTGGCCATCACCAGCGCGGCCACCTCCGGACGGCCCAGCGTCGCGCCGACCCCGAGCAGGGTGCCGGCCGCGTCCCACAGCGGGCCGAGCAGCAGCATCCCGACGAGCATCGCGAGCGCCATCTCACCGAGGTGCCACCACCACCCCCGCCCGCCGCCGGTCGCCGCCGGAACCGGGGGACCCGGCTGACCGGTCGGCACGGACCCGGCCGACGGTACGACGGGTGCGGTGTCCGCGTACATCCGTGTTCTGTTCATGCCTACGACCCTGCCGGCGGCGCGGCGGTAGGGGCAGACGCGTCCGTCACCGGAAAACCGTGCGGGCCGCACGGTCCGACAGTGACATCTCGCAGGGGTGGACCGGGCGCGGGCCGGTCCTAGGATCGGTGCGTGCTGAGCGAGGCGGGGACTCCCCGGGCGGACCGCCGGTTGCGCCGGGCCCGCCAGGCGACGCTGCTGTCGCTCGTCACCGGCGTCTGGGCGAGTGTCCTGCTGCCAGCGGTCGGTGTGACCCGCGAGCCCGATGCGCGCCGGGCGGCGCTCGGCGCGGTGGGCGTTCTCGCCTTCGTGATCGCCCAGACCGCCGTGCTGTACGCCGCCGTGACGCCGTGGCTCGATCCGCGCTGGCGTCGCCGCGCCCACCTGGGTCTGGCCGGGGCGGCGGTGCTGACCGTTCCGCTGGTGGGGCCGGTGGCGGCCGGCGCCTGGCCGACCTGGGCCTGGCTCGGGGCGGCGCTGATCGGCATGGCGCCGCTGCTCGTCCGGTGGCGGGCCGCGCTCGCGGTGGCAGCCGCCGTCCTGCTGGTGTCGGTGGCCGTCGCCGGGTGGACCGGTGCTTCCGTCGTCCGTCACCTGGTGGTGACCGCCGGGATCGGGGTGGCCGTCGCGGCGGTCAACGGCTTCCAGGTCTGGTTCTGGGATCTCCTGGTGGACGCCCGGCAGGGCCAGGCGGCGCAGGCCCGACTGGCCGCCGCCGAGGAGCGGCTGCGCTTCGCCCGGGACGTGCACGACGTGCTGGGGCACAGCCTCACGGTGATCGCCCTGAAGGCCGAACTCGCCGCCCGGCTCGCCCCGGTCGACCCGGAGCGCGCCGGCCGGGAGGCCGCCGAGGTGCAGCGGCTGGCCGCGTCGGCGCTGACCGAGGTCCGGGAGACCGTGCACGGCTACCACGCCGTCGACCTCGACGACCAGCTCGCGGCGGTGGCCGGGGTGCTGCGCTCCTGCGGGGTGCGCTGCACGGTGTCGCCGCCCCCCGTCGACCTGCCGCAGCCCGTCGCCAGCGAGCTGGCGGCGGTGCTGCGCGAGGCGGGCACCAACGTGCTGCGGCACAGCCGGGCCGGCTGGTGTCGGATCCGCATCGACCGGGAGAAGGACATGGCCAGGATGACGATCGCCAACGACGGTGCCGACGACGGTGGCCCGGACGCGCACAGCCATGGGCTGCGCGGGTTGGCCGACCGGCTCGCCGCCGCCGGCGGCGCGTTGCGCGTGCACCGCCAGGACGCGGTGTTCACTGTCGAGGTCACCGTGCCGGTGCCGTCATGATCCGCGTCCTGCTCGCCGACGACGAGGACCTGATCCGGGTCGCGGTCGCCGCGCTGCTCGCCCTGGAGCCCGACATGGAGGTGGTGGCACAGGCCGCGGACGGGCCGACAGCGGTCACCGCGACGCTCGCGCACCGCCCGGACGTGGCGGTGGTGGATCTGGAGATGCCCGGTCTGGACGGTATCGCGGTGGCCGCCGAGCTGACCCGGGCCCGACCCGAATGCGCGGTGGTCGTGCTGACCGGGCACGGCCGTCCCGGGCATCTGCGCCAGGCGCTGACCGCCGGCGCCCGGGGGTTCCTGCCGAAGGGTTCGCCCGGTGGCGCCCTCGCCGACGTGATTCGCCGGGTGCACACCGGTGGCCGCTACGTCGACCCGTCGCTGGCCGCCGACGCGCTGACCCTGCCCCCGTGTCCGCTGACTCCCCGTGAGCTGGAGACGCTGCGGCTGGCCGAGGTCGGCGCCCCGGTCGCGGTGATCGCCCGGCGGGTGCACCTGTCCACCGGTACCGTGCGCAACCACCTCTCCGCCGCCGTGCAGAAGCTCGGCGCGACCGACCGGGCGGAGGCGGTCCGTACCGCCCGGGACAACGGCTGGCTCTGACCCGTCGGCGTGGCCCGCGCCGCCACGGCTAGCGTGGGCGGGTGCGTACCGTGGAACTGGTCTGCTCGGTCGAGTTGGAGACCGAGGTGCGGGCCGCCTGGGAGCGGTTGGCGGCGGCGGGGCTGCCCAGCCTGGCCCGCAACCACCATCCGACCAACCGTCCGCACCTCACCCTCGCCGCGGTGGACGACTTCCCACCCGGAGCCGAGCACCGCCTGGCCGAGGTGTTCGACAGCGCGCTACCGGTGCCGGTCACCCTCGACCGGGTCGTCGTCCTCGACGGCAGCGCTCCGCTGGTCTGGCTCATCCGGCCGACGCCGCCGCTGACCGCGCTGCACGCCGCCGTCTGGGACGTCCTCGCCGAGGCCGAGGGACAGCGTCCGTGGCACGCTCCGGACGCGTGGGTGCCGCACCTCAGCCTGGCGCTGCGGTTCCGCGACGCTGACCTGCGGCGGGCCCGGGCCGTCGCCGGTGGACAGCGCCCGACGGGCGTGTTCGTCGCGGCCCGCAGCTACGACGGCACAGACCGAACCGTGACCCCGCTGACCCGGGCGCGACAGGGCGGTCCACTCCGGCTTGACCTCAAGTGAGGTTCACCATCGAGGATGACCGTCATGGCGGACATTGAAGGATCAGCAGACCCGGTCGCGGTGGTCGGCACGGGGGCCATCGGGAGCGCCCTGGTAGGCCGGCTGCGGGCCGCCGGACGGGACGTGACGGTGTGGAACCGCACAGCGAGCCGGACCGCCACGGCGGTGGACATGACGCGGGCCTCCAGGCCTCGCCCGACGTGATCGGCGCGGGCACGGCGACCATTGTGTACAGCGGCTCTCCAGCCGCGTTCGCCCAGCACCGCGCCACCCTGGCGATGCTGGGCACCGCCCGTTTCGTCGGGGACAGGCCCGACGCGGCCGCGGTCTGGGACCTCGCCCTGTTCGGTCTCTGGTACGACGCCCAGGTGGGCCTGCTGCGGGCTCTCGACCTTGTGCGGGAGGCCGGCATCGACGTCGTCGGGTTCTCCGACCCGGCGGTGCGTCAACTCGGCCACGTGGTCGCGGGAGCCCCCGCCACCGTCTCCGAACTGCTCGGCGCCACCTACCCGGCGGGCCCCGCGAACCTCGTCGAGCATCTCACGGTCCTGCGTCAGCTCCTGGAGCTTCGTGCCGGTCGACGGGTGGGCGACGGTGGTCTGTCCGAGGTGGCCGCCCGCATCGAGGCTCTCCTCACCGAGGGGCGGCACGGAGAGGGTCTGACCGCGACGATCGGATGACGCGCGGCAGCGCGGGGCGGACCCGGTCGGCCGGGCCGCCGCGGTCGGGGCGATGATCGGGGCCATCCGCCCTGGCCCTCGCCGGCGGGTGCTCGACGTGCTGCGGGAGCGCTGCCGGCGCACCCGAGCCGACCTGTGCCACGAGCCGCACCCGACCCTGCGGCTCCCCGTGATCATGGAGGTGAGCGTTCGATGACCGACCATCGCGCGACGTTCCGCGCCCTGCACCACGGTGCGGGGCCCCTGCTGCTGGTGCACGCCTGGGACCACGCCTCGGCGGCGGCGCTCGCCGCGCGGGGCCACCCGGCGATCGGCACCACCAGCCTGGGGGTCGCCGCGGCCGCCGGTCTTCCCGACGGCGCGGCGGCCACCGCCGGGGAGACCCTGGCCCTGGCCCGCCGGTTGGTCCGGCCGCCGGTGCTGCTCAGCGTGGACGTGGAGGCCGGTTTCAGCGACGACCCGGCGGAGGTCGCCGGCTACGTGGCGGAGCTGGCCGGGCTCGGCGTGGTCGGGATCAACCTGGAGGACGGCCGTGCCGACGGTTCCCTCGCCGACCCCGGCAGCATCGCTGACAAGGTCGCGGCGGTGAAGGCGGCGGTGCCGGACCTGTTCGTCAACGCCCGCGTCGACACCTGGTGGCTCGGAACGGACGACCCGTTGCCGCGGACTCTCGCGCGTGCCCGTGCCTACCGGGCCGCCGGCGCCGACGGGATCTTCGTGCCCGGCCTCGTGGAGCTGGCCATGCTGCGGGTGCTCACCGAACGGATCGACGCCCCGGTGAACGCGCTGTACCAGCCGGGCGGGCCAGGGTTGGCCGAACTGGCTGCCGCCGGGATGGCCCGGGTCAGCACCGGCTCCCTGCTGTTCCGGGCCGCGCTGGCCGCCGCGCTGGCCACCGCCGACGGGGTACGCGCGGGCGAGGTCGGACCGCCGGCGGAGCTGCCGGCGTACGCCGAGGTGCAGGCTCTGGTGGCGGAACGCCGCCGGTCAGCGGGGGATCAGCGGGCGGCGACGTTGAGCAACCGCCGAGACCGTCCACACCGGCGCTGACGACGCCCCCGGCCGAGTCACCCACGGCCACGCCGGCCGCCCGGCCGAACGCTCGGAGCCCGCCCCGGTTCAGCCGGGGCGGGACGCGGCGACCAGGGCGGCGAGGGCCTCGGCGCTGCGGCTCCCCGGCTCCGGCGTGCCGACCAGGAGCTGCTGTCCGGGCGCGTCACGGACGTCGAACGTCTGGTACGTCAACTCGATCCGTCCGGCGGCCGGGTGCTGCACCACCTTGAACATCCTGGTCAGACCGCGCACGGTCTGGTCCGCCCAGAGGTCCCGAGCTCACCCAGCACGGCGGGGACCCGCAGATCCAGGCCGCCGCTCGGGCGGCGACCGACGAACTCGGCATGCCGGCCGCCGCGGTGGCCGACGCCATCGCCCACGCGATCGCACAGCCGGACACCGTCGACGTCAACGAGATCGTCATGCGGTCCACCGCGCAGGGCTGACCAGGCACGAGGAGAACGATCATGAGTGAGGCGCTTGAGATGACGACCTTCCGGCTCGTCCCCGGCCGTACCGGTGCCGACTTCGTCAGGTCCAACAAGGACATCGACGACTACCTGCGACGCCAGCCCGGCTTCCGCTGGCGCCGCATCACCGAGGCCGATGATGGCACGATCACCGACATCGTCGCCTGGGACTCGGTCGCGGACGGCCGGCGCAGCGCATCAGGGATCATGACCGAGATGGCCGACTCACCGGTGCACGCGACCATCGACCAGGCCAGCGTCGACTTCCGGATCGTCCCGGTGCTGCACCAGATCGGCTGAGCGCGGCGGCCGTCGGGCGGTTGCCCCGCCGCGGCGAGGCGAGGCCCGGACGTCCCGAGGGCCGCGCGGGTGGGTGGTCGTCACGGTCTCCTCGGGGTGAGATAGGAGGATTGTTCGGTCCGTTCCGGTCCCCACGATTATGGTGTGTTTCAGGGCAAACACCCGGTGTGGTGACCGGAGGGAGGGATCCGTCATGCGAATGCCCAGCCGTGGGCCGGGACAGCAGCCCGGTCCGTCCGTGTCGCCCACCGCCCCGGCTCGACGTCGGCCCTCCGGCACCACACCTCGCCGCCCGCCCGCCCCCACTCCGGATCTCGCCGCCTACCGCGGCGCGGTCGCCGAGCTGCTGGTCGAGGTCGGTGCCCTGGCCGACGCGCCGAGCACCCAGGCGCGCCAGGTGCTCATCGACGAGCGACTGCGGGAGCCGGCGCTCGCCGCGGTCCTCGACGCCACCCCGCAGGGACTGGTCGGCGCGCGCGAGACGCTGCTGCTGGAGATGGCCCGTTACCAGCCGAACCCGCGTACCTCGGCGGGTGATCTGACCGCGCTGGTCCGGATCTACCTGCTCTCCCGCGTCGACGTGCTGTGGTGGCAGGACGCCCCGACCTTCGTCACCGACGACCAGGTCAACGGCAGCGCGGACCTGGTCGACCTCGAGTGGCTGCGTCGCCGCGACCTGCTGCGCTTCCGCTACCAGGAGCAGCCCGCCAGCATGCTGGGCCGGGCCGCGCGGGGACTGCGCCGCCGGCTCCGACCGACGCCACCCCGCACACCGCCGGGCTGCTGTTCCGGCGCGCCCGGCGTGAGGTGGTGGCGCTGCTCAACGACATCGGCCGGGAGTTCGCCGCCGCCGCGCCGCCGGCCACCCCGCCGCTCTGGGTGACCAGCCTGGTCCGCAGCGCCGAGCACCAGTACCGGCTGCGTCGCCTGGGCTACGCCGCGATGCTGCCCAGCGGGCACTGCCTCGGCTACTCGGTCGACGTCGAGCTGGCCTGGTTCGAGCGGTTCGGTGCCCGCGACACCCTGGCGGAGCTGCTGCTGGCCCGGCAGGAGTCCGGGGAGCTGAACGTGATCGACGAGGGGCAGGCCTGGCACCTGTGTCTCGCGCCGACCGCCCGGCGTCGGCTACGCCGCGCCTACGAGGCCGAGATGGGGATCTGACCCGATGTGCGGCATCGCGTTGAGCATCGGCCCCGAGGCCGACCCGGCGACCTTCCGGCGGATGCTCGCCACCCTCGCCCCGCGCGGTGAGGTGACCGAGACCCGCTCCGAGAACGGGCTGCTCGCCGGAACCCGTCGGCTGCGGGTCGTCGACCGGGACCGGGCGGTGCAGCCGTGGACGTCGACCGACGAGCGCTGGCTGCTCTGCTTCAACGGCGAGATCTTCAACTACCGCGAGCTGCGGGCGCAGCTGACCCGCCTGGGTCGGGTCTTCCGGACCGAGGGCGACACCGAGGTGCTGCTCGCCGCGTTCGAGCAGTGGGGCGAGGCGGCGGTGACCCGGCTGCGCGGTGAGTACGCCTTCGCGGTCGTCGAGCGGGCCACCGGCCGGGCGTACCTGGCCCGCGACCCGCTCGGGGTCAAGCCGCTGTACTGGTCCCGCCGGCCCGGCTGCCTGCACCTCGCCTCCGAGGTCAAGGCGCTGGTCGGGCACGGCGCGCCGATCGCCGAGGTGCCACCCGGGCAGCACGGCTGGGCGGATGCCGACGGGCACCTGCGACTGAGCCCGTACGTCGACCTGTTCACCATCGGCGACGGCCTGCCGGTTGTCGACGACCCGGACGAGGCGGCGCTGCTGGTCCGTGCCGCGTTGAGCGACGCCATCCGGATGCGGGTGGAGACCGACCTGACCGTGGGGGTGGTGCTCTCCGGTGGCCTGGACAGCTCGGTGACGCTGCGCCAGGTGCGCGACATCCACCCGGACTGCGTCGCGGTGACGGTGGGCGCGGCGGACAGCCCGGACGTGGCGTACGCCCGGCGGCTCGCCGCCGACCTCGACGTGCCGCACGTCGTGGTCGAGCTGGGTCCGCGCGACATCCGGCTCGCCGACGTCCGCGAGGCGATCCGGATCTGCGAGCTGACCGAGTACGGCGACATCATCAACGCGGTCGTCTCGGTGCCGATCTTCCGGCGGCTCCGTGACCTGGGCATCAAGGTGGTGCTGACCGGTGACGGCTCCGACGAGTTGTTCGGCGGGTACCCGATGTACCACCAGGTCGCCCCCGCCGCGGCCCGCCGGCTGTTCCTGCACCGGATCCGCAACCTGTGCCGGACCGAGTTGCAGCGGGTCGACCGGGCGGCCATGGGAAACGGCGTGGAGGCCCGGCTGCCGTTTCTCGACCTCAGCGTGGTGGAGCTGGCGATGCGACTGCCGTTGGAGCTGAAGCTGCGCCACGGCCAGGAGAAGTGGATCGTCCGGCGGGCGTTCGCGGACGTGCTGCCCGACTACATCCTTCGCCGTCGGAAGAACCCGATGTCGTACTCGTCGGGTCTGCACGAGCGGGTCCGGCTGTACAAGCCGCTCTTCGCCCGGCTGCACCGCTCGTTCGGCTACGACCTGCAGGAGCCGGTCCGCCGGGACTTCGACAGTGTGCTGAGCCGCTGCGGCAACGACCTGGACCGGGCCATCGCCGACGGGTTGACCCGACCCGACTACACCGTCCTGGAGCACGCCCGCGACCTGGTCGGCGCGGCCAGGTGGAACGCCGCTCCGATGGTCCGCCGGCTGGTCGGCCCGCGCTCGGCCCAGCACTGACGGCCCCCCCCGCACGCCACGCTTGACTCTGACACGGTGTCAGGGACGAGTGTGAGGGGACCATGTTCACCATCGGAGACTTCGCCAGACTCGGCCGGGTGTCGGTGCGGATGCTGCGCCACTACGACAGCATCGGCCTGCTGCGCCCCGCTAACGTCGACCCGCACACCGGTTACCGCCTCTGCCGCGCCGACCAGCTGCGCCAGCTCAACCGGGTGATCGCCCTCAAGGAGCTGGGCCTCACCCTGGAACAGGTGCGCGCGATCGTCGATGACGCCGTCGACGTGGCCGAGTTGCGCGGCATGTTGCGGCTGCGCCGGAGCCAGCTGGCAGAGCAGGTGGCCACCGACACGGCCCGGTTGGCGGCCGTGGAGGCGAGGCTCCGAATGATCGGAGGGTCGGATGACCGCCCAGGACGTCGTACTCAAGGAGATTGCACCGGTCCGCGTCGCGGAGCTGACCGCTGTCGCGGCCAGCTACCAGGTCGAGGACATCGGCCCGGTGATCCAACCGGTCTACCCCGAGCTGTTCCGGTGGTTGTCGGCCGCCGGCGTCAACCCGACCGGGCCCGGCATCGCCTGGTACGAGCCCGCCGACGCGGGCGGCGACGCTGTCGTCGTCCACGCCGGGGTGCTCGTCGACGCCGAACCGGCCGCGGCTCCCGACGTCACGGTGCGCGACCTGCCGGGGCTGCGCAGCGCGGCGACAATCATCCACCACGGTGCGATGGACGACGTCGAGCCGAGCATGCAGGCGCTCGCCCGGTGGATCGAGGAGAACGGCTACCGCACCGACGGTTTCGCCCGGGAGGTCTACCTGGACTACTGCGCGGACACCCCGGAGAAGGGCAGCACCGACTCGCCGGCCAGGTAGGCGGGCAGGTTGTTCAGCGCGTTGGCGAGCAGCGCTCCGCTGCCGCCGGCGCGCAGCGCGCCGACCGCACCACCGTCGGCCCCAAGCAGGGTGCCCACCAGGTCGTCCAGCCCGTGCCGACCGAGGGTCTGCACCACCAGGAACAAACCGGTGACGAAGAGCAGCAGGCGCACCGGCACCAGCCCCGGGCGCAGCGTGGCGGGGGAGCGGACGACGACCGCGACCAGCACCAGCGTGACCGCGACGGTGGACGCGAGGCCGATCTCCACGCCGGCGAGGATGCCGACGACGAAGATCAGGCAGCCGGCGAGGGCGGTGCGGTGCAGCACCGGGTCCGCCGGCAGGTGCGGGGCCGGCGGAACGAAGCGCCCACCGGCGGGCCGGTCCCGCCGCCACCACCCGAACCAGAGCAGCGCCATGGTGACCGCCACGGCGACGAGCTGCGGCAGCGCCATGCGGGCCGCGTACGTCAGGGGTGCCAGCCCGACCCGGTCGGCGGCCAGCAGGTTGGTCAGGTTGGAGACCGGCAGCAGCAGGCTCGCCGTGTTCGCCAGCCAGACCGTGGTGACGGCGAGTGGCGCGGCGGGGATCCGCAGCTTCCGGGCCAACGCGAGCAGCACCGGGGTGAGCAGCACGGCGGTGGTGTCGAGGTTGAGCACGAGGGTGGTCAGCGTGGCGAGGCCGCCGCAGAGCAGGAACAGCGCCGCCCAACTGCCCCGGGAGGCGATGGCCAGGCGGCTGGCCAGCGCGTCGAAGACGCCGGCCACGGCGGTCAGTTCCGCGAGCACGATCACGGTGCCGAGGAAGAGCAGCAGCGGCAGGATCCGGCGCAGGGTGGCGGTGGTCTCGGCGCGGGGCAGCAGCCCGCTCAGCGCGCAGGCCGCGCCGAGCACGGCGAGGACGACCGCCACCAGGTCCAGTGGATGGGGCCGCCAGCGCGTGGCCGGCTCGGGCGGGGCGGCAAGGGTCACGTCTGGTCACGTTGGCACAGCAGCCGACCGATCGCCCGGCAACCCCTTGCGCTGGTGACCGACCCCACCGAGACGGTCGGCCGAGGGTCCTGCCGGTTCACGGTCCCTTACTCCGCGTCACCGATGTGCCGATGCGGGCCCGGCCCCCGCGGTTGCGGAGACCGGGCCCGACTGTCGTGCTCGGTGTTTACCAGCCCAGGTAGCTGGGCTGGGTCTGCACGTTGAGCTCCTGGTACCGGGTCAGGTTGGCCGACCAGGTGCGCCAGTCGTTCAGCTCCAGGACGTCCAGGCCCTTCACCATGTCGTTGGAGTAGATGTGGCCGTTGTAGTAGTACGCGGACCAGGTGCCACCACCGACGAAGGTGTCCGCCGAGAGCGGGCCGCGCTCCCAGAAGGCGATCTCCTTCGGCTTGGCCGAGTCGGTGAAGTCCCAGACCGAGATGCCGCCCTGGTACCACGCCTGGACCATGATGTCCTTGCCGAGCACCGGGATCAGCGAACCGTTGTGCGCCACGCAGTTCTCGGTGTCGGCGTTGTTGCGCGGGATCTTGTAGTAGCTGCGGAAGGTCATCTTCCGGGCGTCACCGCGGCCGCTGATGTCGTAGATGGCGTCCGCGCCCCGGTTCGGTCCGATGGCCTCGTTGCAGGTCGCCGCCCCGCCACCACCCAGCTCGTCGGTGAAGACCACCTTGGTGCCGGCGTTGTTGAAGGTGGCCGAGTGCCAGAACGCGAAGTTGACCTCGTCCCGGACCCGGTTGATGACCCGGGGAGCCTCCCGGTTCTTGATGTCGAGCAGGATGCCGTCACCCATGCAGGCGCCGGCGGCCAGGTCCTTCGCCGGGTAGGCGGTGATGTCGTGGCAACCGGTCGTCGCCGAGCCGCTCTGGCTGCCGGGGAAACCGCCGTCCGGGAACAGGTTCGGCGTCGCGACCACGGCCGCGTCGGTCGGCTTCTTCAACGGCACCTTGATGATGGAGATCGAGTCGTGCGGCGGCTGGCAGTCCGGGAACTCGGCCCGCGGGCTGTACGACGAGACGTACAGGTAGACCGCCTTGCGGTCCTTGCCCGGCACCAGGGTGTGGGTGTGCGAGCCGCACGCGGTCTCGACGGACTTGATGTAGCGCGGGTTGGCCTTGTCCTTGATGTCGAAGACCTTGATGCCCTCCCAGGAGCCCTTCACGTCCGCTCCCTGCGTGGTGCTGTTGCAGGAGTCGTCGCTGCGCGACGAGTCGGTGGAGAGGAAGAGCAGGTCACCATGGACGGAGATGTCGTTCTGCGACCCCGGGCAGAGCACCCGGGCCTTGACCGTCGGCGCGCTGGGCCGCGAGATGTCGTAGATGACGAAGCCGTTGTAGTTGCCGGCGAACGCGTACTTGCCCTGGAAGGCGATGTCGCTGTTCGTGGCGTCCAGCGGGGCGACCTTGGGGACGTTGGCGATCTGGCGCAGGTTGGGGCTGCTCACGATCTCGTCGACGCCGGGGATCGTGTTGGTGGCCGCGGCGGCGGGAGCCGACTGCGGCACCGCCTGGGCGTTGCTCGCCGGGGCAGCGAGGGCGCTGGCGACGAGGAGGCCGGTGGTGGCGAGCGCCACGACACGGATTTGTCGTAACCGTGGCATGTGGAGTCTGATCATCGGCGGGGTCCTTCGCAAGGGGGGAACGATGGTTGACACGTTACCGCCCGACGAAGAACGTCGATGTGATGCGGGTCACATCAAAGCGAGTTGTTCAATGTATACCATCGCGATGACCTCGACTTCAGGGAGTGGCCCATGACCAACCGGCGCGCACGAACCCTCACGGTCGTCACACTGGCGCTCGTGCTGCCGCTGGTGGCGTTCATCGTGATCCGCTCCGCTGACGACGCCGGTACCGGCGCCGCGCGCCCGGTCTCCGCGCCCACCAGCGCCGCCGCGTCGCCGACGGCCAGCCCGGTGCCCACCGACCTGACGGTCATCGCGCCCGGCCGACCGGGTGAGTCGCCGCCACCCGCGCCGCGCACGAGGTCCGCGACGTCGGCCCCGCCCCGCACAACTCGATGGACGAGTGGTTCGTCCGGATGATGATCCCGCACCACGCGCAGGCCCTGGCGATGGCGGAGCTGGCCCCGAGCCGGGCCGCCGACCCCGACGTCCGGGCCCTCGCCGAGCGCATCCGGGCCAGCCAGGGGCCGGAGATGGGCATGATGCGCGGCTGGTTGCAGACCCGGGGTCTGCCGGCCGAGGTGCCGGGCCACGATCACGGCACCATGCGCGGGATGCAGTCACCCGAGGCCATGCGGCAGCTCGCCGCGGCCCGTGGCGCGGATTTCGACCGGCTGTTCGTCCAGATGATGACAGCGCACCACCAGGGCGCCATCGAGCTGGCCACCAACCTGCTCACGGTCGGCTCCGACCTGACCCTCAACGAGTTCGCCAACTCCGTCGCCACCGAGCAGACCGTCGAGATCGACCGGATGCGCGAGGTTCTCGCCCGCTGAGCCAGGCCCGCCCGACCCGGGCCGGGCGCACGGGGTGAGCACCCGGCGTCCCGGCACGTACGCTGGGTGACCGTGAGACGCACAGTGTTCGGTCGCCCGCTGCGTGGCGTCGCCTTCGACGTGGCCGTCTCCGCCCTGGTGGCGCCCCTCTCCCTGGTCGCGGCGGTGAACCAGCCGGGCGGTTGGGCGGCCGCCCTGGTCGGCGTGGGGATGGCGGTGGCGCTGCTGTTCCGCCGCACCCACCCGAGCGCGGTGACGGTGGCTGTCGCGGCGCTCGCCCTGGTCCAGGTGATCGCCGAGTGGGGTCCACTCGTCTACGACGTCGCCGTCCTGATCGCGCTCTACAGCGTGGTCAAGTACGGCGAACGGCTCCGCGACGGCGTGCTCGCCGGCGCGGCCGCCGCCGTCGGCGTGCTGCTCGCCGCCGCGCAGACCCCCAACGTCATCCAGTGGTGGGCGACCGCGCTGTGGTACGCCCTGGTCACCGGGGCGGTCTGGTTGGCCGCGTTGAACGTGCGGACCCGCCGGCTCTACGTGCTCAGCCTGGAGGAGCGGGCCACCACCCTGGAACGCGAGCGGGAGGCCGAGTCCCGCGCGGCGGTCGCCGAGGAACGCACCCGCATCGCCCGCGAGCTGCACGACGTGGTCGCGCACAGCATGGCCGTGATGATCGTCCAGGCGGACGGCGCCCGGTTCATGCTCGACCGCGATCCCGCTCAGGCGCGTACCGCCGTGAAGGTGGTCGCGGACACCGGCCGGCAGGCCCTGGAAGAGATGCGCCGGCTGGTCGGCGTCCTGCGCGACGCCGACCCGGCCGGCGCCGACGGGCCGGTGGCGGCGGCC
>NZ_JAEVHL010000161.1 GCF_016803395.1 Micromonospora tarensis | reverse complement strand
CTGCTCCACCCGCGCGGCCCGTGCCCGCCCCACGCGCGCCCGCCTCGCCGGCGGCCGAGCCTGCGCCGCCTTCCCGCACCGGCACGGCCGACGACGACACGATCCAGATGCAGGCGGTGCCGCACTCGCCCGCCGCACGGCTCTGAGCGGCGGCGACGCCGCGCCAACGACGTCGCGGGAGTGTGACACTCCCGCCCGACCAGCCGTGTGTTTCTGCTGGAGGTCAGCGACCGCCGCCCCGGAAAACCTCCGCCACGGTGCGGAGGACGACCTTGACGTCGAGCCAGAGCGACCAGTTCTCGATGTAGTAGTTGTCGAACCTCGCCCGGTCGGAGATCGGCGTGTCCCCGCGGAGGCCGCTGACCTGCGCGAGCCCGGTCAGCCCGACGGGCACCCGGTGACGCATCGCGTAGTTCGGGTACTCGGCGGAGAACTTCTCCACGAAGTGTGGCCGTTCCGGCCGTGGCCCGACGATGCTCATCTCACCACGCATGATGTTCCAGAGCTGCGGCAGCTCGTCCAGTGAGGTGCGGCGCATGAACCGGCCGATCGGCCCGACCCGCGAGTCGTGTGCGATGGACCAGTTCGTCTGCGACTCCCGCTCGTCCACCGGGCGCATCGACCTGAACTTGATGACCTTGAACGGCTTGCCGTAGCGACCGATCCGCTCCTGGTAGAAGAAGATGCCGCGACCACCGTCGATGAAGGTCGCGATCGCGCAGAGCAGCAGCACCGGGCTCAGCAGGATCAGTGCCACGCTGGCGACGAAGACATCGGATGCCCGCTTGATGGCCCAGCGCGGCCCGGACAGGGTGGTGTCCCCGATCTTGGCGATCGGGATCGCGCCGATGTGGTCGGGATATCCCGCCTGGGACCGGGACCCCCAGAGGCGCGGCACCACCCAGAGGTCACAGCGCGAGGTGTTCGGCTGGATCAGGGTGGCGATCAGTGTGGACTCCGTGCAGTCCGGGTCGGCGATCACCAGCACGTCGCAGTTCAGCAGCCGGACCAACTGTTCGGCGTTGTCGAGGGTGCCGAGCAGCGGGACCGCCCCGGAGTCCTGCCGGGACGGGGCGTCGACGCAGCCGACGAAGCGCAGGCCGTACTGCGGGTAGCGGCGCAACAGCCGGGCCAGCTCGACCCCGATCGGACCGCTGCCGATGATGATGGCGTTGTGCTCGACCCACCGTCGCCGACGCGCGACGATGGTGAACTTCCGGCTGAGTGCCCGACCGGCGATCACCAACACGGCGGAGAGCGCGACCCCGCGCATGAAGCTGGTCACGTACTCCACCGAGGCGTGACGTTCGGCCGCGATGATCGCCACCACCGCCGCCGAAGCCAGCAGTCGTCCGCAGAGGATCGGCAGTTCGTCAAGGATGCTGACGTGGCGGCGGGCCCGGTAGAGCCCGCCCGCCGCGAAGATTGCCACGGTGAGCACGGCGTGGGCCAGGATGCCCCGCCAGTAGTTCTGGGTCAACAGCAGCGGCGTCAGCAGCGCGATGACGTCGATGGGAGCCGCCATCATCCAGGCGCGGAGGAATCGGGTGCCGGTCGACGCCCGGGAGCTGGCGTAGGGCAGCACCGCGGTGGTGTCGAGGCCGGGAACCGCGGGTGCGCTGGTCGCTGGATCAGGTCGTTCGACACGGGGCATCGCGCCGACGGTCGGCGCGTCGCTCGGTGCCTGTTGCCGCGGGGCCACTGGCTGCTGTGCGGCCCCGCCGAGTGTGTTCGAGTCGCTTACCGCCGACTGTCTGGACATGTTCGATTCCTCCCCCGTGACAGCCCTCGGCCATACGTGTCGAGCCTTGGGCGATCGCAGGATATGAGGAGCTCTACCGTGCCGCCAGAGCCGGAAGGACGATTAGTCGCCCTACTTCCCGGCAGCGAGAATCTCCGGCACCGCGTCCCGTCGAACCGCGCCATAGAACGACTTTGCCTTCTCGGTGTTCGCGAAGACAACGCTCTCGCTGCCGACCCGGCCGGTGCCCTTTGTCGGGCTGGTCAGGAAGGTGAGGTTGCCGCCGCGCAGGTTGCGCAGGTCGGTCGCCATGTCCAGCAGTGACATCTTCTCGTCCACCGACACCGCGCTGGACGAAGCCTTGACGAACGAGTTGAGCCGGGCCGGGTTGGTGAGGATGCCGCCGGAGGCAGCCTTGTCCATGATTGCCTTGATGACCTGCTGCTGGTGTCGGATGCGGGCGAAGTCGCCGTCGGCGAACTGCTTACGCTGCCGCGAATAGTCCAACGCCGCCGCGCCATCCATCCGCTGCATGCCCTGTTTGAAGGCACGGAACGGCGGGTGAATCGAGGTGAATGACTTCTCCGAGTCGATGTCGACGCCGCCCAGCGCGTCGATGATTTCCACGAATCCGGCAAAATCAATGATCATGACGTGATCGACACGAACGTCGGTGAACTTCTCCACGGTCTGCACCATGAGTGGCACCCCACCCCAGGCGTAGGCCGCGTTGATCTTGGCATCCCGGCCGCCGTTGTCGCCGTTCTTGGAACGCGGCACCGGCACCCAGGTGTCCCGGGGGATGGAGACGAGCTGAGCGCTCGATCGGTCCTTCGGAATGTGCGCCAGGATGATGCTGTCGGTTCGCGAGCCGGTCGTGCCCTCCGGATCACGGGAGTCGCTGCCCAGGATCAGCATGTTCAGCGCGCCCTTGGCGGCCGGCTGGGGACGGCTCTCCTCGGGCACGTCCGCGAACGCGTCCACCCGCTCGATGCCGGAATTGATCGAGCGGAAGTAAAGCCCGCCCGCGACGAGACCACCACCGCCGAGCAACGCCAGTACCAGAAAGGTGATCAGAACGACCTTTTGCCACCGCGGGCGGCGGCGTCGCGATCGGGGTGCCTCAGTCGGCTCGGGTAGTGACTGCGCGTCAACGAACTGGGTGCGGGGTTCCTCGTGCTCCTGGCGATACTGCATGCCGCGATGCTACTGATTCCGCGTTACCGCCATGCACCCCCGTCCGGCCCACTTGGTCGCACATCCTTGGCCAAAAAACGTTCCTACCAAACGATTGCCCGAACCCGAGATGAATCAGCGGTGGACACTCGGCGCGCTGGCTGGTCACCCGCCGCGAGCAGCACCACGGCCCGGGCCCGCCCAGCACTGGTACCCGGGCGACGGAATCGGCGTGGCATGGTAGCCGGGTGCGGCTGACCTCGATTCACACGTACCCGGTCAAGGGTTGTCACCGGCTCGACCACGACGACGCGTTCGTGCGGCCGTGGGGCCTGGCCGGCGATCGGCGCTGGATGGTCGTGGATGCCGACGGCGTCGGCGTCACCCAACGGGACACCACCCGGCTGGTCGACCTGCGCGCCGCGGTGCGACCCGGTGGTCTGACGCTGCGCGCCGACGGGCAGCCCGACCTCGACGTCGCGGAGCCGGCCGACGGCACGCCGATCGGGGTACGCACCTTCCGCAGTCGCACGTTCCCGGTTCCCGCCCGGCTGGCCGGCCGGGCGGCCGACGACTGGCTCGGCGCGCTGCTCGGCCGACCGGTCCGACTGGTCTGGTTGGCCGAGCCGACCCGCCACCTGGCCGTCGGTAGCCGCGAGCACGACCCCGGCGACCAGGTCAGCTTCGCCGACGCCTACCCGCTTCTGCTGGCCAACGCCGCCTCGCTCGACGCGCTCAACGACTGGCTGGCCGAGGTGGGGGAGGAACCGGTGCCGATGACCCGGTTCCGGCCCAACCTGGTGGTCGACGGCGCGCCGGCCTGGGCCGAGGACGACTGGGCCGGCCGGTCGCTGCGCGTCGGTGAGCGGTGGTTCCGCGCCGCCGGGCCGTGCGACCGATGCGTGGTGACCACGACCGACCAGGAGACCGGGGTACGCACGAAGGAGCCGCTGCGCACGCTCGGGCGACACCGCAACATCAAGCAGAAGCTCCTCTTCGGACTGAACCTGGTGCCGCTCGACAGCGGACCCCTGACCGTGGGCGCGCCGATCGTCGTCGCGCCCTGACCGGGCGCCGGCGCCCCGCGACAGGCGTCGTCGCCGCCCCGCGACCGACATCCGCCGATCACCGTCCGTCGATGCTGTCTTAGCTTTGGCTTAGCCGGCTTGTCGGCACCCGCCCGGGTCCGGCAGCATCGCCGTCGTGGCGGACGGTAGCGCTGTCGACATCAGCATCGACCTGGATCAGGTTCCCGAGGACCGGCCCGCGCCGTCGTCCGGTCCGATGCCCTGGCTGGTCGCCACCGGCGTCACCGTCCTCGCGGCGGCGCTCGGTCTGACGCTGACAGTGCGTTCCGGCTCCACGCCGGCCTGCGCCGCCGGTCGATCGCTGGCCGCGCCGCCCACCGGCACCGCCTCGCACAGCGGCAAGGCGACGTTCTACGACTCGAACGGCGCCGGCGGCAACTGCTCGAATCCCGCCGCCCCGGCCAACCGGCTCTACGTCGCGCTCGGCCCGACCGAATACTCCGCCGGCGCGCCTGCGGCGGGTTCCTCGACGTCACCGGCCCGAAGGGCACCGTCCGAGTGCTCATCATGGATCAGTGCCCGGAGTGCGAACCCGGGCACCTCGATCTGTCCCGCGAGGCGTTCGCCCGGATCGCCGACCCGGTCCAGGGCCTTGTCCCGGTCACCTACCGGGCGGTGGTCAACCCGCCACTGCCCGGGCCACTCACCTTCCGGATCAAGGAGGGCGCGTCGCAGTGGTGGTTCGCCGTGCGGATCGGCAACCACGGCAACCCGTTGCGGTCCGTCGAGGTACGGCAGAGCGACAGCGATCCGTGGCAGTCCGCCGCCCGGCAGGACTACAACTACTGGCTGATCGCCTCGGGGGCCGGGTCGGGGCCGTTCAGCGTCCGGGTCACCGACGTGTACGGAAACCGGGTCGCCGTCGGCGGCATCCGGATGGCGCCCGGGCAGGTGCAGAACAGCACGGTTCGGATGTACGGGCGCGGGGCCGGGGCGGCCACACCGCGCCCGTCCGCCGTCGCCCCGGCCGTCCGGCAAGGCCCCCGCCGCCGCGCCGACCGACCCGCCGTCCGGTGTCGGTGGCGAGGGCGAGCGGGTCCGCCACCGGCGCGCCGAGCAGCAGTCCGGCAGCGGCGAACGCCCGCTGGTGCGCGGGCTGACCGCTCAGTCGGTCGGACCCAGGTCGAGCCACATCAGAACCTCGTCCCGGTCGTCGCCGGGGGCCACCCGCAGCGCGCCCGGCAACCGGCCGACCTCCCGGTATCCGAGGCGGGTGTAGAACTTCTCCAACCCCAGCCCGCCGCGCACCGTGACGTGCAGCGCCTCGTGGCCGAACGCCCTGCCCAGCCGGGCGGCCTCGGTCATCATCGCCGAGCCGTAGCCGCTGCCCTGGGTGTCCGGGTGGACCATCACCCGCTTCAGCACGCACCAGTGCGCCTTGAGCGGGAACCGGTTGTCGCTGAAGATCAACACGGCGACCAGCCGGTCACCGGAGTAGCCGACCAGCAGCCGGTCCGGTCCGTCGGCGATGTCGGCGAACGTCGGGTCGGCGATCACGCGGACGTCGTCGGCGCTGACCGGCGGGACGAAGCCGACCGCGCCACCGGCGTTGCTGGCGTCCACCCAGAGGTCGACGATCTCGGCGCACAGCCGCGGGGTCAGGTCGGGGTCGAGGACGAAGCGCAGACTCACGCCCGCCATCCTGACCGTTTGGACCGTGGGACGGCCGGCGCGTGTGATCCGACCGACAGTGACCGAGTCGGGCGAGCTGCCGGCTGAACAGTGCGGGAGAGGGGATTCGAACCCCCACATCCTTCCGGATACAGGTTCCTAAGACCTGCGCGGCTGCCGTTACGCCACTCCCGCCGACCCGCTGAGTCTAGAGCGTCTGGCCCCCACGGTGTCGAGCCCGGCCTGCTCGAGGGTGGTCGAGATCGTGTCGTGACTCGTGGCGTAGCGGCTCGGTGTGACGGGTTCAGTCCAGGCCGAGGTCGCGGCGGAGCTTCGCGACGTGCCCGGTGGCCTTGACGTTGTAGAGCGCCCGTTCGATCTTGCCGTCGGCATCGATCACGAACGTCGAGCGGATCACGCCGGTGACGGTCTTGCCGTACAGCTGCTTCTCGCCGTACGCGCCGTAGGCGGTCAGCACCGCCCGGTCCTGGTCCGACACCAGCGGGAAGGTGATGGCGTCGCGCTCGCGAAACTTCGCCAGCTTCTCCGGCTTGTCCGGCGAGATGCCGACGACCTCGTAGCCGGCGGCCTGGAGTGCGGCGAGCGAGTCGCGGAAGTCGCAGGCCTGCTTGGTGCAGCCCGGGGTCATCGCGGCCGGGTAGGCGTACAGGACCACCTTGCGGCCGCGTAGGTCGGCGAGGGAGAGCTGGTCGCCGGTGTCGGTGGCGAGGGTGAACTCGGGGGCGGGATCACCGGGGGAGAGTCGGTCGGGCGCGGTCATGGCCCGACCATACCGCCGCGCCGGCCGGTGCTGTCGCCGCCGCTGCGGCCTACCTGTCAGCTTCGCTAAAGGTGATCATCACCTCGCGTTGTTGCCAGAGTATGGCAACAACGTGGCTTGGGAAATAGGCTGAGCCACGCCGGCCCGGTCGGGGTCCGCTGACGCGTGGGAGGTCGCGTGGAAACACTGGCGATGCACATCTCGAACGGGATCATCGACGGTCCCGTCGCGGCGATCTTCGCCGCGCTCGCGCTCGTCGCGCTGACCGGCTGCGTGCTGCGCGGCCGGCGGGACCTGGACGACCGGCTGGCCCCGATGGCCGGTCTGGTGGCGGCGTTCATCTTCGCCGTCCAGATGCTCAACTTCCCGATCTTCACGGCCGGGGTCAGTGGTCACCTGCTCGGTGGCGCGCTGGCCGCCATGCTGGTCGGCCCGTGGGTCGGCGCGCTCTGCGTGGCCGTGGTGCTGGTCGTGCAGGCACTGATCTTCGGTGACGGCGGCGTGGCGATGCTCGGCCTGAACATCACCAACATGGCGCTGCTCGGCACCGCCGCGGCGTACCTGTTGATCGCGCTGCTGCTGCGGGTGCTGCCGCGTACCCCCGCCGGCCTGGCGGTGACCGCCTTCGTCGCCGCGATGCTCAGCGTGGTGGTCGCGTCGCAGGGCTTCGTCCTGCAGTACTGGCTCGGCGGCACCACCGACCTGGGCGGCAACCTGGCCGGACTGGCCGGCACGATGGCCGGCGTCCACCTGCTGATCGGCATCGGTGAGGGCCTGATCACCGCGACCACCGTGCTGACCGTCGCGAAGGTGCGCCCCGACCTGGTGTACGCGCTGCGCTCCCTGCGCACGCCCATCGCCCCCGCTGTCCCGGTCGCCGGAGGTGTCCGATGAAGAACCGTTCCTGGGCCTTCCTGGCCGGCGGCCTGCTGGTCGCCCTGCTGCTCGCCGGGGTGGTGAGCAACTACGCCTCGTCGCACCCGGACGGGTTGGACTCCTCGCTGCTCAAGGGCTGCACCGTCGACGCGACGACAACATCGTCGGCGGCAGCTGCCCGGCTCAGCAGGCGAAGGAGCACGAACTGGGGGACAGCCCGCTGGCCGACTACGGGGTGCGCGGCATCGGGAACAGCTTCGTCTCCACCGGCCTGTCCGGGGTGCTCGGCGTGCTTGTCACCTTCGCGATCGGCGCCGGCGGCTTCTGGCTGCTGCGCCGCCGGGGCGGCACGCCGACCGGCGGTGAGCCGACCACGCCCAGCACGCGCGACGCGGCGGCGGCCCGCGCCGAAGCGACGAACTGAGCAGGGGGTACGCGGGAATGGGCGCCGGTCACGGGCATGTGCTGTACCGCGAGTCGGACTCGCCGGTGCACCGGCTCCCACCCGAGGTCAAGATCGCGGCGATGGTGGTCTTCACCATCGCCGTGGTGGCCACGCCGCGTACGGCGTTCTGGGCCTTCGGCGGGTACGCCCTGCTGGTGGCGGCGGTGGCCGCGCTGGCCCGGGTGGGCCCGCGCTGGCTGCTCAGCCGGGCGCTGATCGAGGTGCCGTTCGTGGTGTTCGCCGTCGCCCTGCCGTTCCTCGGCAGCGGTGACCGGGTCGAGGTGCTGGGCCTGCGGCTGTCCGAGGACGGGCTGCACGGCGCCTGGAACATCCTGGCCAAGGGCACCCTGGGCGTGCTCGCCTCGCTGCTGCTCGCCGCGACCACCACCACCCGCGACCTGATCGTGGGGCTGGACCGGCTGCACTGCCCGCAGGTGCTCACCCAGATCGCCACGTTCATGCTGCGCTACCTCGACGTGCTGGTCGGCGAGGCGCGGCGGATGCGGGTGGCCCGGATCTCCCGGGGCGACGACCCCCGGTTCCTGTGGCAGCTCCGCGGCTTCGCCGCCGGGATCGGCGCGCTGTTCCTGCGCGCCTTCGAGCGCGGCGAGCGGGTCTACCTGGCGATGCTGTCCCGGGGGTACACCGGGCGGATGCCCGCCGGGTGGCAGGGCGAGGGCGCGGCGAGTGCCGGTCAGTGGCTGGTCGCGGCGACAGTGCCGGTGTTGGCGGCCACCATCGCCGTGACCTCGGTCGTGCTGTCATGATCGGTCTCGTGCAGACCGCCGAATCGCTTGACGTCCGGGGCGTCCGGTACGCGTACCCCGACGGGCACGTCGCCTGCACGGGGTGGATCTGCGCGTGCCGCGCGGTGACCGGGTGGCGCTGCTCGGGCCCAACGGGGCCGGCAAGACCACGCTGGTGCTGCACCTCAACGGCATCCTCGCCGCGACCGAGGGCAGCGTGACCGTCGGCGGCCTGACGGTCACCCCGGACCGGGCCACCCTGGCCGAGGTGCGCCGCCGGGTGGGCATCGTCTTTCAGGACCCGGACGACCAGTTGTTCCTGCCCACGGTGGCCGAGGACGTGGCATTCGGGCCGGCGAACCTCGGTCTGCGCGGGCCGGAGTTGGCCGCCCGGGTGGACGAGGCGCTCGCCGCGGTCGGGATGAGCGAGCACCGGGACCGGGCCCCGCAGCATCTCTCGTTCGGGCAGCGCCGCCGGGTGGCGGTGGCCACCGTGCTGGCCATGCACCCGGAGATCCTGGTGCTCGACGAGCCGTCCTCGAACCTGGACCCGGCGGCCCGTCGCGAGCTGGCCGAGATCCTGCGCGACCTGCCGGTGACCCTGCTGATGGTCACGCACGACCTGCCGTACGCGGCGGAGCTGTGCGAGCGCTCGGTGATCCTCGACGGCGGCCGGATCGTCGCCGACGCCCCCACCGGCACCCTGCTTCGGGACGCGGCCCTGCTGGCCCGCCACCGACTGGAGCTTCCGTACGGCTTCACCCCGCAGCCGTAGACCCGCGCCGCGCGGCGTCGACCCGGGGGGCCGTCGCGGCGGCCCGGGAGGCCGCGTGCAGGCGGAGGATGCCGGCGGCCGTCGCGCCGATGCCGGTGATCAGGACCAACGCCACCATGACCCGGGCGACCCCGGGCGACCAGGGCACCGGGGCGATGGACCGGGCGAACACGGCCGCGTTGGCCACGCCGCCGAAGAGCGCCAGACAGGCCCCGGCCAGCGCCACCGCGAAGTCGGCTGCCGGGCGGCGGCTCAGCGCGTACCAACCGGCGGCGATCGCGCCGAGGCCGGTGAGCAGCGGCCAGATCTGCCCGGACAGCAGCCCGGCCAGCACCCCGCCGACCCCCTGGGCGCCCGCGTCGACCTCCCGTCCCACCGGATAGCCGACCGCGACCGCGCCGCCGACCACGAGCAACGCGCCGAGCGCGGACAGCGCTCGGGCGCCGGCGGGGGAGGCGGCGGCGACCAGACCGAGTGCGCCCACCGCGAGCAGCCCGACGATGCTCACCGCCCACCAGGTGTACCCGTCCGGCGGCGGCACCCAGTCCAACGTGCCGACGATCGCCACCGGGTCGGTGCCGTCGCGCAACGGGACGGTCCAGTCCCGGACCCGGTGCTCGCGCTCCGGCGCGGCGCGTACCGCCGCCGGTGGCGCCGGCTCCTGCCACAACGCGCGCTGGTCGTGCCAGCGCACTGTGGTCCCGTCGGCGACCCGCCGCCAGGACGGCGGGGCGGCCGGATCGGCCTCGGCCGGCAGCGCGGTGTCCCCGGCGATGGTGCGGTTCAGGTAGGCGGCGGGGGAGCGGCTGTTCTCGAAGACCCCGTCCGGGCCGACCCGCAGGTACGGCTCACCCGAGTAACCGATCACCTCGATGGCGCGGCCGGTGCGGTTGGTCAGCTCCAGTCGGGCGCCCGCCTCGACGACGCGTACCTCCAGCCCTGGCCGGGCCGGCGCGACCCCGGCGGTGCGGGTCCGGTAGTCGGTGGCGTCCGGGGCGTCCGCGCCGTGCGCGGCGGCGGGGGCCGCGCTGATCAGCGTCGCCGCGCAGCCGGCGGCGGCGACCAGGCCGACGCGGGCCAGCAGGGTACGGATCACTTGCCGGCCGCCGCCACGGCCGCGGTGAGGCCCTGCGGGCTGCGGTCAGCGAGGGGCTGGCCGTTCACCAGGATGGTCGGCGTGCCGGTGACGTCGCTCTGGCCGGCCTCGTCGGTGACGTGCTCGGTCCACGTCTGGTACGTGCCGTCCTTGACGCAGCCGGCGAACGAGGCCCGGTCGAGCCCCACCCCGGCGCCGATGTCGATCAGCTCGTCGTTGCTGAGCCCGGCACTGCCCTCCGGCGGCTGCTTGGCGAAGAGCGCCGAGGCGTACTCCCGGAACTTCCCGCCGGCCGCCGCGCACCCGGAAGCCGCCGACGACCGGCTGGAGTATTCGGTGGTGGAGAAGCGGTTGAGGTACGCCACCGGGTGGTAGACCACCCGGGCCTTGTTCTCTGCCGCCAACTGCTCCAGCGTCGACCCGCTGGCCTGCTCGAACTGGTTGCAGGCCGGGCAGAGGAAGTCCTCGTAGACGTCGACGGTGACCGGCCCGCCACCGGTGACGATGCCGGTGCCGTCGGCGTTCGCGCCGGGCGGGGTGGTGAAGGTGTCCGAACGCTGGCCGGACCAGACGGCCCAGCCGACCACCCCGGCGATGACCAGGACGACGACCGCGGCGGCGGAGACCCAGATCGTGCGGCGGCGCCGCCGCTCGCGGGCAAGTTGCTCGCGGACCACCCGGGCGGCGTCCCGCTGCCCCTTGCGACTACTCATCCTCGTCCTCCACCACGGGTTCGCCGGACAACCACCCGTCCACCGATACCGGCGTACGCGGCCAGATCAGCAGAAATCCGGCCAATACCAAGAATCCCAGGTCCCGGAGGATCTCCGGGAGGTAACTGGGTGCCTGCCCCTCGGCCAGCTGTCCGCCGCTGCCGAAACAGCCGCAGTCGATGGCCAGCCCACGCGTCCAGGCCGAGGCGATCCCCACGATGAAGACCACCAGCAGCGCGGCGGACACCCCGGCGATCAGCCGGGTGGCCAGCCCCAACAGCAGCAGCACGCCCAACGCCAGCTCGACGAAGGGCAGCGCCGCGCCGAGCACGGTCGCCACGTCGTACGGCAGCACCTGGTACGCGTTGACGGCCCGCCCGGACGCGGCCAGGTCGCCGACCTTCGACGCGCCGGCGACCAGCCAGACGGCGGCGAGGCCCAGTCGGGCCGCGATGCCGAGCCAGGGGCGGACGACGGGCCACCGGCGGCCCCGGGTGCGAGGTGCAGTCACGCTCATTTGTCGTTCCGTCCGCGCCGGAAGTTCCGGGGTCAGCCGGTCAGGGCGTCGCCGACCGCCTCGACCAACTCGTCACGGGCCCGGGCGACCCGGGACCGGATGGTGCCCACCGGCACCCCCTCGACGGCGGCGCCTCGGCGTACGACAGCCCGAGCAGCTGGGTGAGCACGAACGCCGCGCGGCGCTCGGCGCTGAGCCGACGAACCAGGTCGTGCGCCCCGAGCTGGCCGGCCGGGTCCGGGTGCGGGCGGTCGGTGTACGCGTTCGCCGCCAGCCGCTCGTCGAGCCGCCGCCGTCGAACGACAGTGCGCAGGTGGTCGGCGCAGGTCCGCCGGGCGATGCCGAGCAGCCAGGTGCGGGCGCTGGAGCGACCCTCGAACGCGGGCAGCGCCCGAAACGCCCGCAGGTAGGTCTCCTGGGTCAGGTCGTCGGCGCTGTCCTGGTCGACCAGGGCGGCGGCGAACCGCCAGACCTCGGCCTGGGTCAGCCGGACGAACGCCGCCTGGGCGGTGGGGTCACCGTCGCGGGCGGTGAGCGCCCACTCGGTTGCCGGGTCCCGGGCGACGTCGCCGGCCGGCTCGGCCAGACCGGCGGCAGCGGTGTCACGCGGGACAGGGATCACGACAAACCAGGTTACGCGGCGGCCGGTGAAGCGTCAGGGTCCTTGGCCGCTGGATGGTCTGCGCCACGTCGGGAACTTTTTCCCACCACGGGCCGACTAACGCTTCATGACGCGCGACCACGGACGCGACCGGCCGCCTCGGGTCGCCGAAAGGGACACCGATCGGCAACCATGGCCGGCATGACTGTCGCCCCCCGCCGCTGGGCCGCCCGGCTGGCCGCCGCCGCCGGCCTGCTGGTCACCGTCGTCGCCCTGCTGATCGCGCCTGCCACCCCGGCCAGCGCCCACGCGGTGCTGGAGAGCACCAGCCCGGCCGCCTCGTCGATCGTGCCGAGCGGGCCGTCCGAGGTGGTTCTGACGTTCAGCGAGTCGGTCCGGAAGGTCCCCGACAAGGTCAGGATCATCGCCCCGGACGGCTCCCGCGCCGACCGGGGCGAGCCGTCGTTCGACGGCAAGGTGGTCCGCATCCCGGTGGACCCGGGCGGTGCGCGCGGCACCTACCTGGTCAGTTTCCGGGTGATCTCCGCCGACAGCCACCCGGTCTCCGGGGCCTTCACCTACTCGGTCGGGGCACCCTCGACGCCCCCCGTCGACTCCGGCTCGGACAGCCGCGCCAACCCGGTGGTGAGCAACGCGGTGAAGGTGGCCCGCTTCCTCGGCTACGCCGGCCTGGTGCTGCTGGTCGGGCCGGCGCTGGTGCTCGCCGCGCTCTGGCCACGACGGCTCTCCCGGCGGGGGCCGACCCGACTGGCCTGGACCGGCCTGGGCCTGGTGGCTCTCGCCACCCTCGCCGACCTGTGGTTGCAGGTGCCCTACACGGCCGGCGGTGGTCTCTTCGACGTCACCGGCGAGGGGTTCGGCACGGTGTTCGGCAGCGCCTTCGGCGCCGCCCACCTGGTCCGACTCGGTCTGCTGGCGGCCTCCGTCTTCCTGCTCCGGCCGCTGCTGGCCCGCCCGGCCGGCCGGGCCGACGCGATCATCCTGGCCGTGCTCGGCGCGGCGGCGCTGCTGACCTGGCCGTTGGCCGGGCACCCGGCGGCCTCCCCGGCGCCGGCGGTCTCCGTGGTGGTCGACGCGGTCCACCTGGGCAGCATGGCGGTCTGGTTGGGCGGCCTGCTCATGCTCGCCGTCTTCCTGCTGCGGCAGGCCGACGAGCGGGAGCTGGGCGCGATCCTGCCGATCTGGTCCCGCTGGGCGGCGCTCGCCGTCTCGGCGTTGCTGCTGGCCGGCACCGTCCAGGCCCTGATCGAGGTGGCCACCCCGCAGGCGCTGTTCAACACCACGTACGGGCGGCTGCTGCTCGCCAAGATCGGGCTGTTCGCGCTGGTCATCGCCGTGGCCGCGTACTCCCGGCAGTTGGTGCGCAGCCGGGTCGCCGAGCAGCGCCCGGCGCCGGTACGCCGGGCGGTCTGGGTGGAGCTGGCGGTCACCGTGGTGGTGCTGGGGCTGTCCGCCACGCTGGTGCAGACCACGCCCGCGCGGACCGCGGTGGCCGAGCCGTCCGGCGGCGTCGAGGCCGGCCAGTTCTCCACCACCCTGTCCAACTCGCTCTTCACCATGCAGATCGAGCTGAGCCCGGCCGAGCGGGGCAACAACTCGGTGCACCTCTACGCCTACAGCAAGGACAATCTGCCGCTGCCGGTGAAGGAGTGGAAGGCGACCGCCGCGCTGCCCTCGGCCGGGATCGAGGCGATCGAGGTCCCGCTGCTGCCGCTGACCGACAGCCACGCGTACGGCGACGTCAGTCTGCCGGCGGCCGGTGACTGGCAATTGAAGATCACCGCCCGTACGACCGACATCGACCAGGCCACGGTGACCGCCACCGTGCCCATCCGTTAGAGAGGCCCGCGACACCCATGACCCGATTCCGGCGTACCGCAACCGCCGCTGCCGCCCTGGCGTTCACCGCCGCCACCGCTGTGCTCGGCTTCGCCGGGCCGGCGTCCGCCCACGTCACGGTGAACCCGAAGGAGGCGACCCAGGGCGGTTACGCCCGGGTGGCGTTCCGGGTGCCCAACGAGAGCGACAGCGCGTCGACGGTCAAGCTCGAGGTGGTGCTTCCGGAGAACGCCCCGGTCGGCTCGGTCTCGACGATGCCCATCCCCGGCTGGACGGTGGCCGTGGAGAAGCGCAAGGTGGACCCGCCGATCGAGGTGCACGGCAGCCCGATCACCGAGGCGGTGTCCAAGCTGACCTGGACCGCCTCCGGTGACGCCGGGGTGAAGCCGGGCCAGTTCCAGGAGTTCCCCGTTTCGATGGGGCCGCTGCCCACTGTCGGGTCGATGGTCTTCAAGACCCTGCAGACCTACTCGGACGGCAACATCTCGCGCTGGATCGACGAGCCGGCGCCGGGCGCCGAGGAGCCGGAGCACCCGGCCCCGGTGCTCACCCTGGCCGCCGAGGCCCCGGCCGGTTCGGCCGCGCCGACCGCCTCCGCCGCCGTCGCGGCCCCCGACGACGACGATGACGACGAGGGCAACGGGCTCGCGGTCGGCCTGGGTGTGGCCGGTCTCGTCGCCGGTCTGGCCGGCCTGACGCTGGGCGGGCTGGCGTTCGCGCGGACCCGCCGGGAGCCGACCGCCACGTCCTGACCCCGTCCTACCCGCTGGCCCGCCGGAGCACCCGGCGGGCAGCGTGCTTTCCGTTGTCGAATGCCCCCGTGCCGTGGATATCCCCTGATCAGACGGTGTACGTCGGTAAGGTCGGCCGAGTGTTCGGCTACGAAAGGGGGACGGTGCGGATGCGTTTCGCGCGGGTGATCGCCGGGGTGCTGCTGTTGGTCGTGGGGATTCCGGCGCTGTTCGCCGGTGGCGCGCTGTGGCTGGTGACCCGACACGCCGATCCAGGCGGGGCCTTCGCCGGCCGCTTCGAGACGGTCCGCACGCCCGGTCACGCGGTCGTGGTCGGCGACCTCGACAGGTTGCTGCGGCAGGAGGCGCCGTTCGCGCGTACCGGGCAGACCCGACTGCGACTGGACGCCCGAACCACGGATGGCCCGGCCTTCGTCGGGCTGGCGCCCGCCGTCGAGGTGCGCCGCTGGCTGGAGCCGGTGCCGCACGCCGCGGTCCGCCGGGTGGCGCTGGCCCGGGGTCCGCTGCCGGTCCGGCTGGAGCC
>NZ_JAEVHL010000160.1 GCF_016803395.1 Micromonospora tarensis | reverse complement strand
CCAGCGCCAGCGGACGGGCCGCGCCGACGGCCGCCGCGACGACCTCGGCGAGCAGGGCGCCGAGGGGGCGGGCCAGGCCGTGCCGGCCCTGCTCCTTGTATGCCAGCAGAGCGGCCCGCAGCGGGTCCGCGTACGCGCCCAACGCTACGCAGGGCGGCAGACCGGGCGGGACGGGGGTGGGGCGGACCGCCCGTGGCCGCAGCGCGCCCAGCGCCGCGATACACCTGGGGCAGACCCCGTGCCGCAGACCTGGCCGGCGCTCCTGACAGCCCGCGCAGGTGGCGGGCAGCACCAGGTCGGCGAGGTCCGCCCAGAGCCCGCTCACCGGGTCAGTAGAGGAAGAACGGCGCGGTCGGGTTGCTCGGCCGGACGCCGCTCGGCACCGGGGCGATGCCGCGTACCCGGCCGGGCTCGATCCGTTCGAACGGGCTGCTCCGGTAGGCCACCCCGTTCGCCTCGTACATGTACGCCCCGCTGGGCACCCGCACGCTGCGGTTGGACGGGTACGCGGCGAGGTGGTTGACCTTGGCACCGAGGTCGGTCCGCAGCGGCGTCTCCAGGGCCCCGTCGACGCTGATCTCGTAGATCGCCGGTTGACCGACCGAGCCGGCCACCACGAGTTGGTCCTCCCGGCCCCAGTCGACAGCGGTGAGGCCACTGAGCGAGGTGACCAGTTCCCGGGGCGGGCCGACGGAGACGCCGCCGCCGTCCAGGTTGACCGCCGCTACGTAGAGACGGCCGCCGACGATCAGCGCGACCCGCTGCCCGTCCAACCCGGCGGCCACCGCCGTGACCTCGGCCGAGGGCAGGTTGAGCGGCACCGGATACATCCGGGCCGTCTCGTCGAACCGGTAGAGCTGCCCGTCGGCCACCACCAGGCCGCGCCCGGGGCGGGAGTCGACAGTACGCAGCCAGACCGGGCGGCTGATCGAGGAGAACTCGGTGGCGCTGCGGCTGACGACGGAGACCCGTTCGGGGCCGGTGCCCACCGCGAGTCGGTACCGGCTCCTGGCGGTGCCGGTCACCACCATCGCGGCGAGGATGTGCCGGTCCCTGGCCAGCCCGAGGCTGGCGGCGACGACGTTGCGGTTGACCTCGGGTGCCAACGGCACCAGGCCACTGGGTTCGCCCTCGAAGTCGAGCGGATGGATCGCGCCCTCGTACACACCGAACCGCTGCGGCCCGGCGGTGTTCGGGTAGAGCGCCTCGGCTTCTCGTCGCTTGCTCAGGTCCACCACGGGTTGCGAGTTGTTGCGGATCTTCAACTCCAACTCGCCCGGCAGGTCGCCCAGCGACCAGGCGATCTGGGTGATCAGTTGGTCGACCACGCGCTGGTCGTCGGCGGACATGTCCAGGTTGACCTCCCACCGGCCGTTACCCCCGGTGGCATTGTTGATCAACTCAGTGCGGTCGGGCAGCCCGACGACGCCCGGACGCAGCCAGTCGGAAGGGCCACCGACCAGCCACTTCACCACCTCGTTGACCCGCCGGTCCGCCGGCACCGCCTGCGGCCGGTAGCGCTGGTCGGGCACCAGGCGGGTGCGATCGGAACTCCAGAAGTAGATCGTCTCGTCCTGGTAGTACTGGCGGAGGGCCACGTCGCTGAGCAGCAGCACGTTCGGCGGGTTGATGACGTACAGGCCGGCCCGCTCGTCGTCGGCGCCGCCGTTGAACGCCGCGCTGCGCAGACCGAACTCGTACTCGGTCTCGGTCGCCACCGGCGGCGCCAGGGTGCCGTTCGACCGCAGCACCCCGATCTGCTGCACGCTGATCTTGACAGTGGTGGTCGAGTCGCTGTTGAGGGTGTAGACCGCCTCCCGCAGCCGAACCACGTTCAGCGCGACCTCGCTGCCCTTCTTGTCCTGTAGACGGATCTTGTCCTCCGGGGCGACGAACGCCTTGACCCGCTCGTACGCCCGATCCGGCTCACCGGCGGCGGCGGACAGGAAGTTGCGGACGAAGGCCTCGTTGACGCTGCCGCTGGCCGTCCGCGTCGGCGGCTCGCTGCCCCGACTGACCACCCCGGCCTCGGTCGCGGCCCCGCCCTTGCCGTCCACCCGCACGTCGGACGCCGCCGGGATGCCGCAACCGGCGCCCAGCAGCACCACCACGCCGAGCGCACCGAGCAGCGTCGGTCGTCTCACGAGCGCACCTCCGCCCGTTGCCCGTCAGGGCTCGACGCCAGGCCGATCGCCAACGCTCCGCCGCTGCCCGGGCCGATCGCCAGTGGGCCTCCGTCCCGGGGACCGCCGAACGGCAGCGCGGCGTCCGCCGGCACCAAACGCAGTGGTGAGGTGGTCAGCCGATCGCCGGCCCGGGCCGGCAGGGTGAGCCGGAACTGCGCCCCCTGCCCCGGCGCGCCCCACGCCTCCAGCCAGCCACCGTGCAGCCGGGCGTCCTCCAGGCTGATCGAGAGGCCCAACCCGGTGCCCCCGGTCTGCCGAGCCCGGGACGGGTCCGCCCGCCAGAACCGGTTGAACACCAACTTTTCCTCACCCACCTTGAGCCCCACCCCGTGGTCGCGGACGGTGATCGCCACGGCGGTGTCGTCGATGCCGAGGGTGATCAGCACCGGGCGCGCCTCACCGTGCTCGACGGCGTTACCGACCAGGTTGCGCAACACCCGCTCGACCCGGCGTGGGTCGACCTCGGCGATCACCGGCGTGCCCGGCAGGTCGAGCTCGATGGGTACGCCCACCCGCTCGGCCAGCCCGGCCAGCCGGTCGACCACGCGGTGCACCACCGGCACCAGGTCGGTCGGCTCGGAATCCAGCATGGCGAAGCCCGCGTCGAACCGGCTGATCTCCAGCAGGTCGGTGAGCAGTTCCTCGAACCGATCCAGCTCGGCCTGGAGCAGCTCGGCGCTGCGGGCCACCGCCGGATCGAACTCGTCGCGCTCGGCGAAGATCAGGTCAGCGGCCATCCGGACCGTGGTCAGCGGGGTACGCAGCTCGTGCGAGACGTCGGAGGTGAATCGACGCTGCAACCGGGACATCTCCTCCAGGCGCAGGATCTGTCGTTGCAGGTTGGTGGCCATCTGGTTGAACGAGGCGGCGAGCAGCGCGAGGTCGTCCTCGCCGTTGACCACCATCCGCTGGTCGAGCAGGCCGGCGGAGAGCCGCTGGGCGGTCCGTGCGGCCACCCGGACCGGGTTGACCACCAGCCGGGTGACCAGCGCCGCGAGCAACCCGAGCAGGATCACCAGGGCCACCCCGGTGGCCACCACGGTGGCCCGGGCGTCGGCGGCGGTGACGTCCTGCCGGGTCAGCGGCACCAGGTAGTAGAGCTCGATCTGGCCGAAGCGGGTGGGCACCGGCGAGCCGTAGACCAGGTATTTGGTGGTATCGCCGGTGAGCCGGCCGGTGCGGATCTGGCTGGCCACCTTGCCGTCGGCGATCGCGGCCCGCAGCTCGGGGCTGATCAGCAACCGGACGTTCGCCGACGGGGCGGTACGCGTCTGGATGTCGTCGGGGTAACCGTCGGCGGTGATCGCCACCACCACCCCGCTGGTCTGCTGGGGGTCGCCGCCGGCGAGGTAGTTGACGGTGCCGTCGATGGTCTCCTGGAGCTGCGCCTCCTGCGGTTGCCCGTAGAAGGAGACCTGCTTGGCCGCGTAGCTGGCACCGCTCGTCACCCGCTGCCGGACGTCGCTGCGGGCATTGTCCAACAGGATGGTGGTGATCTTGTCAGCGATCAGGAAGGCGAAACCGCCGACCAGCAGACTGGACGCGACAAGCGTGATGGTGACGACCCGAACCTGTAGCGAGCGCCGCCAGGTCTGGTGTACCCGGCCCACCACCCGGGCGACCCGACCGCTCACCGCACGCCAGAGCTCCCCGCCGGCGTTCAGCCGGCGGGCAGCCGTACTCGGGGAGGGTGGGGGCGGCGAGGTCGACACAGTGTGACCAGGCTATCCGGTCCCCGCCTTGTAGCCCACGCCCCGCACGGTGAGGATGATTTCCGGACGCTCCGGGTCCGGCTCGATCTTGGCCCGCAACCGCTGGACGTGCACGTTGACCAGACGCGTGTCGGCCGCGTGCCGGTAGCCCCAGACCTGCTCCAGCAACACCTCACGGGTGAAGACCTGACGTGGCTTGCGGGCGAGCGCGACCAGCAGGTCGAACTCCAGCGGAGTCAGCTTCACCTCCTCGTCGTTGCGACTGACGGTGTGCGCGGGCACGTCGATGGTGATCTGGTTGTCCGGCGGCCCGATGGTCAACATCTCGGGGGCGACGTCCTCGCCCCGGCGCAGCCGGGCCCGCATCCGGGCCACCAGTTCCTTGGGCTTGAACGGCTTGACCACGTAGTCGTCGGCGCCGGACTCCAGGCCCAGCACCACGTCCACCGTGTCGCTCTTGGCGGTCAGCATGACGATCGGCACGCCGGACTCGGCCCGGATCGACCGGGCGACGTCGATACCGCTCATCCCGGGCAGCATCAGGTCAAGCAGCACGATATCGGGACGGTTGTCACGAAAAGCGGCCAACGCCCGCTCGCCGTCCGCCACGAACGAGGGGAGAAAACCCTCACTGCGCAGCACGATGCCGAGCATCTCGGCGAGCGCGGGGTCGTCGTCGACCACCAGTACGCGGGCTCTCATGGGATTAATATTGCATCCTCAGTCAGGTCTGTGGGACCGGCGTCGGCCGGTAACGGCTGTCACCATGATCCCCCTTCGGCGCCGCCCGGCGCCACCGGCTGGCTGGGCCGATCCCGCTGTCGCCAACCGGACGCCGGTCAGCCGAAAAGCGCGCGCCCCCAGTGGTCCCCGCCGTCGCGGACCCCGGGCGGGCAGGCGAACACGCCGCTGGAAACGTGCCGCAGGTACTCGTTGAGCACGTCGTGCCGCGCCAACTGGGTCTGGATCGGCACGAACTGGCGGCGTGGGTCACGCTGGTAGGCGATGAAGAAGAGACCCGCGTCGAGCCGGCCGAGACCGTCCGAGCCGTCGACGAAGTTGTAGCCCCGGCGCAGCAGCTGGGCGCCCCCGTTCCGGCTCGGATGAGCCAGTGCGACGTGCGCGTGTTCGGCGATCACCGGCTTGCCGTCCGCCCCACGCGCGGCCAGGTCCGGCTCGTCGAACTCGTCGGTCCGACCGAGCGGCGCACCGCTGCCCTTGGTCCGGCCGATGATCTCCTCCTGCTCGGCCAGCGAGGTCCGGTCCCAGGTCTCCACCAGCATCCGGATCTTGCGGGTGACCAGGTACGAGCCGCCGGTCATCCAGTCCGGCCCGTCACCCGGCTGCACCCACAGCTGGTCGCGCAGCAGGTCGGTGTCCTCGGCCTTGAGGTTGGCCGTGCCGTCCTTGAAGCCGAACAGGTTGCGCGCGGTGGCCTGGTCGCGGGACGTCGACGAGGTACGCCCGAAGCCGAGCTGCGACCAGCGGACGCTCACCACGCCCATGCCGAGCCGGGCCAGGTTGCGGATCGCGTGCACCGCCACCTGCGGATCGTTGGCGCAGGCCTGGACGCAGAGGTCGCCACCGGAGAGCTGTGGCTGCAACGCGTCGCCCGGGAACCTCGGCAGCTCGGCGAGGGCGGCGGGTCGCCGGTCGGCGATGCCGAAGCGGTCCCGGCCGTCGGAGTCGCGGAACAGCGTCGGCCCGAAGCCGATGGTGAGGGTGAGCTGCGAGGGAGGTAGGCCGAGCGCCTCGCCGGTGTCGTCCGGCGGGGCCTCCGGCATCCCGCCGACCGCGCCCAGCAGCCCGGCGTCACGCCCGGCGGTCATTCGGGCGGCGGCGGCCGTCCACTCCTCGAGCAGCTCGACCAGCCGGGCCCGATCCTTGGTGATCACGTCGAAGGCGACGAAGTGCAACCGGTCCTGCGCCGGGGTGACGATGCCGGCCTGGTGCTCGCCGTGGAACGGCACCGCCCCGGCCGGGTGGTCACTCGCGGCGGCCGGACCACGGTGGCCGTCGACCAGTGCCCCCGCGCCGACCGCCACCCCGGCGACCCCGGCCACCCCGGCGCCGGCGAGCGTGATCGCCCGCCGACGGGTCAACCTGTTCCCGCTCATCGGTCCCCCCTGGGTCCGGTCACTTCGCGACGGCCGCGGCGACCTTGCTGATCGGCTCGGCGAGCGCGTTGATCCCGTCGGAGAGCTCCTTGAGCTCGGCCTTGCTCAGCGCGGTGTGCAGCTTCCAGCCGTCGCCGTCGCGGTGCTTGCCGAGCAGGGTCTCGACGTTGGCGAACTCGGTGTCCAACTGCGTGACCAGCTCCGGCGAGCGCTGTTGCAGCGCGGGGCGGAGTGCGGACACGGCGGCCTTGGAGCCTTCGAGGTTGGCGGCGAAGTCCCACAGGTCGGTGTGCGAGTAGCGGTCCTCCTCGCCGGTGATCTTGCCGCTGGCCACCTCGTCGAGCAACTCCTTGGCACCGTTGGCGAGCTGGAGCGGGGAGAGCTTCTCGGCGTTGGCCTTGGCCACGATCTCCTTGACGTCGACCAGCAGTCGGTCGGCGATCGGGCCGTCCTTGCTGATGTCGCCGGACTGCCAGAGGTCCTTCTCGATCCGGTGGAAGCCGGTGAACTCCATCCCCTCCTCGATGACCTCCTCGCGGCCATCGATCTTGGGGTCGAGGTCGCCGAAGATCTCCGCCACCGGTTCGATCCGCTCCCAGTAGGTGCGGGCGACCGGGTAGAGCGCCTTGGCCTTCGCGACGTCGCCGGCCTTGACCGCGCCGACGAACTCCCCGGTCTTGTCCAACAGGGCGGCGGTCTGGCTCTTGACGTAGCGCTGGTAGTTGTCGGCGGCACCGGCCAGCGCGGCGTCGGCGGTGAGCGGCTGCGCCGAGCCGCTGACCTTGAGCGCGCCCCGGATGCCCTTGCCGCTCATGCCCGGCTTGCAGGCCGTCTGGTAGGTGCCGGCCGGCAACTCCACCCGCAGCTCGCGGCTGAGGCCGGGGGCGATGTTCTCCACCTCGCCCAGCACGCGGTCGCCGTCGGCGTACACGTAGAACTCGGTCACCTTCGCGCCCGAGTTGGTGATCTTGAAGGTTGCGGTGCCGGCGCCCAGCTCGGTCGAACCGACCTCGCAGCTGGTGTCGCTGGCCTTCACCACGATCGGGCCGCCGGCCGCGCCGGAGTCACCCTTGTCCGACTCCGAGCAGGCGGCCAGACCGGCCGTCGCCAGCACGCCGGCGGCGGCCAGCGCGAAGAACTGGGTGGTACGCATCTGAGCTGTCTCTCCTCGTGGGGTCAGGCGCGCTGCGGCGTGGTCGCCGCGTCGGCCTCAGCCTCGGCCTCGGCGCCGGTGTCGGCCCCGCGCTCGGCGACGGTGGTGGTGGTCGTGGCGGGTGCCGGCTTACGCCGGGACGGCCGCAGGAAGAGCAGCAGGACCGGCACGGCGTACCCGACCCAGGCGATCGTCTCCAGCACGGTGGGCGCGGGAGTCACGTTGAACATGCCGGCGAGCAGGGCGGCGTACCAGGTGCTCGGGTCGAGCGCGCTGGTGATGTCGAAGGCCAGGTCGTTCAGCCCGGGCAGGACGCCGGCCTCCTGGAAGTCGTGCACGCCGTACTTGAGGATGCCGGCGGCGACCAGGATCAGCAGCGCGCCGGTCCAGGTGAAGAAGGTGCTGAGGTTGATCCGCACGGCGCTGGCGTAGAGCAGCACGCCGAGCAGCACGGCGGTGACGATCCCGCCGATCAACGCGAGCAGCGGCCCACTGTCGCCGGCCGCGCCCTGGGCCGCCGAATAGAAGATCAGCGCGGTCTCCAGGCCCTCGCGGATCACCGCGAGGAAGGCCATTCCGGCGACGGCGAGAGACCCGACGGCCAGCGCCTCGGTGAGCTTGCCGCGCAGCTCGCCGGCGATGCTCCGGGCGGCCCGGCGCATCCAGAAAATCATCCAGGTGACGAAGACCACGGCGGCGACGGAGGTGATCGCCTCGAACAACTCCCGGTCCTCGGAGCGGGACAGCAGCGAGGTCGACGTGTACTCGATCAGCCAGCCGAAGAGCACCGAGAGCGCAACGGCCAGGCCGACGCCCGCCCAGACCTGCGGCAGCCGGTCCCGGCGCTGTGACTTCACCAGGAAGGCGACCAGGATGCTGACCACCAGGGTCGCTTCGAGACCTTCCCGCAGGCCGATCAGGTAGGTGGCGAACATCCGGTCTCCGAGTTGGTTAGGCACGCCTTGGCTCACTTAGGGCAGGCATACCTTCCTCCCTGCTCAGTGCCCCCGTCAAGTCGTTCACGACAAGCTCACCCCTCGGCAGCGGTCCGGCGACGTTCCGGCAGGCGGTCCGGACCGGTCGGCTGTGGAAGGATGCCCGCCGTGAGGGGATTCCTGCCGTGGTTGACGGTGCTGGCCGTGGTGTTGCTGCTCAGCGCGCTGCGACTGCGGGCGCTGGCCACCGTCGTGTCGATCGGGTGGTTGGCCTGGTGCGCCTGGACCTGGTTCCGGCCCGCCCGCCGCGGTCCGCGCTCCGACTGAGCCGCCGGCCCGGAGACGACGAACCGGGCCGGCTGCGAACAGCCGACCCGGTCCGAAGGTGTCGATCAGTAGCGGTAGTGATCCGGCTTGAACGGACCCTCGGTGGAGACCCCCAGGTAGGCTGCCTGCTCCTTGGTGAGCGTGCTCAGCTTGGCGCCGAGCGCGCTCAGGTGCAGCCGGGCCACCTTCTCGTCCAGGTGCTTGGGCAGCACGTAGACGCCGATCGGGTAGTCCTCCGTCTTGGTGAAGAGCTCGATCTGGGCGATCGTCTGGTTGGCGAACGAGTTCGACATCACGAAGCTCGGGTGCCCGGTCGCGTTGCCCAGGTTCAGCAGGCGGCCCTCGGAGAGCACGATGATGGCGTGCCCGTCGGCGAAGCGCCACAGGTCGACCTGCGGCTTGATGTTGATCCGCTCGACGTCGGAGCGCTTGGCCAGGCCGGCCATGTCGATCTCGTTGTCGAAGTGTCCGATGTTGCCCACGATGGCCTGGTGCTTCATCCGGGCCATGTGCTCGTTGGTGATGACGTCGAAGCAGCCGGTGGCGGTGATGAAGATGTCCGCCTGCTCGACCACGTCGTCCAGGGTGGCCACCTGGTAGCCGTCCATCGCGGCCTGCAACGCGCAGATCGGGTCGACCTCGGTCACCACGACCCGGGCGCCCTGGCCGCGCAGCGACTCGGCGCAGCCCTTGCCCACGTCGCCGTAGCCCATGACGACCGCCATCTTGCCGCCGATCAGCACGTCGGTGGCCCGGTTGATGCCGTCGATGAGCGAGTGCCGGCAACCGTACTTGTTGTCGAACTTGCTCTTGGTCACCGAGTCGTTGACGTTGATGGCCGGGAAGAGCAGCGTGCCCGCCCGGTGCATCTCGTAGAGCCGGTGCACGCCGGTGGTGGTCTCCTCGGTCACGCCCTTGATGCCGGAGGAGATCCGGGTCCAGCGCTGGCCGTCCTCGGCGAGCGAGCGGTGCAGCAGTTCGAGGATGACCGCGTACTCCTCGGAGTCGGCGGACTCGACCGGCGGCACGACCCCGGCCTTCTCGAACTCGGCACCCTTGTGCACCAGCAGGGTGGCGTCGCCACCGTCGTCGAGGATCATGTTCGGGCCCTGCCCGTCCGGCCAGTTGAGCACCTGCTCGGTGCACCACCAGTACTCCGGCAGGGTCTCGCCCTTCCAGGCGTACACCGGGACGCCGGCGGGCGCCTCGGGGGTGCCGTTCGGGCCGACGACGATCGCGGCGGCGGCGTGGTCCTGGGTGGAGAAGATGTTGCAGGACGCCCAGCGGACCTGCGCGCCGAGCGCGACCAGCGTCTCGATCAGGACGGCGGTCTGGATGGTCATGTGCAGCGAGCCGGTGATCCGCGCGCCGGCGAGCGGCTGCGCCTCGGCAAACTCCCGCCGGATCGCCATCAGGCCGGGCATCTCGTGCTCGGCGAGCTGGATCTCTTTACGCCCGAACTCGGCGAGCGACAGATCCGCCACCTTGAAGTCGCCGTCGGCAAGCGTGCTCGGCCGGGCCTCGGACGGCGTGCCGCTGGCGGCCGCCGGGAGGGTGCTGGTCATGAAAGCTCCTGTCGAACGTTGTCTGCGCCGATCTTCCACCTTACGCGCGCGTCGACGACGCCCACCCGGGCACGGTCGATGGACAGCGCACGGGGCGGTCGGTGGTGGGCGGTTTCATCCACCCACGTCCCGCCCGCCCCGTGCATCCCCCCGGTTTGGTTCCCCGCACGTTCTCGGACCGTCGTCGCGATAACGCTGCGTACTCATAGAGTCACACTCAGCCAGGTCAGCGTCAAGCCATTCCGGAAAAGTCGGACTTGCGCCTTCGCCGAGCGACCCGGTCAGCGCAGTCCGGACGTCGCCACGTACGCCACCCCAGCCCCCCCGAGCCGCAGCGGTTCACCGGCCGCCGTGCCGATCGCCGCCTCGCCGGAGACCAGCGTCAAGGCACCGGCCCCGTCGTCCACGGTGATCGAACCGCCGGCGCAGAGCACCACCCGGGGGCCGGGGAGCGGCAGCGTCACCGAGGACACCTCCGCGTCGACCCGCACCCGGTGCAGCGCGAAGTCGTCCACCGGCACGGGCCACCAGTCCACCCCCGGGCCGACCGGCTGGGCAGCCCGCACCGGATCGTCGAGCACCTCGAAGCGCAGCACCCGCAACAACTCGTCGACGTCCACCCGCTTCGGGGTGAGGCCGCCGCGCAGCACGTTGTCGCTGGCCGCCATGACCTCGACCCCACAGCCGCTCAGGTACGCGTGCAGGTTGCCGGCGGGCATCCAGATCGCCTCCCCCGGCACCAGCCGAACGTGGTGCAGCAGCAGCGCGACCAGCACCCCCGGATCCCCCGGGTACGTCTTGGCCAGCCGGCGGGCCAACTCGGCGTCCGGGCCGTCCGCCGACGCGGCCACCACCGAACTGAGCAGCTCGTGACGCCGCGCGACCGGCCAGCCGAGCAGCGTCCGCACCGCCGTCGGCAGCCCCGCCGGCCCGGACCGCAACGCGGTGACCACCGGCGTCAACTCCGGTACGCCGAACGCGGCGAGCGCCTCGGCCGACTCCGCCGGGTCCCGGAAACCGCACAGCGCCTCGAACGGGGTGAGCGCGACCAACAATTCCGGCTTGTGATGCGGGTCGGAGTAGTTGCGCTGCTGCTCGGGGAGCCCCGCCTCCGCCGCGTAGCCGGCCCGCGCCTGCTCGGCGTCCGGGTGGGCCTGCAGGCTCAGCGGAGCATCGGCCGCTAGCACCTTGAGCAGGAACGGCAGTCGGCCGCCGAACCGCTCGGACACCCGCTCGCCGAGCCACTGCCCGGGCTCGTCCCGCACCAGGTCGCAGAGGCTCACCCGCAGACCGGACCGGTCGACGCTGGCCGGGGCGCCCGGGTGGGCGCCCAGCCACAGCTCCGCCTCCGGGCTCGCGCTCGGCACCGAGCGCCCCTGAAGGAGCGCGATGGCCGAGCGCGAGCCCCAGGCGTAGTCCCGGATCGGCCCGTACAGTGGCTCCACCTGTCAGCCCCCGGCCGCCCGGCCGCCTCGCCCGCCGCGTCCTGCGGCTGCGGCACGGCGGTGTCGGCGGCGGCGCCGGTGCCGGCCTGGGCGGCAGCCACGCTGTAGACGTCCGGCTCCAGGTAGATGACCCGGGCGATCGGCACCGCTGCGCGGATCCGCGCCTCCACGGCGTTGATGCCGCGGGCCAGGTCGTGCGCGCTCTCGCACTTGGGAACGGCGATCTTCGCGGCCACCATCAGCTCCTCCGGCCCCAGGTAGAGCGTCTTCATGTGGATGATGCGCTCCACCTCGGGGCCATCGGTTACCGCCCGCTCGATGGCGGCGACGTCGGACGCCTCGGCACCCTCACCGAGCAGCAGACTCTTCGTCTCGATGGCCAGCACGATGGCGATGATCACCAGCAGGATGCCGATCATGGCGGTGCCGGCGGCGTCCCACTCGCCGTTGCCGGTGATCAACGTCATGGTGACGCCGAAGAGCGCGAACACCAGACCGACCAGCGCGCCGAAGTCCTCCAGCAGCACCACAGGCAACTCCGGGGCCTTGGCGCGGCGGATGAAACGCACCCAGGACTGGTTGCCCCGGATGTGATTGGACTCCTTGATGGCGGTCCGGAAGGAGAACGACTCCAGGACGATCGCCACCACCAGCACGGTCACCGGCAACCACTGCCACTCGGTGATCCCGTGCGGATCGTGCCACTTGTGGTACGCCTCGTAGAGCGCGAACAGGCCACCGATGCTGAACAGCACGATGGACACGATGAACGCGTAGATGTAGCGCTCCCGGCCGTACCCGAACGGGTGTTCCGGGGTGGCCGCCCGCTTCGCCCGCTTGCCGCCGAGCAGCAGGAGGCCCTGGTTGCCGGAGTCGGCGACCGAGTGGACCGCCTCGGCCAGCATCGACGACGAGCCGGAGAGCAGGAACGCGATGAACTTGGTGACGGCGATGCCGATGTTGGCCAGCAGGGCGGCGACAATCGCCTTCGTCCCACCGTTGGCGCTCATGCCACCGCTCCGCTTCGCCGCACGAAGCCGACCGGTCCGCGCATGGCGCGCCGCCCCCTACGTTCGTTCACTGGTTCGACAGCTCCTTCATCTCGGTGATGGCCGGCACGGCCATCGGATCCAGCCCATGGGCCAGGGCCAGGTAGATCGAGGCAAAATCCGGTACGGCGATCAGCGAGGCCAGCCGCTCCAGGGCCGAGCCGCCCTCGGCGGTGACCACGTCGCAGCGCACGCCACGGCGCTCCGCGAGGGTCTGCACCGCGTCCGCGCGGCGCTCCTCGACGGCGAGCGGCTCGTCGGTGTCGTCGTCGGCGTTGAGCCCGCCGTCGCGCAGCAGCACCAGCCGCAGCCGGGTGCCGTCGCCGTCGTCCTCGGCCGGGTCGGCGAAGATGTCCCGCTCCCCCTCGGCCAGCCCACCGAAGACACCGTCGAGCAACCCGACCCGGCCCCGACCGGCCTCACCGAGCGCACCGGTCACCACCGGGTAGCGGGCGTTGGCCGACAGGGTGTCGCCGAAGCGGCGGGCAGCCACCGTGGCCAGCGGGGACGAGCCCCAGACGATGGGGATCGAGCCGGCCAGCCCGAGCGCCAGGGACTTCGCCGGGTTGACGAAGGACTCCGCGTTGGACCGGCAGCGGTCGGCGTCCGCGTCCAACCGGGCCGCGGTCTCCGCCAGGTCCGCCTCGTTGACCTTGACCAGCCCGAGGGAACGGGCGGCGAGTAGGACCGGCACGGTGAGCGCCCAGAGGCTGGCCCGCGCCGGGGCACGCCGGGGCACCGGAATGAACGGCGCCCGGGCCTGCTCGGCGATCGACTGCAACCGCGAGTCGGGGGCGCCCACGGCGACCAGCCGGGCACCCCGCCGGTGTGCCGCCTCGGCGGCACCGAGCGCCTCCGGGCTACGTCCGGACGCGCTCACCGCGATCACCACGTCGGCCGCGCCCACCCAACCGGGTACGCCGGCACTGCGGTGCGCGATGACCGGGACGGGGCAGCGTGGCCCGGCGACCGTGGCCAGCACGTCCCCGGTACGCCCCGCGGTGCCGATACCGGCGATCACCACGGCTCGGGGGCGACCGTCGTCGGCGAGCACCGACAGGTTCGCCTCGGCTGCCAACGCGGCGCTCTCGCGGACCTGCGCACCGGCCGACGCGGTGTGCCGGAGCATGTCACCCGGGTCGGCCTCGGCCAACGCCGCCGGGTTGTCGAGCAGGGCCTCGTCGGCGTCGCGACGCCCGCTGACCCCGGCCGTACCGTCGATCATGAGGACTGCCCAGGGCCGCCGCGCGCCTCGTCGAGCAGCAGCACCGGCACGTCGTCGCGGACCTCGAAGATCCGGCCGCACTCCGTGCAGGTCAACGTCTGCGCCTCGGCGTCATAGGTGAGCGGGGCGTGGTGCGTGTCCGGACAGGCGAGGATCTCGAGCAACTGCGGATCCAGGGCCATGGCACGGCTCCTTCCACGTGTGCGGCTTGACCGGCGGCGGTGCCGACCGGCGCAGGCGATCTTATCGGCGAACGCGGTCGAGCACGTCGTCCCGGAGCGAGACCATCCGATCCCGGGTGGGTGCCTCGACGTTGAGCCGCAGCAGCGGCTCCGTGTTGGAGGCGCGCAGGTTGAACCAGGCGCCGTCGGCGAAACGCAGGGTGAGCCCGTCCATCTCGTCGGCCACCGCGTTCGGGTACGCGGCACGCACCTCGGCCACCGCCGCCGCCTGGTCGGCCACCGTCGAGTTGATTTCGCCCGAGGCGACGTAGCGCTCGTACTCACCGGCCAGCACGGAGAGCGGCAGCGACTGCTCGCCCAGCGCGGCCAGGGTGTGCATCGCCGCGAGCATGCCGGTGTCGGCGAACCAGAAGTCCCGGAAGTAGTAGTGCGCCGAGTGCTCGCCGCCGAAGACGGCGTTGGTCCGGGCCATCTCGGCCTTGATGAAGGAGTGCCCGACCCGGGCGACGACCGGCTGCCCACCGTGCTCGCGGATGATCTCCGCGACCGCACTGGAGGTGATCAGGCCGTGGATCACCGTGGAACCCGGGTGCTTGGCCAGCTCGCGCGCGGCGACGAGGGCGGTGATCGCCGATGGCGAGACCGGCTCGCCGCGTTCGTCCACCACGAAGCACCGGTCGGCGTCGCCGTCGAAGGCCAAGCCGATGTCGGCCCCGTGCTCGACCACGGCGCGCTGGAGGTCGACCAGGTTCGCCGGGTCCAGTGGGTTGGCCTCGTGGTTGGGGAAGCTGCCGTCCAGCTCGAAGTAGAGCGGCACGATCTCCAGTGGCAGCGGCGACAGCGCCGCGTCGCCCAACACGGTCGGGACGGTGAAGCCCCCCATTCCGTTGCCGGCGTCGACGACCACCTTCAACGGCCGGATGCCCGAGAGATCGACCAGCTTGCGCAGGTAACCGGCGTAGTCGGGAAGCAGGTCGCGCCGCTCGGCCGGCCGGGTCGGCGCACCGGCGGGACGGGCGTCACCCGAGTCCAGGAGGGCCTGGGCCCGCTCCCGGATCTCGGCCAGACCGCTCTCCTGACCGATCGGGCGGGCCCCGGAGCGGCACATCTTGATGCCGTTGTACTGCGCGGGGTTGTGGCTGGCGGTGAACATCGCGCCCGGCAGGTCGAGGGAGCCGGAGGCGTAGTAGAGCAGGTCGGTGGAGGCGAGCCCGATCTCGATCACCGCGCGCCCCTCGGCGCGTACCCCGGCGGCGAACGCGGCGGCCAGACCGGGCGAGGTGGCCCGCATGTCGTGCCCGATGACGACCGCGTCGCCCGGCTCGTCGGAGGAGTTGAGCAACTGGGTGAAGGCGGCACCCAGCGCCTCGGCGACCCGTTCGTCCCACTGGTCCGCATGTCGTGCCCGATGACGACCGCGTCGCCCGGCTCGTCGGAGGAGTTGAGCAACTGGGTGAAGGCGGCACCCAGCGCCTCGGCGACCCGTTCGTC
>NZ_JAEVHL010000159.1 GCF_016803395.1 Micromonospora tarensis | reverse complement strand
GCGCCCAGAGCGCCCCCCGCTGCCGTGCCAGGGAAAAGCCACAGCTTGCCGGTGGCGGTTTCCACGGCCACCAGATCGTCGTAGGCATCCCGGTTGATCTGCCCGGCGACCATGTCGCGGTAACCAGCCCAGCCGGCACCGATCAGCAGGCGGTGGCCCCAGGCGTTCGCGGTTGAGGTGCCGGGGTACAGCCAGAGCTGCCCGGTGTCGTCGGTGGCGATCAGGTCCGGCTTGCCGTCACGGTTGAACTCGCCCGTCACCGGCTCCCGCAGGCCGTTCGGCTGAACGCTGACCGCCGCCCGGATCCAGTTGGCGAGATCGTCGACCCGGGTCTCCACCGCCCCGTCACGAGTCTCGGTCTCGCCGAGGCAGCCCTTCTGCCAGGAGGTGTCGTTGATCCCCACCAGCTCGACGCGGCCCTGCGTCTCCCGGAAGACAGGACCGCCGGCGTCGCCCTTGCAGATGCTGGCACCCGACGACGCGGCCTGCATCGCGAACGTCGTCGACGTCACCGTCTGAGCGGTGAACGCGGCAGCGTGCAGGCGATTCGGGACCCACTCCGTGGTGGTCCGACCGTACCCGGCTGTCTGCAGACTCTCCCCCGGAGTGGGGGCAGCGCCACCGAGGTTGACCGGTGCGATGTCCGCAACGGGCGCGGACAGCTCGGCGAGGGCGAGGTTCCGGTCGGGGTGCGGGATCACCGACAGCACCGCGAGGCGGTGGCCGGCGACCCGGGTGAGGTCCGTGCGGCCGAGCAGGACGCTGGTGGGACGCGAGGGCGCCCCGCTGACGACAGGGGTCGCGCCATCGGTGAAACACGACTTCGCGGTGACGATCCAGCGGGAGTCGACCAGGGAGGCGGTGCAGCTCCGTACGTCGCCGAAGCTCACCTTTGCCACAAAGGGATAGGTGCCATCGGGGACTTCCGCGGATTTGGCGATTGCTGAGGCAGTCCCGCCGCCGAGAAGTCCAGCGGCCAAGCCAGCCAATAACAGGCTGACACCCCAGGCACGAGCGCGTTTTTGCACTATCTTCCCATCGCTTCATTGAAGTTTCGGCATTTCCGTATGCCAGTGGAAGCGGAGAATATCCAGGCTCAAACGTCGGCAGGGCGTACGTGACGTGAACCAAAGGTTGCCGAGGCACGTCAGAAACGGACTCGGTGGCCAATTGGCGGCCCTTCAAGACCGAACCTGTGGGCGGGGCGAAAGAGAGCGAACTTATTGAATATTAAGGCTGAGCAATGGCAGTCCACTGTCCGGCCCGTCGTCGAGAAACGCCGAAATCGGCCACCCAGCAGCACGTATGCACGTGTGCCTCAAGCTCCGATTGAATACCTGGCCAGAAGATTTAGGCTGCGTGAATTCCGGCTGCGTCGCAGTGCCTGCTTATGGTCTGGATGACGTCGCCAGCCCAGCTGTCCCGAAGCACGAACGCCGCCGGAACATCTGCTGTTCACCGCATGTCATGCCCAGTGACATCTCGCGCCTGTCCGCCCCGGCTAGCATTCGCGCGGCCCACGACCGCCCTTGAGGGAGAACCGTCATCACTGCCAGTTGGCCGCTGCACCGCACCGGCACCATCGCTGCCCCTTCAGACCTACCAGGTTCAGCAGACGAAGGGGGCACGGCGGCGGCAGACGTCGGCCACCGAGCCGCACTGACGAACGGCGCAGTTCGGGTGGCGAGCTGGGCGCTGCCGGCAGTTGTCGCGGCGACGCTGAGTCTGTGGCGGCTGACGGGTCCGGCGCTCTGGGCTGACGAGTTGGCCACCTGGGGTGCCGTACGACTGTCATGGTCGCAGCTTTGGCAACTGTCCGGCTCGGTGGACGCGGTACTCACCCCGTACTACGCGCTGATGAAGCTGTACACGACCCTCGCCGGCACCTCAACGACCGCGTTGCGGCTGCCCTCGGTCGTCGCCACCGTCGCGGCGACGCTGGTCGTGACCGTGCTCGGGCGGCGGGTCGGCGGCCCGGCGACGGGCTTGTTAGCGGGATCGATCTTCGCGATTCTTCCGGCCAGCAGCTGGTACGCGCAGGAGGCACGGTCATACGCCGCGGTGACCCTGGGTTCCGCCGTCGCCTTGTTGTGCCTGATCCTGTCGCTCGAGCGTCCCTCGCGGGGCCGGCTCGCCGGATACGCCGCGGCAGCCGGCTTCGCCGGGATGCTGCACCCCCTCAACGGTCTGCTGATGCTTGTCGGACATGGCTTGGCAGTCGGCTGGTGGCAGTTCGAACGCCGCAACGACGGCTGGCGCACCATGTGGCGGTGGGTGGCGGCCGCCGGCATTGGCGCGTTACCCGCACTGGTGTTGTCGCTGTTGGGCTCGAAGCAGACCGCGCAGGTCTCCTGGATCGCTCTCGTGGACATCAACGCGGTGCGGGCCTTCCCTGAACGGCTGTTCTACTCCGCGTCCGTCGGCGGCCTCGTTCTCGTTCTGGCGATTCTCGGAGTGCGTCGCCGACCGGCGTACCTGTGCCTCGCCGGCGCGGCATTCGTCCCGCTGGTGCTGTTATTCCTCACCGGCACGCAGCTCCACGTCTGGGTGGCCCGCTACGTCCTGGTGGTGCTGCCACCCATGGCTGTGCTCGCCGCCTCCGCCCTGACCCGCATCGGCCGACCACACGCCATCGTCGCGATGTGCCTGGCCACCGTTCTGGCCTACCCAGCGCATCTCCTCATCCGCGGCGAAGCCGGTCACACCCAGGACTCGTTCCGCATCGCCACGGTCATCAGCCCTCGATACCGACCGGGCGACGTCGTGGTGTTCCCCGACACCCACCCCAGCATCCCCTGGTCACCACGCGACATCTACGAACGCTACCTACCCGCTCCGCGCCCACCGGACGTGCTGCAAACCGCACCCCAGCGCAGCAACGGGCGGTTCCTGGCGACTGAATGCCCTGACGCTGGCTGCCTTGGCACCCCGCCGCGAATCTGGGTGGTCCGCGTTGACAACGCGACGACCCGCTCAAGGACATGGCACCCGGCAAGAAGGAGCGGATCAGGAAGGATTACCAGGCAGCGCAACGCTGGCAGTACCCGCTGCTGTGCATCGTCCTCCTGGAACGCACGCCGAGCTGATTCGAACCAAACTCGGGCGTCAACGTCGACACGCCACCCGGCGACAAGCCGAACAGCGTGCCAACCAACACCGTGAACGGTTGTGGTCAGGGCACTAGATCATCCGGCGCCGTATCCGCCACACCACCACACCGATCAGGACCGCCGCGACGGCGACGAACAGCGCCGCCTCGATGAGCTGGAACGCCCAGAACCGGTCGGCCGGGTGGTAGACCCCGAACTGCTGGATGCCCCGCGCGTGCAGGAACTGGTTGAGGTTGGTGCCGGCCCGGTTGGCGGCACCCTCCAGCTCGTAGTACTCGGTCCAGCTCAGCCTGCGCCCGGTGGCGTCTGCGTAGCCGTGTTCGATCATCCAGTCGGCGAAGCCGGGCACGGCCCGGTGCCCCGCCTGGTCCTTCGAGCCGCCGACGGGGACCGGCTCCATGGTGGTGAGCGGCGTGGCGTACGCGGGACGGGCCAACAGCGCCACCGACATCCGGGCGGCGAGGAACGCCCCGAACGCGACGCCGAACGCGGGCAGGCTGCGCCGCAGGATCGCCCCGGCGGCGGTGGCGACGCCGAACGCGAACAGCGCGTACGCCACCGGAACAAGTCCCTCCAGGTCGAAGGCGTCGTACTGGAACCGCCCTTCCCACGCGTCGAATGGCTGACGGAACCAGGTGAGCACCGCGGTGAACATCCCGGTGAGCGCGACGGTGACGCCGGCGAGTGCCGCGAGCTTGGCCGCCAGCCAGCGCATCCGCGGCACGGCCTGCGTCCAGGCGAGCTGCCAGGTGCCGTCCTCCAGTTCGCGCGCGAGCAGCGGCGCACCGAGGAACGCACCGATGACGACCGGGACCAGATAGAAGGCCGCCAGGAGGTTCTCGACGTACCCGTACTCCTCGTCGAGCCGGCGGAAGGAGGCCGCGCAGGCCTCGCTGACACCGGTTTCTCCCGCACACCGGGCGGGACCGCCGGGGAACAGGTCGTGGGCCTGCGTCCCGAGCACGAACAGGGCAATGCCGAACATGCCGACAAGCAGACCCAGGACGCAGACCTCGGTCCGGTGCTGGCGCCAGATCAACCACGTCATACCGCCACCCCCGACGTGACCGCGGCGCTCGGCTCGGACGCCCGGCGCAGGTACGCCAGCACCAGGTCCTCCAGCGCGACCGGCTGGGCCTGCCAACCAGGCGCGGCCGGGATCCCGCCGTCGCGTACCAGCAGGGTCGTGTGCCGGTCGCTGTGCACGGCCTGCACGACGGCGGCGGCCCGGTCGACGTCGGTGGCCGTGCGCGGGCCGACGAGCAGCCGGTGCTCGGCGAGGAGGGTGTCGAGGTCACCGGTGAGCGTGACCCGGCCGTGGTTGAGCACGACCAGGTGGTCGCAGACGCGCTCCAGCTCGTGCAGGACGTGCGAGGAGAACAGGACGGTCACCCCGCCTTCGGCCACCGCGCCCATGAGGACCTGCAGGAACTCGTGCCGGGCCAGCGGGTCGAGGCTGGCCACCGGCTCGTCGAGGACAAGCAGGTCCGGCCGCTTCGCCAGGGCCAGCGCCAACGCGACCTGGGCCTGCTGCCCGCCGGAGAGCGTACCGGCCCTGCGGTCGAGCGGGATGCCCAGCTTCGCCAGCCGACGCTCGGCCAGCCCCTGGTCGAACCGCAGGTTGCAGGCCCGGCCGAAGCGGAGCATCTCGGCGACGGTGAAGCGCTTGTACAGCGGGTGGTCCTGGGCCAGGAACCCGACCCGGGACAGAGTTTGCGGGGTGCTGGCGGTGACGTCGTGGCCGAGGACCTCCACCGTGCCGGTGCTCGGTGCCAGCAACCCGACGACCAGGCGCAGCAGCGTGGTCTTGCCCGCGCCGTTCGGCCCGACCAGGGCGATCACGCCGCCCGCCGGCAGGGCCAGGGTGCAGTCGCGCAGCGCCCAGCCCTTCCGGTATCGCTTGCCCACACCGTCGGTGCGCAGCGCGAACTCGGTCTCTGTCACGCCACGTCCTCATTCCTCGTCTGCTGGTGGACGGTGGTGAAAAGCGCGTTGACCGCCTGCTCGTCGAGGCCGGCCGCGTAGGCGCGGCACAACCAGATCGCCAGGCCCCGGCGCAGCGACGTGTACGTCGATGCCGACATCACGGCCGACTGCTGTTCATTGACGAACGTGCCCTGGCCGGGCCGGCCGGTGACCAGGTTCTCCTGCTCCATCTGCCGGTACGCCTTGGCGACGGTGTTCGGATTGATCGCCAGGTCCTCGACCACCTCGCGGATGAGCGGGAGGCGGTCACCGGGTTGGAGAAAGCCCAGCAGCACCGCCTGGCGGACCTGCTGGACGAGTTGCAGGTACGGCGGCACGCCGGAGTGGGTGTCGAGCCGGAAGACGAACACGGTAGCCCCCTACTGCTTTACTAGGAGTATAGTAAAGCAGCAAGTTGGCGGTCGGGGCGCGGCGGCGACAGTGACAACGGTCCAGCGACGTACGCGATGAGGCGGCTGGCCGCGTGGACCGCGGTTGGGGAACGTATCGGTACAGCCTGTCAACCAACACCGTGAACGTTTGTGGTCAGGGCACTAGCCGAGTGTCAGCCACCGCTTCAGCGACCGGACACTCGAATCAAAGGCGCCGGACCCTTCGGGCGAGTTCTTCGCGGAGGTAGTCAATGCCCGCGCCGGTCCTGGCGGAGACTGGAACGGCATGCGGATGCGCCCGGCACAACGCATCCACCCACTCCGGTGGCGCTACGTCGATTTTGTTGAGGACCAGTAGCTCGGGTACGTCGCCGGCGCCGATCTCGTGCAGTACGCCGTGCACGGTGGTGATCTGCCCCAGCGCGTCCGGTGCGCAGGCGTCTACCACATGCAGCGCGAGGTCGCTGCGGCTGACCTCATCCAGCGTCGACCGGAACGCATCCACCAACTGGTGCGGCAGGTGTCGGACGAAGCCAACCGTGTCGGTGATGGTATAGGTGAGTTCGCCCGTGCTGATCCGTCTAACGGTGGGGTCGAGTGTGGCGAACAGGACGTCGCGCACCTGCGCGTCCGCACCGGTGAGCCGGTTGAGTAGGGCCGACTTGCCGGCATTGGTATAGCCGGTGATCGACACCGACGGCACTTGGTTGCGGGCCCGCCGGTTCCGGGTCCGCTCCCGCCGCCGGGCCAGCTCTGAGGCGTTACGTCGCAGCCGGGTGGCCCGCTCGCGGAGCGTCCGGCGCTGGGTCTCCAGCCGCATCTCACCGGGACCACGTACCCCCATGCCGGCGCCCCCGGCCATCCGGCCACCACCAACCCTCGACATCGACCGGCCGTCACCGCGCAACCGCGGCAGCTGGTATGCGATCTGCGCCAGCTCCACCTGGACCCGGCCGTCGCTGGTGCGGGCGTGCTCGGCGAAGATGTCCAGGATCAGCGCGGTCCGGTCAACCACCCGTATGCCCGTCCGCTCCTCCAGGTTGCGCACCTGCCCTGGGGTCAGTTCACCGTCGGCGATTACCAGGTCGGCGTGTGATCGCTCGGCAAGCGCGGCCAACTCGTCGACCTTGCCCGATCCGACGAAGGTCGCCGGGTCCGGGCGGGGCCGGTTCTGCACCACCGCGTCGGCGATACTCAGGCCGTCGGTGTCGGCGAGCCGGCGCAGCTCGGCCAGCGAGGTCTCCGAACCCGGTCCGCTATCGGCCGTACCGTCCTCGCCTCGCACCGCCACCAGCACCGCGGTCGGGCGTTCTCCCAGCGCGCTGGCATGTGGGCCCAGCAACCATGATCCCGCCATCGTCCACCTCAACCTCGTCTCGGCAGTGACGGTCTACCCCCGACCGAACATGCCATGCGCGACCCCAGCCAAGAGCTGGGGGCCGTGTGCAGCGACCGCGGGCAGGGGGCGCACCTCGAACGACGACCGGGCCGCAGCGCCGTGTGTGCCGCTACCCGGGTCGACGGCCGTCACGGGCGGCGAGGGCATCAGCGATCGGTCCGGTGGCGAAGCCGTAGCTGGACTTGCGCAGCACGTTGCCTTGCCAAACCACTCGCTTCAGCGTGACGAGCCCTACCCAGCGATCAGGCGCCCACACCTCCCAAAGGCCGGGGCGCGTTACTACCGCCGTTTACGTGCCGAAGATTCGGTAGACGCAATCCCTCAGGTGTTAACCCACTACCCGAGGGGGTAGGGAGTTGGTCGGATCAAGACATACGGCCTCCGTGGGCCATCCCCTACGACTCTCTGTCGAGGCGGAGGACCAGCCAGTGCCAGCGGAGGACGCCTCCCCCCAGCGCGAATGAGCCGTCGACCGGCCGCCCCGCCTCGTGTCGGTGGCCGGCGCGCCGATGCGCCGTGGCCCCGCCGGGCCACCGATTGGCACCAACAGGCCGGGTGGGTGGGGATGCACGGGCACGTCGCCGGCGGGCGATGTGCCCGTCACCTAAGGGAGGCTGTCGTGTTCAACCACGATCGACATCTGCAATTTCAGGCCAAGCCCGAGAAGCCGGACGCCTTGTTCGCCGCGAAGCTGCAGGAGATCCTCGGGGGCCAGTTCGGCGAGATGACCGTCATGATGCAGTACCTCTGGCAGGGCTGGACCTGTCGCGTCCCCGGTAAGTACAAAGACATGATCATGGACATCGGGACGGAGGAGATCGGTCACGTCGAGATGCTCACCACCATGCTGGCACGGCTTCTCGAAGGCGCCCCCGCGGAGACGACGGAAAAGGCCGTCGCAGCCAATCCGGTCCTCGCCGCCGTGATCGGCGGCATGAACCCGCAACACGCCATCGTCGGAGGCGGCGGTCCACTCCCGCGCGACAGCCAAGGTGTGCCGTGGAACGCCGGCTACATCGTCGCCAGCGGCAACCTTCTGGCCGACTTCCGTTCCAACGTCGCCGCCGAAGCGCAGAGCCGTCTGCAAACCAGCCGGGTGATGAACATGACCGACGACCCCGGGGTCAAGAACATGCTGCGGTTCAACCTCGCCCGCGACACTTACCACCAACAGCAGTGGCTGCTCGGCATTGAGCAGCTCATCGCCGATGGCTACGTCGACCACGGAATTGAGAATTCCAACTTCGACGAAGAAAACCAGGACCACAACCACACATTCTGGAGCTTTGGCGCCGACAGTCAGGCCGGCGAGGGCCGCTGGGCACAGGGACCGAGCCTGATCGGCGGACCCGACCTCACCTACCTTCCGCAGCCGGTGGCGCTCACCGATGACACGGCCCTGCCTCCTCCGCCTGACCCCAAGCTGTACGCCACCTACGACGGCTCACGCGGACCGGGCAAGACCGGCGACGCCGCCGGAGCCCACGCCCAGGGAATGAGCAACGTGGTCAAGAAGGTGAAAGACGCCCTGGAATGACGCTCGCGTTAACCCCGCAGCGGCCCTTACACGCGGTAACGTAAAAGACGCGCACAAGTGTGACCCCGGCGGTGACCGGCCAAGAAAGCTGGCCGGGCCGCTGGGCCACTGCCGCACAGAATGTCTAGTGGCTGTCGGCTGGTACGCGGGCTGGTGTCCCTGCTGCGGCTGCCGGCCTTCACCAGGCGCCGCCTGACCATGTAACCGACGCTGTCGGAGCTGACGTCATCGAGCTCGGGATCGACCGTGAAAGTCGCGGGAGCATGGACCATGTAGGTCATCAGTGAGTCGGGCGGAATCGGAGCCGTCGGCGGGGATCATCGACTCGCAGTCGGTAAAGGGTGCCGACACCCGTCGGGCAGCAGACGCGTGGCTACGACGCGGGTAAGGAGGTCAACGGCAGGAAACGGTTCATCATCAGCGTTACCGCGCGGCTGTTGGTCACCGTGGCGGTGATGGCCGCGTCGTGGCAGGACCGCGACGGCGCGAAGACCGCCCTGCTCAACGCGGCGGACCCCAACGTGATCACAGCGACCCAGCACCTCCACCGGGCGATTCACGCCGGGGCGTCGACAAGCGCGTGCTGTCGCTGGCCATCTGCGTACCAGCCAGATCAACGGCTGCAGCCCGTGCATCTTCGCCTCGATCGAGTCGGTGCAGAAGGTTGGTGAGACAGACGAGCGGCGGCACAACGTGGTCGGGTGGCGCGAGGTGCCCTTCTACAGATGAAAAGCGGGCGTCGGCCAGCAAGGCGATCAGCATCGCGGTGGTGAGCGGGCGCCACGGGCGGCGTCGCGCAAGGAGTGGGCCGTCATCGTTCGGCCTCATTCGTCGAATGGGATCGCCGGCGGTGCCGGCGCGCGGGTGGTACGGGTGCCGGCCGTCCCGCCGGCACCCGTACCTGTCAGAAGACGAAGGGCCACCCGGCGCTGTCGTAGCCGATGCGGTTGATGCCGAGCAGTGCGGCACCGTTGCTGGCGTTGTAGTAGTGGTAGATCAATACATCGCCGTCGGTGTCGCCGATGACGGCTTGATGTCCTGGACCGCGGACGTTGTCGTGGCCGGCCAGCACCTCGGTGCCGCCGCCGGCGTTCATGTCGCGGCCGCTGCGGTCCCGGTAGGGGCCGGTGATGCTGGTCGAACGGCCCACCATGACCCGGTAGGTGCTGGATGCGCCTCGGCAACACATGTCCCAGGACACCCACAGGTAGTAGTAGCTGCCATGCTTGAAGATGTATGGGGCCTCGATGGCACCACCGCCGCGACCGGCGATGCTGCGGATCGTGCCGTCAAGGCGCAGCCCGTTGGATGGGTTGACCTGCACGAGTTTGAGGCCGGACCAGAACGATCCGAAGCTCAGCCACCAGCGGCCCTGGTCGTCGACGACGAGGTTGGGGTCGATGGCGTTGAAGTTGTCCGAGGTCCTGGACTCGATGACCAGGCCGCGGTTCGTCCAGGAGCCGGACGCGCCGGTTGGACTGGTCGCAAGGAAGATCGCTGAGCGGTTGGAGCCGAACGACGAGGCAGAGTAGTACAGCCAGTACTGGCCGTTGTGGAACGAGATGTCTCCGGCCCACAGGTTGCTGCCGCCGTTGGTGTACGGGAGCGTCCACGGCGCGCCGCCGGGGAAGGCCGCTCCCGCGTTGCGCCAGTTGGTCCGGTCCGGTGAGGTCTTGATCGCGACGTTGTTGCCGGTGTGCACCATGAGGTAGCCGCCGGTGGGTCGCTTGACCACCGTCGGGTCGTGTACGCCGATGTCTCCGGTCACTCGGCCGGGCGCCGGGTACGGTGCCAGCGGCGCGGCGGGTGCGGGCCGCGGCTCGTTGCCGCCGACGGGGACGAGCTGCCACTGCTGCTTTGCGTCCATGGTGGCCGCCGCTGCGGGTATCGAGATCGGCACGGTACCAATGGCAGCGGTCACCGTGCACACGGCCAGGACCAGCAGGTTCTTCCATCGCCCGCGGCGGCGCGCTCCGAGAGTTCGACTCATTGAGATTCCTCCCAGCTTCCGGGTTTTCGGTCCACGCCGTCTCCATCGACAACGCGGGTCCTGCAACGTTCCGACTACCGGTGATGTGACAGCTCACATCGATGGACTTTGTTGTCTCGGAGACATCATGCAGTGTCGAATCGCTTCGCTGACCATCGAACTTGTTCCGAAATGTTTGCGATAACATCGCCGCTCCAAGTCGGACCGAATGGCGGCGGGATAATGGCGTTGCCTGGCAGGAAGGGCGGCTGGGATCCGATAATTTTTGTCGGCAGTCTGTGCACGAACAGATGCCACCGGTGTTGCAGCGGGCCCTTCCGCCGGCCATCCAACCGACATGTTTCCGAAGCCTTGACAGCGGCGATGTTCACGCTCACAGTTGGTTGCCACGGGATTAACCTGCATCAATTCGTTGCATTGTCGATGCCGGTTCACTCTTGATGGACAGTGGCCTACCAGCCTGGCCCGCCCAGCCACGTGTAAAGCCTTGATGATGCCTCGCCCTCGCCCGACCAACGGCCACGACGGTGGCTACTCACCACGTCGCCCGGTCGGCGAAGACAACGTCAACGCATGCACAGGTCGGTCGCAGGCGACGGCCCACCCGATCCTGGCGCAGGCCCCAAGGAAGGAACCGCGATGATCACCATCCACAGACGGAGAGCCGCGCGACGGCTGCTGAGCACCGCCGTCGTCGCTCTGCTCGTGTCGGCCCTCGGCGCAACCATCCCCGCCTCCCCGGCCCTCGCAGCACCCGGACCATCGTTCACCAACCCCCTCGTCGGCGCGCCCAACAGCGCGGACCCGTCGATTGTGTACTCCAACGGCAACTGGTACTACGTGGCCACGACGTGGTCCTCGAGAATCGTCATGCGCACGTCGTCGACCATGGCCGGCCTGAAGAACGCGCCGGAGCGCACGGTGTTCACCCTCGCCCCCGGGCCCGGCTGCTGCACGATGTGGGCACCGGACATCCAATTCATCAACAACCGGTGGTACATCTACTTCTCGGCAGAGGCCTCCCCCGGCCAGGGGGCACGCCGCACCGGCGTGCTGGAGAGCAACGGCACCGACCCGCTCGGGCCGTACACCTACCGGGGCATCCTCAACCTGGAACCCAACAACGGATGGGCGATCGACGGCAGCGTGGTCCGGTTCAACGGCCGGGTGAACCACTTCGTCTACTCCGCGTTCCGCGGCGGGGAACAAGGCCTGTTCATTGCTCCGATGTCATCGCCGACCCAGGTTTCGCGCAACGGCGTTCGGATCTCGTCTCCGACCCTGTCCTGGGAGCGGCAGGGCGGCGCGGTCAATGAAGGCCCGTACGCCGTGTACAACGGCGGGAGGACGTTCTTGACGTACTCGGCGAGTTCCTGCAACACGCCCGACTACAAGCTCGGCACACTGACCTGGACCGGTGGCGACCCGATGTCAGCCAACTCGTGGACGAAGAGGTCGACCCCCATCTTCCAGCGCAGTGACGCCAACGGCGTCTACGGCCCAGGCCACGCCTCGTTCGTCAGGTCACCAGACGGCGCCGAGACGTGGATCGTCTACCACGCCAACTCGTCCACCAACCAGGGCTGCGGCACCACGCGCACCACACGGGCCCAGAAAATTGGCTGGAACTCCGACGGCACCCCCAACCCCGGAGTCCCGGTCCGCACCGGCACCTCGATCGCCGGCCCCTCCGGCGACTCCTAAACACCCGCACGACCCGCTGGGACGCCTCCACCACAAGGCGTCCCAGCAAGGCCGAACTCGCACTGCCTCCGCGTGCCCGCGTCTCGCGAACGCGAGCAGCGTCCCCACCGACGTCTCAGCCAACCTCCACACGCCACGAAGCGGCTGGCATCCCGATCATTCCCTGCGGCCCTGCCAGTCGTCGAGGGAGGAGACCTACGCCGAGACAGCCTGCCTCGTCACCGATTGACACGCGCAGGATCTGCGGTTCGCGGTGGAAGGTCCGCCGGTCGAAGACTTCCGTCCGTACCGGTCTGAGCAAGGCGTCGCCCGCGTCGGAAAGTCTGCCTCCCAGGACGATGATCTCCGGGTCCAACAGCGCCTGGGCGGCCAGCAGTCCGCCCCGTGCCCGTCCGGTGCCGACCCACAGCGCGTAACCCCCACCGCAGCGGCCGCCAGTGAATGCTGACCACTGTCACGGCGATCCTGGCCAACCCCCGTTACACCGGGCGGCAGGTCTGGAACCGTCAACGCACCGACCTTGATGCCCTCCCTGACAAGGGAGCCTTCGATCGACACCACGAGATCCAGCGGTGGAGCGCCTCCAATGACTGGGTTATCTCCCGCGAGATCGCGCACCTCCGCTGGTCAGCAAAGAACACTTCGTCGCCGTCCAGGCATCCACAGCGCACCGACCCCAGCCGACGGCATTCCCCGCTGCTATTTGTTGGCCAGAGTGATCTGCTGCGGCGTGTGCGGCCGGATCATGGACTCCCACTGGGTCCACGGCCGACCCGGCTACCGCTGCCGCCACGGGCACACGAGCACCCGCACCAGGACCTCCGCCCAACCGAAGATCCTCTACATCCGGGAAGACCACCTGCTCGACCGCATCCGACACGACCGCGGGCTACACCGTCGCCATCCCGCACTGCGCAGCCCCGATGCGGAAAAGCTTGCCGCCTACTTACGCACTTCCCTGGGATGGATGCGTGAAAGCGCCGGAGGGGTACGGCGCGTGCGGGTGGGCCACGACGCACAGACCACCGGCTTGGTGGACGTGATCCAGAGCTCGGTCGATCAGGCCATCGCGCAGGTTGTAGCGCCAGTCGATGACCCGGCCGGGCTCGATGCCGAGCGCAAGCCAGTGTCCAGTTTCGGTGACGATCTCCTGGCCAAGGACCACCAGCAGATCGTCACCGGTGAGCGACCCCCAGACACCGTGGGTGTCCGCAGCGTTGTGCTCGGTGATGGCGATGAAGTCGAGCCCGACCTCGCGGGCGGCAGATGCAAGCTGCTCCGGCGTCAGCTCGCCGCCACGCGAACGCTGCGAGTGCACGTGACAGTCGCCCCGATACCAGCCGCGCCCCCGTCCGGCCACCCGCCTGGGCGGGAACTGTGCCCCGGCGACGGTGCCCGTCGTCATGCTCTTACCCCGGCCATCGCGGGCATCGTAGCCCTGAGATCACCCGCGTGCTGCCCACCAAGCCCAACGCACCAGTCTCGCGGCAGATCAGGACGGCGAGCAGTAGTGGCCGCCGTCGCGCGCGGATCGCGGCAGAAGCGGATGTCGAGGCGGGGCATGCGGAGTGCCGGCCGGGGCAGGTGGTGTGCTGATCAGGTTGCATGGTGTTGACCGTTGGCCGCAGGGCTGACAGTGCACTGGCTTGCCGCGTTCAGCCGGGTGGAGATGGTTTCCGGAAGGTCGAATGCGAGGCCGGCGAGATTGGCGGTCAGCTGGTCACTGGAGCGGGGGCCGAGGATCACCGATGTGATCTCGGGCCGGCTGCGGAGCCAGGCGAGCGCGACGGTCGGGGCGGTGGTTCGTAGTTCGGCAGCGACGTTGGTGACCTCGTCGGCGATGTCGAAATGTCGTTCGGCGAGGAGACCGGTCACGAACGCGCGCGCCATGGGGCTGGGCATCGCTGCCCACTGGGCGAGCCGGGATCCGTCAGCCGGCCTGGTGCCGCGCTGGTATCGCCCGGCGAGCAGGCCGCTGCCGAGCGGGCTGTAGGCGAGGATGCCGAGCCCGTGCTCCTGGCAGGTGGGGACGATCTCGGCCTCGATGGCGCGGGCGATGAGGGAGTAGTTGGCTTGCAAGCTGACGAACGGTGTCCCGTGGGCGCGTTGCGCCGCCCATTGGGCGCTGATGATGCCTGCGGCGGTGAAGTTGGAGCAACCTATGTAACGTACCTTGCCGGCGCGCACGAAGTCATCGAGCGCTGCCATGGTCTCGTCGATCGGGGTGTCCGGGTCGGGTACGTGGCACTGGTACAGGTCGATGTAGTCGGTGCGTAGTCGGCGCAGGCTTGCCTCCAGGGCGCGAGTCAGGTGAGCCCGGGAGAGGCCCCGGTGGTTGGCGCCGGCGCCTTGCGGCGCTGCCCCCTTCGTGGCCAGGACGACGTCGGCGCGACGTCGGGCGATGGCTCGACCGATGACTTCTTCGCTGGTACCACCTCGGTAGGTGTCTGCGGTGTCGATGAGGTTATGGCCAGCGTCGAGAAACGTGTCGATGATGCGGTGGGCTTCGGGTTCCGGGGTCGGGGCCTGCGGGTCGGTGCCGAAGTTCATCGTGCCCAGGCACACCCGGGAGACGCGGAGGCCAGATCGGCCCAGTGCCCTGTGCTGCATGTGGTCCTCGTAAGATCGGAATCATGATTCCGCTTGAAGATACGGAACCGGAATTCCGTTTGTCAACGACGCTCGACCGGGCGGGGCGGGCATGATCCGCTCCGATGCGGCACGCAACCGCGCGAAGGTCCTCACGGCGGCCGAGAGCGTGCTCGGCGAACAGGGGTTGGCCGCCCGGATGGACGAAATCGCACGTCGAGCCGGAGTCGGGGTTGGCACCGTGTACCGACACTTCGCCACCAAGGAAGCCCTCTATGCGGCCATCGTCTCGAACCGGGTGGACCTGCTGCTGGAGGAGGCCGCCCGGCTGCGTACGGCCGCCGAGCCACAGATTGGGTTCTTCACCTTCTTCAGACACATCGTGGCGGACGCCACTCGCAAGAAGGCTCTGGCGGACGCGTTCCAAGGCGCAGGCATCGATGTCAAAGCAGAGCAGGCAGATCAGCGCGCGCAGATGCGCGAGGCGTTGACGAGCCTGCTGCAGGCCGCGCAACGCGTTGGTGCCGTACGCCCCGACGTGGGCATGTCCGAGATACTCGCCCTGCTCCGAGGCGCCAGCATGGCGGCGGAAACCGGCGACTATCCCGGCCCGGTCCTCGACCGGGCTCTCGCCGTCCTGTTCGACGGTCTGCGCCCATCCACGGCTCCTACGGAGTCCGCTCGACAGGCGTGACGCACGCTCATCGGCTACTTGTTTCATTGACCTGCGACCGTGGCCCGGCCAGGCTTCGGTCGAGGCGCTCGGGCTGTCGCTCTCATTTCGGCTGCCCACGCTGGTCGTG
>NZ_JAEVHL010000158.1 GCF_016803395.1 Micromonospora tarensis | reverse complement strand
CGGCGCCGCACCGGTCGCGGCCGGCGACGGCGGTCCGGTCCCCGCCCGGCCCGAGGCGGCGCGGACCGACTCCGGCCTGCCCGTCCGGGTCCGGCAGGCGAACATCGTCCCCGAACTGCGGGACGACCCGGCGGCGTCCGAGGCCGAGGACGAGGAAGTGGTGCGCCCACCGGAGCAGGTACGCCGGATGATGAGCTCCTACCAGACCGGCACCCGACGCGGTCGCACCGACGCGGCCCGGCTGCTCGGCGGCGCCACCGGCACCCCGGCCGCGACACCCGGGCCGACCGACGAGGACCCAGAAGCCACCTGACCGAGCACAGACGACGCGATGCCGCGCGTGTGACGGTCAAGCCCCAGACGAACACGGCGCACAGCCGGGCGAGAAGAGGACGACGAAGTGACCCAGAAGACGGCTTCGAGCGCCGACCTGACGTGGTTGCTGGATGACCTGGTAGGCCGGGTTAAGCAGGCCGAGCACGCGGTCGCGCTCTCCACCGACGGCCTGTTGATGGCCTCCTCCCAGGGGTTGAGCCGGGACGACGGCGAGCATCTCGCGGCGATGGCGGCCGGCATCCAGAGCCTGGCCCGGGGCGCCGGCAAGCGCTTCGGCGGCGGGCAGGTGCAACAGACCATCATCGAGATGCAGTCGTCGTTCCTGTTCGTCACCGCGGCCGGCCGCAACGCCTGCCTGGCGGTCCTGGCCAGCGAGGACGCCGACGTCGGCCTGATCGCCTACGAGATGGCGATGCTGGTGACCCGGGTCGGCAAGTACGTCGCGTCCCCGTCCCGCACAGAGCAACCGGCCGGCGAGAGGTAGCGGCGATGACGGTCCAGGGGGAGTCCGCAGACCACCAGTGGGTGGATGACCATGCGGGTCCGGTCGTGCGCCCGTACGCGGTGACCCGCGGTAGGGCCCGACCGGTCACCGGCACGTTCGATCTGATCTCCCTGGTCACCGCGACCCGAGCCGAGGTCACGCCGGAGGTCGGTATCGGTCCGGAGCATGTGGCGATCGTCGGGCTGTGCCAGCGCATACAGTCCGTCGCCGAGATCGCCGCCCATCTCGACCTGCCGGTGGGCACCATCCGGGTGCTCCTTGGCGATCTGGCGGCCCGCAGCCTGGTGCAGGTCCGCGAGCCACAGACCACGGCCGGTCTTCCCGACAACAGCATCTTCGAGGCGGTAATCAATGGACTACGGGCACTCTGACCGGCCGGCGGGAGCGACCCCACTGCCCACCGCGATCAAGATCCTGGTCGCCGGCGGCTTCGGCGTCGGCAAGACGACCATGGTCGGCGCGGTCAGCGAGACCCGGCCGCTGCGCACCGAGGAGGTGCTGACGGAATCGGGGGTCGGCATCGACGACCTGTCCGGTGTGGAGGGCAAGACCACCACCACCGTGGCCATGGACTTCGGTCGGATCACCATCAGCGACGACCTGGTGCTGTACCTGTTCGGTACGCCCGGGCAGGACCGGTTCTGGTTCGTCTGGGACGAGCTGGCCCTCGGCGCGATCGGTGCCGTGGTGCTGGCCGACACCCGCAGACTCGCCGACTGCTTCCCGTCGATCGACTACTTCGAGGGTCGAGGGACGCCGTTCGTGGTCGCTGTCAACTGCTTCGACGGCGCCCGGAAGTACCGGCTCGACGAGGTCCAGGCCGCGCTCAACCTGGACCCGGGAGTGCCGGTGCTGCTCTGCGACGCCCGCAAGCGGGAGTCCAGCAAGGAGGTGCTCGTCACACTGATGGAGCACGCCATGAAGACCCGCGAGGCCCGTCGCCGCGCCGCCAGCGGAGACTGACCGAGGTTTTGGCGGGAGTGTGTCCGGAACGGCCACGGCCGATCGTCATGCTGGCGACACCCCGAGACACCGAGGAGCGACCAGATGAAGTACATGATGTTCGTCTGCACCGACAGTGAGCCGGACACCGACCCGACCGACGTCCCCGACATCCACAAGTGGGTGGCCGAGAACGACGCCCGTGGTCGCCGCCTGCACGGTGACGCCCTGGCACCGACCACCGCGGCCACCACGGTCCGGGTACGCGACGGCGAGCTGCTCGTCTCCGAGGGGCCGTTCGCGGAGACCACGGAGGTGATCGTGGGCTTCGACCTGCTCGACTGCGCGGACCTGGACGAGGCGATCGAGGTGGCGCGGGCACACCCGATGGCCCGGCACGGGCGGCTGGAACTGCGCCCGTTCGCGGGCCTGCCCGACTGACGGTTGTCCAACCCACGACGCCGGCCGGTGCGGACGCACGCATCGGCGGCGGGCACCCCGGCGGTGACCTACCGCCCGGCGACCCGCCGGCAGTGGCGGCGCACGCCGTCGCGGCCGCCAGCGTCGACGTGTACCCCCGGATCGTGGCCACCCTGATCCGGGTGACCGGTGACTGGGCGTTGGCCGAGGACTGCGCCCAGGAGGCGTTGACAGTCGCCCTGGAGCGCTGGCCTGCCGACGGAGTGCCGGCCAACCCGGGCGGCTGGCTCATGACGGTGGCCCGCAACCGGGCGGTCGACGTCCTGCGCCGGGCCACCGTCGAGCGCCGCAAGCTGCACGACCTGGCACTGCTCACCCCGGCCGACGCGAGCGAGCCGCAGGTGGGGCCGGACGTCGTGGACGACCGGCTGCGGCTCATCTTCACCTGCTGCCATCCGGCGCTCGCGATGGAGGCCCGGGTGGCGTTGACCCTGCGCACCATCTGCGCTGTGCCGACCAGCGACATCGCGCGGCTCCTGCTGGTCAGCGAGTCGACGATGACCCGCCGGCTGACCCGGGCCCGCACCCGCATCGCCCAGGCCGGCATCCCGTACCGGGTGCCGAGCGGGCCGGCGCTGACCGAGCGGCTACCCGGCGTCCTCGCCGTGGTGTACCTGTTGTTCACCAGGGGCTACGCCGCCGACGGTGAGCCGGCGTTCGCCGACGAGGCGGTCCGGCTGGCCCGGCTGCTCGACCGACTGATGCCGGAACAGTCCGAGGTCGCCGCGCTGCTGGCGCTCGTGCTGTTCCAGCACTCCCGCCGGCACGCCCGCCGCGACGCCGAGGGCAGGCTGCTGACCCTCGACCGGCAGGACCGCGACCGGTGGGACCATGCCGCCATCGTCGAGGGCCGGGCCGCCCTCGATCGGGTACGCCACGACGGGGTGTACGCGTGGCAGGCGCGCATCGCCGCCTGCCACGCCACCGCCGCCGACGCTGGCGCTACCGACTGGCCGGCGATCGCGCGGGCGTACGACGCGCTGAACGACCTCCAACCCTCGCCGGTGATCGCCCTCAACCGCGCGGTGGCGCACGGCTACGCCTTCGGGCCGGCGGTCGGGTTCGCGCTACTCGACGTGGCGCGCGCCGGGGATGGGCTGAACGGCAACCCGCTCGCGGTGGCGGTGGAGGCCGACCTGGTGGCCCGGCAGGGCGACCGACGTCGGGCCGCCGCACTGTTCCGGGAGGCGGCGGCGATGGTGGGCTCGGCGGTCGAGCGTCGGGCGCTGCTGGACCGGGCGGCCGAACTCGCACCCGATCGGGGGCGGGCAGGGTGAATCTTGGACACTTTCCGTCCTCAGTTGACGGAAACTGTCCAAGATCTCAGCTTCGGACAGTGGCGCGGCCTGGGCCGCGCCGGGAACCTTTCAGTGGTTCAGCCGCGCTTGGCCATCTCCAGGAATCGGGACCAGGCCGCCGGGTCGAAGGCGAGCGCCGGACCGGCCGGGTCCTTGGAGTCGCGTACGCCGATGACGCCCGCGAGGTTGTCGGCCACCTCGACGCAGTCGCCGCCGTTGTTGCCGCTCTTGCTGCTCTTGCGCCACCGAGCGCCGATCAGGTCCATGAGGCTGCCGCTTCCCTGATGAGATTGAGGGACTGTGCCCGCGACAGGGCTGCGTCGCGAATGCGTTCCCACCGTCGGTCGAGCGTAGCAACGTCGGCAACCTTGTCGATGAGCTGCGCTTGCGCCTGGCTGTCGACGTGCGCGACCCGGGCGCCGTCGGGCATCTCGGCGACGGTGAACGGGCCGCCGAGGCCCGGATACATGCCGACGTCGGCGGGCACGACGAAGAGCGACACGTTCGGCAGGGCGGCCTGCTCGGCCAGCCGCTCGCACTGCTCCCGCATCATGGCCCGGTCGCCGTCGAGGGTGCGCCGGAGGATTGCCTCGTCGAGGACCGCGACGAGCAGCGGCGGGCGCTCCCGGCGCAGGACGGCCTGTCGACTGAGTCGCGCCTCCGCGAGATCGTCGGCCTCGGCCGGTGTCAGTGCCTCGCCGACCAGCGTCGCCAGCGCGTACGCCTTGGTCTGAAGAAGCCCCGGAATCCACGCGAGCTGAAACGATCGCAGTGACAGCGCCTCGCGCTCGATCTCGGCCCAGGGCGGAACCAGGCGGGCGTCCGGCGCTTCAGCGCGTCGGGCCACAGCTCGTCAACGTTCCGACCGAGCAACTCGGCCACCCGCGCGCGATGACGCGTCTGGGGAATTCGTCCCGTGCTCGCCCACTTCGCCGCCGTCTTCGGATCGACGCCGATCTGAGCAGCGGACTCTCAGCTGTGTGGCCCCTCTCGACCATCGCCGCCTGTACGGCTCGATTCATCCTCAAACCCCTCAGAACGTTCCAGACGGTGGAAGGTAGAAGTTATACGCGGTGTGATCGATCGGCAACCCTTGGCAGGGTGCTGTGTGGACAGCCTCGAGAGGGAGCACAGGATGCCCGACGACAAGCCCTGCAACGGCCCCCACCGGCCCAGCACCCGAGCGGCCCAGCCGGCCTCGCCCCGTGCGATCAGCGCTGGACCGACCGGGCCACGGCGCCCTCCGTACCGTGGCCCGGGTCGCGCGGCGAACGTCGTACCCGAATCACGCTGGCGGTCCTGGTGTGGCCTGCCGGCCGCGCACACCGCCGACGGCCCACTCTGGACGTCCGACGCCTGCGGTCAGGACTGGCCCTGCCCGGCGGTACGAGCGACCCCGACGGACGCCGCTCGCCGGGCGACCCTGATCCCCGAGTTCTCCCGGATCACCCGCCGGGCGATCCGCGACCTGCGCGGCCAGCCAGGCGGCCCCGATCCGGTCGCCATCGTCCGCCGCTTCTTCTGGTTCCTGCCGCTGACCGACGAGGAGGCCCGCGCTGTCGCACTCCGGCTGCGCTGAGCGTTCACGCGGCTGGCCCCGACCGACCGGGCCGACGGCTCGTCCGCCAACGGATGAACGTCACGCCACGAGGATCGGTACGTCGTACTTCTGGATGCGGTCGTCCCTGGTGACCAGGGTCAGCCCTTCGTGCAGGGCCTGCGCGACAAGCATCCGGTCGAAGGGATCCCGGTGGATCAGCGGCAGTCGACCTGCCGCGACGGCATGATCGTGGCGGATCGGGAGTTCCCGCAGTTCGGCGTCACGGATCCGTTCGGCCAGATCGGTCGGGCCGGGCAGCTTGCCAAGCGACTGTTTGATCGCGACCTCCCACAGCGTGACCGGGCTCAGGTACACATCGGGTTCGGTGTCGATGCGGTCCTTGATGTCCGCGGCGAGGACCGGGTCGTCGGTCAGCCACCAGAGCACCACGTGCGTGTCGAGCAAGAGCCTCATCCGGGTAGCCCGAAGTCGCGGGTGATCTCGTCGTTGACCTCGTCGGCGTCCCAGTCACCGGTCAGATCCAGCGCACCACGCAGAGACCCGCGACCGGTGCGTGTCGTACGACGAAGAGGAATGACCTTGGCGACCGGATTGCCGGCCCGGCTGATCACGATCTCCTCGCCGTGCTCGACCCGCTCGATGATGCGTGACAGATTCGTCTTGGCATCGTGGATGTTGAACTGCGCCGCAGCTTCACCGGCCACCGTGGCACCTCCTTAGCTAAGAGGTTAGCCCGCGACAGGACCTGATACGAGGAGCGACGCCGGATACGACACAGGCTCCTTCCCGGCTAAGCGGGGAAGGAGCCTGCCGACCGTCGGTACGTCAGTTGGCGATCATGCGGCGCAGCACGTACTGCAGGATGCCGCCGTGCCGGTAGTAGTCCGCCTCACCGGGGGTGTCGATCCGCACCACGGCGTCGAACTCCACGCCGGTGTCGGTGCTGACCCGCACGGTACGCGGCGTCTCGCCGTCGTTGAGCGCGGTCACGCCGGTGATGGTGAACGTCTCGGTGCCGGTGAGGCCCAGCGACTCCGCGGTGACGTCCACCGGGAACTGCAGCGGCAGCACGCCCATCCCGATCAGGTTCGAGCGGTGGATCCGCTCGTACGACTCGGCGATCACCGCCCGCACACCCAGCAGCATGGTGCCCTTGGCCGCCCAGTCCCGTGACGAGCCCGAGCCGTACTCCTTGCCGGCCAGCACGACCAGCGGGATGCCGGCCTCCTGGTAGGCGACCGAGGCGTCGTAGATCGAGGTCTGCTCGCCGGTGAGGTGGTTGACGGTGAAGCCGCCCTCCACGCCCGGGACCAGCTGGTTGCGCAGTCGGATGTTGGCGAAGGTGCCCCGGATCATCACCTCGTGGTTGCCCCGGCGGGACCCGTACGAGTTGAACTCGTGGCGGGGCACGCCGTGCTCGGCGAGGTACGTGCCGGCCGGGGAGTCGGCCTTGATCGCGCCGGCCGGCGAGATGTGGTCGGTGGTCACCGAGTCACCCAGCTTGGCCAGCACCCGGGCACCGGCGATGTCGACGACCGGGCTCGGCTCCTGCTGCATGCCCTCGAAGTACGGGGGCTTGCGCACGTAGGTGGAGTCGTTCTCCCAGGCGAAGGTGTCGCCGGTCGGGGTCGGCAGCGACTGCCACCGCTCGTCGCCGGCGAACACGTCGGCGTACGCGGCGCTGAACCCGGTGGCGCCGATCGCCTGGGCGATGACGTCCTGGATCTCGGCGCTGTTCGGCCAGATCTCGCGCAGGTAGACCGGGTTGCCCTCGGTGTCCTCACCGATCGGCTCGTTGGCCAGGTCGATGTCCATCGTGCCGGCCAGGGCGTAGGCGACCACCAGCGGCGGGGACGCCAGGTAGTTCATCTTGACGTCCGGGTTGATCCGGCCCTCGAAGTTGCGGTTGCCGGAGAGCACCGAGACCACCGACAGGTCGTGCTCGTTGACGGCGGCGGACACCTCCTCGGGCAGCGGGCCCGAGTTGCCGATGCAGGTGGTGCAGCCGTAGCCGACCAGGTTGAAGCCGAGCTTGTCCAGGTACGGCGTGAGGCCGGCCCGCTCGTAGTAGTCCATGACGACCTTCGAGCCGGGCGCCAGGGTGGTCTTGACCCACGGCTTGCGGGTCAGGCCCTTCTCGACCGCGTTGCGGGCCAGCAGCGCGGCGCCGATCATCACCTGCGGGTTGGAGGTGTTGGTGCAGGAGGTGATCGCGGCGATCACCACGGCGCCGTGGTCCAGCTCGTACTCGGCGCCGTCGCTGCCGGTGACCCGGACCGGGTTGCTGGCCCGGCCACCCGCTCCGGCGGCGGCGGTCTCCAGGTCGCGCGGCTCGTCGGCCGGGTCGCTGAACTCGTTGGCCGGCGGGTCGCTGGCCGGGAAGGACTCGGCGCTGGCCTCGTCGGCCGGGCCGTTGGCGCCGCGCGGCAGCTCCTCGCGGGCCACGCTCGGCTTGAGGTCGCGCTCGGCGCCGGAGTCGTCGGCGACGTAGTCGGTAAGCGCCGAGCGGAACAGCGTCTTGGCGCTGCCCAGCGGCACCCGGTCCTGCGGGCGCTTCGGGCCGGCGAGCGACGGCTCGATGGTGCTCAGATCCAGCTCCAGGCGCTCCGAGTACTCCGGCTCGGCCGCCGGGTCGTGCCAGAGGCCCTGCTCCTTGGCGTACGCCTCGACGAGCGCCACCTGCGCGGCGTCCCGGCCGGTCAGCTCCAGGTAGCGGATGGTCTCCGCGTCGATCGGGAAGATCGCCACGGTGGAGCCGTACTCCGGGGACATGTTGCCGATGGTGGCCCGGTTGGCCAGCGGCACGGCGCTCACGCCGGGGCCGTAGAACTCGACGAACTTGCCGACCACACCGTGCTTGCGCAGCATCTCGGTGATGGTCAGCACCAGGTCGGTCGCGGTGGTGCCGGCCGGCATCTCACCGGAGAGCTTGAAGCCCACCACCCGGGGGATCAGCATGCTGACCGGCTGGCCGAGCATCGCGGCCTCGGCCTCGATGCCGCCGACGCCCCAGCCCAGCACGCCCAGGCCGTTGACCATGGTGGTGTGCGAGTCGGTGCCGACCACGGTGTCCGGGTACGCCTGGCCGTTACGCTCCATGATCGTGCGGGCCAGGTACTCGATGTTGACCTGGTGCACGATGCCGGTGCCCGGCGGCACTACCTTGAACTCGTTGAACGCGGTCTGGCCCCAGCGCAGGAACTGGTAGCGCTCCTTGTTGCGCTCGTACTCCAACTCGACGTTGCGGGCGAACGCGTCCTCGCGACCGAACAGGTCGGCGATCACGGAGTGGTCGATGACCAGCTCGGCCGGGGCGAGGGGGTTGACCTTGGTGGCGTCGCCGCCCAGGTCGCGCACTGCCTCACGCATGGTGGCCAGGTCGACCACGCACGGCACGCCGGTGAAGTCCTGCATCAGGACCCGGGCCGGGGTGAACTGGATCTCCACACTCGGAGTGGCGTCCGGGTCCCATCCGCCGAGCTGGCGGATGTGGTCGGCGGTGATGTTCGCGCTGTCCTCGGTCCGCAGCAGGTTCTCCAGCAGGATCTTCAGGCTGTACGGCAGCCGGGCGTGGCCCTCCACCTTGTCAATCTTGAAAATCTCGTAGCTCGCGTCTCCGACGCGTAGCTGGGTCTTCGCACCGAAGGTGTCGAGGCTCGCCACGTCGTACTCCTTCACACCAGCGACCGTGAGTAGTCCTGAGCAGTCTGTCGCACCGGTCGGGGTGCCGCCGAGGTTAGGTGACACTTACCGCCGATTACGCTTCCAACAAAACCGTACGTCCGTCTTGCTATCTGCGCAACCTGACGCCACGGGTTGGGCGGTCCGCGACCGCGCCGCGTCCTCGGGTCGGCGAGGTAGGGTCGGGGCCGATTCGGAAGGGGTGCCGAGTGATCGACGTTCAGCACTGGCTCTCGGCACTGCCTCCGGGCATGGTCTACCTGATCGTCGCCGGGGTGATCGGCGTGGAGAGCATGGGCGTCCCACTGCCCGGCGAGATCGTCCTGGTCAGCTCCGCCCTGCTGGCCGCCACCGGTGTGGTGGAGCCGGAGTGGGTGGCCAGCGCGGCAGCCTTCGGCGCCATCGTCGGCGACTCCGTCGGGTACGCCGTAGGCCGACGCGGCGGCCGTCCGCTGCTCGCCCGGCTGGGCAGGCGGTTCCCCAAGCACCTCGGTCCGGCGCAGCTCGCCCGTGCCGAGCAGAGCTTCGCGCGGCACGGCGTCTGGGCGGTCTTCTTCGGTCGGTTCGTGGCACTGCTGAGGATCCTGGCCGGGCCGCTCGCCGGCGCTCTGCACGTGCCGTACCGCCGCTTCCTGCTGGCCAACGCGGCCGGCGGGTTGGTCTGGGCCTTCGGCACGACGTACCTGCTCTACTCGGTCGGCCGGGCGGCCGAACACTGGCTGAAGGACATCTCCTGGGCCGGGCTGGTCCTCGCGGTGCTCGCCGGGCTCGGCAGCACCTGGTGGCTGCGCCGACGCGCCCACCGCGTCGAGTCGGCCGACGGTGCCTCCGGCGTGGAAGCCGCCGAGGTAACTTCCGGCGGTCAGGCTGTTGCGGGGGCCTCCGGCGGTCAGCCGACCGAGGCGGCCTCCGGCGGTCAGCCGACCGAGGTGGCCTCCGGCGGTCAGTCGGCTGTGGCGGCTGTCCCCGGCGGCGAGCCGACCCGCGCGGGCGAGCACTGACCTGGTCATGCCGAAGGGCCGGGCCCCGTGGTGGGGTCCGGCCCTTCGGTTCGTGCTGGGTGCTGGGTGCTAGATGCGTGGGTCAGCTGGTGGCGTAGCCGCGGGTGGCGATCCAGTCCGCGAGGTGCTCGACGGTGATCCAGTAGGAGGCGGTGTTGGGATCGGCGGAGTCGGCGATCTTGACGGTGTTGCCGTTGTCGCGGTAGCCGACGACGCTGATGTAGTGCCCGCCTTCGTAGGAGTGGGTGCCGCCGTCGGTGTCGGTGCTGGTGCCGGCGATGTTGGCGACCACGGCCCGGCCGTCGTCGACAGTCTTGACGATGTCGGCGCGCAGGGTGTCGGTCTGCTTGCCGTCGGCGTCCGGGCTGCTGATCTCGACGCTGTGGTACGCGTCGGCCTTACCGGTCTCCTTGTTCAGCACCGGGGTGATGTCGTTGATCGAGTTGGTGCCGGCCTCGGTGGTGCCCATTTCCTTGGCCATGTCGTCGACGTTGATGTTCTTGCCCTGCACGCTCAGGGCGTTGCGGGTGGCGGCAGGGCCGCAGTAGTAGAAGTTCGGCTGGGCCTCGTAGCGCACGCCGAGTTCCCGCTCACCGTGACCCTTGCGGTCGGTCTGGGTCTGGGTGGTGGGCTTGGCATCGGAGGCGGCGTAGGCGGCGGTGACGGGGCCGGCGATGGCGCCGCCGGTGAAGGCGAGGCCGGCGGCGGTCAGGGCGGTCTTACGGATCAGATCGGTACGCATGATGGCGTGCTCCTCTGCATCGGGGGTGCCCGCACGGCACTCAACGGGGGGTCAGTGCCACGTGCGGGGAAAGTTCGGGGGGTTCTGCCCGGTGACCCGCAATGGGGGTCGGCGTCGGGACAGGGTGTAACCGGTGCCGGTGGCAGGTCATTCCGCCTACCCGCAGGGGGTCGGCCCTGTTGTGGTGCTCGGCCGTGCGGGGGTGTAACCGGGGCGGCCTGGCGGGTGTTCCCGGCGGCTGCGCTGCCCGGCCGTTGTGGTGCTCGGCCGTGCGGGGGTGTAACCGTGCAGGCCTGGCGGGTGTTCCCGGCGGCTGCCCTGCCCGGCCGTTGTGGTGCTCGGCCGTTCGGGGGTGTAACCGGGGCGGCCCGGCGGGTGTTCCCGGCGGCTGCCGTGCCCCGCGACCGGGACTGTTGCGGTGCTCTGCCAGGTATAACGGCCCGGCCGGCGCCGATTCCGCCGCCGGGGTGGCCCCGACCACCCGACACCGGACACCAAACCCGACAACCCGCCCACCTCGCCCAGTCGGCGATACGGACAGGGCGGCCGAGACGGGGTGATCGGCTCGGGTTCCTGAAAGTCGCGGTGTCCGGGTGGCGCGGATGCCCCGACTTCATGAAAGCCGAGTGGATCATGCCGGTCTGCGCCGTTCGCGCGCCCCGGACCGGGCCGACTCGGAGTCAGGACGGCGCGGATCGGCTCAGCCTCAGGTTGGCACGCGGTGCGGACCCGGCCCGACTCGGGGCAGGGCCGCGCGGGATCGACCCGACGCGGGTCAGCGCTCCATGCGAACCCGGCATGGCGGCCACGGCGGCGTGATCGACTCGGGTTCGCGGAAATCGCGGTGTCCGGGCGCCGGGGACACCCCGACATCATGAAAACCGAGTGGATCATCCCGGACTGCGCCGTTCGTGCGCCCCGACGGGCCCGACTCGGCGGCACGGCGTCCGGGGACTGGCCCGATTCGTCATGGCTGCCGTCGTTCCGCGTCGTCGGCCTCACCCGGCTCCCCGTCGGATGGGACACCGCTCAGGCGTCTCGGCGGCGCAGTTGCCATGCGGCGAGTCCGAGCACGATCACGGGGTAGAGGCAGAACAAGGCGAATCCGGTCCATGGGCCGAGTGCGAGGGGGTCCTGGTGGACGGAGCTGACGGCTGCGCCAGCCGGCGTCGGCAGATACCGGTACGCCGCGTCGGACACTGACTCCGGCAGCAGCCCGAGCACGAGCTGTGGCGCGAACAGCAGCCCGAACAGAGCCGAGATCCCGCCGGCGGTGTTGCGCAGCAGCGCACCCAGACTGAGGCCGAGCAGTCCCACCGCGGTCAGGAACAGCGCGCTGCCGAGCACGGCCCGCACCACGCCGGGCTCGCCGAGGCCGATATCCAGGTCCTGGGCGGACAGGATCGACTGGCCGGCGAGGAACGACGCCAGCACGGCCGGAACGGAGATCACGAGGGTGGTGAGCCCGAACGCGACCGCTTTGCCCCACAACATCGGCAGGCGGCCGGGCACCGCCGCCAGGCTCACCCGGATCGATGCGGTGGCGTACTCGCCGGTGATGAACAGCACGCCCAGGACGCCGATCGCGAACTGCGCCAGTTGCACGCCGGAGAGGCTGACCGAGACGGCGTCGAATGTGGTCGGATCCGCGGGCGGGCGGGCGACGCGCAGCGTGGTGTACGCCAGCCCGACGCCCACCACGAGCGCGACCGTGGCCAGCAGGCACCAGATCGTGGACGGCAGGGAGCGCAGCTTGATCCATTCCGACCGGATGACGCGCACCTGATTGATGTGCTGCTCGCCGGGGTACGCGGGAAGGGTGACGTTGTTCATGGCGTCGCTCCAACGGTGTTCGCGCGGTGCTCGACCGCGTCCCGGGTGAGATCGATGAAGACTTCTTCCAGCGAGGCCTGCTCTGCGGTGAGCTCGAGCAGTGTGATGCCGGCAGCGCCGGCGGCCATGCCGATCTGGTCGGTCGTCAACCCCGACACGGTCAGCGTGTTGTCCCGGTCGAACGAGACCTCGATGCCAGGCCCGGACAAGCGGGGCGCTAGCGCGTCCGGATGGGTGGTGCGCACCCGAACCACGCTGCGGCTACCTGCCCGGACGAACTCCGCCACACCGGTATCGGCGATCAGGCGGCCCTTGCCGATGACGATGAGGTGCTGGGCGGTGAGCGCCATCTCGCTCATCAGGTGCGAGGAGACGAAAACCGTTCGGCCTTCGGCGGCGAGGCTCTGCAACAGCGCGCGCACCCAACGGATGCCGTCGGTGTCGAGCCCGTTGAGCGGTTCGTCGAGGATGACCGTGTGCGGGTCGCCCAGCATGGCCGTGGCGATGCCGAGCCGCTGCCCCATTCCGAGCGAGAACTTGCCGGCCCGCCGCCGCGCCACGCCGGCCAAGCCGACCGCCTCGATCACCTCGTCGACGCGCGAGCGGTGGATGCCGCTGGTGCGGGCCAGCGCCAACAGGTGGTTGTACGCGCTGCGGCCCGGGTGAATCGAGCGGGCCTCCAGCAGCGCGCCGACCTCGCGCAGCGGCGCGGTGTGCGCCCGGTACGGCTTTCCGTTCACCAGCACCGAACCGCTCGTCGGCGCGTCCAGCCCGAGGATCATCCGCATCGTGGTGGACTTGCCGGCGCCGTTCGGCCCGAGGAAACCGGTCACCATTCCTGGGCTGACGGTGAATGTCAGCCCGTCGACGGCGAGCTTGTCACCGTACCGTTTTGTCAGCTTCCTCGCCTCGATCATCGCCTTTGCTCCTCACCTCGTCCGACTGACGTTTACGCTGCCAGCGCATGACGGCGCGGTAAGTGAGGCGGCCAGCCGGACCGCCCTGAGGTTTTCCCCACCCCTGACGGTGGGTTTGCCCGATGGCCAGCCGACGCCGGGATACCTAGCGTTAAGACATGACCTCAGCGGGAGCGAGAGCGATGCTGGATGAGCGGCCCACCGGACCGCTCGCCGTGCTGCGCCCGCTGTCGTCGGCGCGCACCTGGCAGGCGACCTTCCACGTGGTGGCTGGGATGTTCCTCGCAGCCACCACGGGCACGGTGATCTGGCTCGTGGGCGTGCTGTGGTGGGCCGCCGTGGACAGCCTCGTCGAAGGCCCGACCGGCCACCGGCTGCTCCCAGTGCTGTACGTGGTCGTCGCCGTCCTGAGCCCGCTGGCGCTGCCAGCGTGCGCGCGGTTCTTCAGCGCGCTGCAACGGGAGCGGTTCCGTGCCCTACTCGGTGTCGAGATAGCCGCGCCGAAGCACGACCCTGGCACCGGCTGGCACCGGATCTACCAGCCGTGGACCCTCGGAACCACCTGGCGCCAGCTCGCCTACCACCTGCTCGCCCCACTGCTGGGCGGCCTCGGCGGGGTGATCGTCGTGCTCTGCTGGTCGGCGCTCCCGCTCGCCGCCCTGTTGGTCGAGCGCGTGTCCGGGGTGGGGTACGGCCTGTGGTTCGGCGGCGCCACAGCCCTGCTGCTCGCCGCGCCGTGGGTCGCGCGCGGCATCGCCGGGGCCGACACGGGCGCGGCCCGGCGCCTACTCGGCCGCAGCCACGCCGAGGAACTTGCCGAGCGGGTCGAGTCCCTGGCGCTCAGCCGAGCCGACCTGGTCGAGGCCGCCGACACCGAACGGCGCCGGATCGAGAGGGACCTGCACGACGGCGTGCAACAGCGCCTCGTCTCCCTGGCGATGAACCTGGGCATGGCCCGCGCCGCCCTCGCCGACCGGCCGCCGGAGATTCTGGGGGTCGTTGCCGCGGCCCACGACGAGGCCACCGCCGCGCTGGCCGAACTGCGCGACTTCGTTCGCGGCCTGCATCCGGCCGTCCTCAACGACCGGGGACTCGACGCGGCGCTTTCGGGCATTGTCGCGCGGGCGCCCCTGCCGGTGAAACTGCACGTGGACGTCGCGCCACGCTGCTCGCCGAGCGTCGAAGCGATCGCGTACTTCGCCGTGTCCGAAGCGCTGACGAACGTTGCCAAACACGCGGACGCGAGCCGGGCCGAGGTCGTGGCGGAGCGCGTCGACGACCGGCTGATCGTCACGATCACCGACGACGGTCGCGGCGGCGCGTCGGTCGACGGCCCCGGCACCGGCCTGCGCGGCCTGGCGCAGCGGGCAGCGGCGGTCGACGGCAGTCTGACCGTGGTGAGTCCGCCCAGCGGGCCCACAACCGTTACCGTTTATCTCCGATGCGAATAGTGCTAGCCGAAGACTCGGTCCTGCTGCGGGCCGGTCTCACCAAGCTGCTCACCGAAGGTGGCTTCGAGGTCGTCGCCGCGGTGCCCGACGCCGACCAATTGCTGACCGCCGTCGACAGGCACCGACCCGATGTCGTGGTGGTCGACGTGCGGATGCCCCCGACCCACACCGACGAGGGCATCCGGGCCGCGCTCGTCATCCGGCGGCAACACCCGCGGATCGCGGTGTGCGTGCTCTCGCAGTACGTGGAGGAACGGTACGCCACCGACCTTCTCTCGGTCGAGACCAGCGGTGTCGGTTACCTGCTGAAAGACCGGGTGGCGCAGGTGTCGGACTTCCTCGACGCGCTGCGCCGGGTGGCCGCCGGCGGCACCGTGCTGGACCCCGAGGTTGTCGCCCAACTGCTGGTGCGCCGCAACGACCCAATGCAGCGCCTCACACCGCGCGAGCAGCACGTGCTGCGGCTCATGGCGGAGGGCCGCTCCAACACCGGCATCACGGAGGCATTGAAGGTCAGCCACAGCGCGGTCGAGAAGTACGTGAGCAACATCTTCACCAAACTCGACCTACCGCCCACCGACACGGACCACCGCCGGGTGCTGGCCGTGCTCAAATACCTCGGCAGCTAGCCCAACGCTGGCCCCGCGCGCTTCCGTCGAGAAACCGTCCAACGCCTGACCAGAGAGCGTCTGGACGCACATGGCCGGCACCAGAGCACCACAGCACGCTTGGAGGGCCCAGACGTCGGCGGTGGTCGCACCGCCCTGGTGGGCCCGACAGG
>NZ_JAEVHL010000157.1 GCF_016803395.1 Micromonospora tarensis | reverse complement strand
CGGCGGCCAGGATTTGGGGCAGGACGGTGAGGGCGCGGTGCAGATCTGCGTCGTCCAGGCCCAGGTGGGTGACCAGGCGGGCGGTGCGCGGGCCGAGCACCGAGATCAGCACACCCTCGGCCCGGGCGGCGGCGGCCAGCGCACGCGCGTCCAGGACGTGCTTGGTCAGGTCCAGCGCGACCAGGTTGGTACGGACCGTGGTGGCCAGCACACCGAACGGCGCGACCGCCTCGGCCAACCGGGCCGCCTTCGCGTGATCGTCGGCCAGCCGGTCGATGTGGTGGGCGAGCGCGTACCGGCCGGCCGCGGCGAGGATGCCGGCCTGCCGCATGCCGCCGCCCATCCGCTTGCGGATCATCCGAGCCCGTTCGATCTTCTCCGCGCTGCCCACCACCAGGGAGCCGACCGGCGCGCCGAGGCCCTTGGAGAGGCACACCGACAGCGTGTCGAAGAGCCGGCCGTACTCGATCAGCGGCACCCGGTCGGCGACGTGCGCGTGCCAGATCCGGGCGCCGTCGCAGTGCAGCGCGAGGCCCGCGTCGTCGGCGACCGCGCGCAGGTCCCGCAGGGTGGCCAGCGGGATCACCCCACCGCCGCCGCGATTGTGGGTCTGCTCGACAGCGATCGCGCGGGTGGGGACGGCGAAGTACCCGTCCGGCCGGATCATCCCGGCCACCACCTCCGGGTCGATGTCCGCGCCGACCGCGGGCCAGGTCCGCGAGGAGATGCCGCCGTACGCGGCGGCGGCCCCGATCTCGTACGTGACCACGTGCGCGTCGGCGTCGCAGAGCAGCTCGTCGCCGGGCGGCACCAGAAGTTGCAGGGCGATCTGGTTGGCCATCGAGCCACTCGGGGCGAACAGCGCCGCCTCGTGCCCGAACAGCGCGGCGACCTCGGCTTCGAGGGCGTTGACAGTCGGGTCCTCGCCGTAGACGTCGTCACCGACCTCGGCGGTGGCCATCGCCTCCCGCATCCCGGGGGTGGGCCGGGTCACCGTGTCGGATCGCAGGTCAACAAGGTCAGCCACGCAACATCTCCGCTACCAGGAAGGCCAGTTCCAACGACTGCTGGGTGTTCAGTCGTGGGTCACAGGCGGTTTCGTACCGGTCGGGCAGGTCGAGATCCTCGATGCCCTGGGCGCCGCCGAGACACTCGGTGACGTCCTCGCCGGTCAACTCGACGTGCAGGCCACCGGGGTGGGTGTCCAGCCCCCGGTGCACCTCGAAGTAGCCGAGCACCTCGTCGACGATCCGGTCGAAGTGCCGGGTCTTGTAGCCGTTTGACGACTCGTGCGTGTTGCCGTGCATCGGGTCGCACTGCCAGACCACCTTCGCGCCGGCGGCGGTGACCTTGGCGACGATCGGCGGCAGAGCGTCGCGCACCCGGTGGTTGCCCATCCGGCTGATCAGGGTGAGCCGGCCGGGGATGTTGTCCGGGTTGAGCTTCTCGCACAGCTCGATCGCCTCGTCCGGGGAGGTGGTCGGGCCGAGCTTGACGCCGATCGGGTTGGCGATCCGGGAGATGAAGTCGATGTGCGCGCCGGTGATCTGCCGGGTGCGCTCGCCGACCCAGAGGAAGTGCCCGGAGAGCCCGTACGCCCGACGGTCGGAGACCCGGGTGAGGGCCCGGTCGTACTCCAGGGCCAGGGCCTCGTGGGAGCAGTAGAGGGTGACGGTGCGCAGCGCCTCGTCGTCGGTCATCCCGCAGGCCCGGATGAAGGCCAGCGCCCGGTCGATCTCCCGGGCGATCGCCTCGTAGCGCTCCCCCGCCGGGGAGTTCTTCACGAAGCCCTTGTTCCAGTCGTGCACCGCGTGCAGGTCGGCGAGCCCACCGGCGAGGTACGCCCGCAGCATGTTCATCGCCGCCGCCGAGTTGGCGTACGCGCGGATCATGCGCTGTGGGTCGGCGACCCGGGCGGCCGGGTCGGCCTCCAACGAGTTGATCATGTCGCCGCGGTAGGCGGGCAGGCCGCGGGCGTCGGTGGGCAGCGAGCGTGGCTTGGTGTACTGGCCGGCGACCCGAGCGACCTTGACCACCGGCAGCGACGCGCCATAGGTGAGCACGATCGCCATCTGGAGCAGGGTGCGGGCGTTGGCCAGCAGGTGACTCTCGGTGTTGTCGGCGAACGTCTCGGCGCAGTCACCACCCTGGAGCAGGAACGCCTTGCCCTCGCAGACCAGGGCGAGTTTCTGCCGAAGCTGGTCGACCTCGTAGGGCGCGACGACCGAGGGCACGGTGTCGAGGACCTTGCAGACCTCGGCGACGGCGGCCGGGTCGGACCACGGCGGGACCTGCTCGCGGGGCAGCTCCCGCCAGCGGTCCAGGCCGAGCGCGGCGTCCTCGGCGGAGTCGACGGTCGGGCGGCTGGTCTGCAGGCCCGGACTGCCCACTCCGGGATGGCTCAGCTGGTGCCACTCATGGCGCATGACGGAAAGCGTACGGCGACCGTCGCGGTGCCCGGGCGGCGAGGGGGACGGTTCCGGCAGATGGGAGATCAATCCGCCGGGCGCCGGTCAGGACGCGGGCGAGGGGACCAGACCGTTCGGCTGTGGGCTGGCGACCGCCGCGTCGTCCGGCGTCTCCCCGGCGATGCACCAGTCGCTGCCGTCGCGGGTGACGGTGAACACCAGTGGCCGGACGACTGTGCGTTTGCCGACGCGGACCGAGACCGAGACGCTGACCTCCTGCCCGAGCGGACCGGACTGGACGCCGGTGATGGCCGCCTCCGGCACCTGGAAGTGATCGGCGAAGTCACCGTTGGGGCTGGTGGCTCCCAGGTCGAAGCCGTCCTGCAACAGGGCGCAGAGCTGGCTGCGGCCGGCGGCCACGTCCTTGGCGGTCATCGCGTCGAGGTACGCCTGCACGCGCTCACGGGAGCGGGTGGCGGCCTCATCGGCGGGCACCCGGGCCGGCTTGGCGGCCGACTCCTCCTCGGCGTCCCCGCCGCCGATCCCGCAGCCGACCAGTGCGACCGGCAGCAGCACCAGCCCCGCGGCGGTCGCCGCCAGCCTGCGGTGGGTCGGGCGCATGATCACCTCCGTCGACGGTGCCATCGAGACGTGCCGAGCCGCGAGTCTGCCACATGGGGCGGGCCGATCCCAACGGCGGCGCCGGCCGACGCTGGGCGTCGACCGGGCCGCTGTGGCACGGGCGGAAGGGGCGGTGCGGGCCCCTTCCCGCCGTGTGGGTGGTGCGTCGGCGCTCGGCTCAGCCGAGACCGCCCTTGATGGCGCCGATGAGCTCACCGTTGCTGGTGTCACCGGAGAGCTCCCAGAAGAACGCGCCACCGAGGCCCTGGTTGTTCGCGTACGTCATCTTGCCGTTGATGGTCGACGGGGTGTCGTAGCTCCACCAGTTGCTGCCGCACTTGGCGTACGCGGTGCCGGCGATCGTGCCGGTGGCCGGGCAGGTGTTCTTGAGGACCTTGTAGTCCTCGATGCCCGCCTCGTAGGTGCCCGGTGCCGCGCCGGTGGCGCTGCCGCCCGGGGCGGCCTGGGTGACCCCGGTCCAGCCCCGGCCGTAGAAGCCGATGCCGAGCAGCAGCTTGTTGGCCGGGACGCCCTTGCTCTTGAGCTTCTGGATCGCCGCGTCCGAGTTGAAGCCCTGCTGCGGAATGCCGGTGTACGAGGTCAACGGCGAGTGCGGCGCGGTCGGACCCTGCGCGTTGAACGCGCCGAAGTAGTCGTAGGTCATCGGCATCAGCCAGTTGAGGTTGCCGATCGCGCCGGCGTAGTCGGTAGCGTCGATCTTGCCGCCGTTGCTGCCGTCCGCGGTGATCGCGGCGGTGACCAGGGCGTTGGACCCGAACTTCGACCGCAGCGCGCCGATCACGTTCTTGAACGCGTTGGGGCCGCTGCTGTCACAGGTCAGGCCGCAGGCGTTGGGGTACTCCCAGTCCACGTCGATGCCGTCGAAGACGTCCGCCCAGCGCGGGTCCTCGACCAGGTTGTAGCAGCTCTCGGCGAAGGCGGCCGGGTTCTGCGCGGCCTGGGTGAAGCCGCCGGACCAGGTCCAACCGCCGAACGACCAGATCACCTTGAGGTGCGGGTTCAGCTGCTTGAGCTTGCGCAGCTGGTTGAAGCTGCCGCGCAGCGGCTGGTCCCAGGTGTCGGCGACGCCGTCCACGCTGTCCGCCGCGGTGTACGCCTTCTCGTAGTCGGCGTAGCTGTCACCGATGGCGCAGCGGCCGCCGGTGGTGTTGCCGAAGGCGTACAGGATGTGGGTCAGCTTGGCGGCCGAGCCGCTCGTCTGGATGTTCTTGACGTGGTAGTTGCGCCCGTAGACACCCCACTCGGCGAAGTAGCCGACCACCTTCTTGGCACCCGGGTTCGGCGGCGGGGTGGTCGGCGGAGGGGTGGTGGGCGGCGTCGTCGTCGGTGGCGTGGTGGTCGGCGGAGTCGTGGTCGGCGGGGTCGTCCCGCCGCCGCACGCGGCACCGTTGATGGTGCAGTTCAGCGGCGCCTTGTAGGCACCGGTGCCGTTGTAGCCCCAGCTGAACGAGGCGCCGGGGGCGATCGGGCCGCCCCAGCTCTTCTTGACCGCGACGTAGTGGTTGCCGCTGCTGGTCACGTCGGCGTCCCAGGAGCTGCTGATCGTGGTGCCCGACGGCAGGTCGAACTCGATGCGCCAGGTGGTGACGGCGGCGCTGGAGCCGTTGGTGACGGTCACCCTCGTCTCGTGACCGGTCCCCCAGTCCTGCGCCTTGGTGAAGGTGGTGGTGACCGTGCCGGCGCCGAACGCGGTGGTCATCGGCACCGCTGCGACGGTCACGGCAACCACGGCACCGGCCCAGAGGGCCCGGCGGAGCGATCTTTTCATGAGGCGTCTCCCGAACTGTTAGGAAACTTTCCAAAAGAGATTGGTGAGACGGTACTCACGGTGTCATCACTTCGTCAAGATGCGCATGTTTCGATTTCTCCTGGTGCACGGAGTGCCCCCGCGCCCCGGCCCGACGCCCCGACAGCCGCCACGTAGCCTCGGACCATGACCGTCTTCGACATCCCGATCGACGCCCTCAACGGCGGCCCGGTGGACCTGGCCCGCTACCGCGGCAGGGCGCTCCTGGTCGTCAACGTGGCCTCCCGCTGCGGCCTCACCCCGCAGTACGCCGGCCTCCAGTCGCTCGCCGACAGCTACGCCGACCGTGGCCTGGTGGTGCTCGGCGTGCCCTGCAACCAGTTCGCCGGGCAGGAGCCGGGCAGCGCCGCCGAGATCAGCGACTTCTGCCAGGTCACCTACGGGGTGACCTTCCCGCTGACCGAGAAGGTCGACGTCAACGGCCCCAACCGGCACCCGCTCTACACCGCGCTGGTGAACACCCCGGACGCCGACGGGCACGCCGGAGACATCCGGTGGAACTTCGAAAAGTTCCTGGTGGCCCCGGACGGCACTGTCGCCGCCCGCTTCGCCCCCACGGTCACCCCGGACTCCGACGACCTGCGCGCCGCGATCGACAAGGTCCTCCCCGCCTGACAGCCGGTGATCAAGAGCTTCACGTCGGCTCAGGGCCCGCAAACCTCTTGATCACCGCTCGGCGGACGGGGGTCGGGGGGCCAGGGGGAAGCGCCACTGGGCTGCGTTGGCGACGGGGATGTAGCCGACGGCCTGGTAGATGTGGTTGCTGGTGGGGTTGGCCCGGTCGGTGTAGAGGGTGCAGGTTGTCGCGCCGGCGCTCAGCGCGTACTGGCTGACGTGCGCGACGCAGCCACCGGCGAAGCCGCGCCCGCGCCGCTCGGGTGGCGTGTAGACACCGCTGACCCGGACCACGCCCGCCACCGGCCGGCTCAGCCACGCCACCGAGACCGGCGCGCCGGCCCACTCCCAGATCCAGAGCAGATCCCCGTGCGGCAGCCGGGCGTCCACCTGCCCGGACAGGTCCAGCCGCCGGTCGGGGGTGACCTCCGCGGCGTACGCGCCGCCCAGGCCACCAGCAGGTCACGGTCCGCCGCGGTCGCCGGTCGGGCGTGTCCGGGTACCCGGGTCGGCGGCCGGACCGCGTCCAGCTGGAAGATCCGCTGCGCCGTTCCGGGTACGGCCAGCCGTCCGGCGCGATCGGCGTACCACCGCGCGAACTCCACCACGGCCGGGACCGGGCCGTGCACCTCGACCAGCGGCGGCGCCGCCCGGACGAAGTGCTCGGCCAGCGATCGCGCGGCCGCCACCGGCACCGCGCCGAGCAGCGGCCCGCGCGGCGGCGTCCACACCGCCGCGCCCACCGTCACCCCGCCGTCGACCACCCGCACGAACCGCTCGTCACCGGAGAGTGGCACGTCACCGGAGAGCCGGTCGGCGACGAGCGTGAGCAGTACGTTGTGCAGGACGGGCTCGCGGCGCAACCAGGCGCCCGCGGTGCCGGCGAAGGCCGCGAGATCCTCGACGAGACAGCGCATGCCCGGCAGTGTGCGCAGCCGGCCGGCGGCGCGGCAACCGGATAACCCACCAGCCCGGTCGGGAATTCGTCGCGGGTGGACGGAGTTGGGAACGAGCATGACAACTGTGGGACTGATCGGCAGCGGCAACATCGGCGGCACCGTGGCCCGGCTGGCGGTGGACGCCGGTTACGACGTGGTGCTGAGCAACTCGCGCGGCCCGGAGACGTTGAAGGAACTCGTCGACGAGCTGGGTGGGCACGCCAGCGCCGGCACCGCCCAGGACGCGGCACAGGTCGGCGACCTGGTGGTGGTCAGCGTGCCGCTCAAGGCGTACCGCGCGGTGCCCGTGCAGCCGCTGGCCGGCAAGGTCGTCATCGACACCAACAACTACTACCCGCAGCGCGACGGGGCGTTCCCGGAGTTGGACTCGGGCGAGATCACCAGCAGCGAGTTGCTCCAGCGGCACCTGCCGGACGCGCGGGTGGTCAAGGTCTTCAACAACATCTACTTCAAGGGCCTGGCCGCGCTCCCTCGGCCGTCCGGCGCCGCCGACCGCAGCGCGCTCGCCGTCGCCGGTGACGACGCCGCCGCGAAGGCCGAGGTGACAGCGTTCCTGGACCGGATCGGCTACGACACTGTCGACGTCGGTCCGCTGGCCGAGGGGTGGCGCTACCAGCCGGACACCCCGGCGTACGGCACGCTCTACTCGGCCTCGCCTACCGACTGGGAACACCCGGCACCGTGCGGTGTCGAGAAGTTGCGCGCCGCCCTGGCCGCCGCCACCCGCTGAGCACCGCCGCCGCCCTCCGGCGACCGCCTACCGGGCGGTAGCGCGGAGGGCGGCGGCGAGTTCGTCGTCGTAGCTGGCGATCGGCTGGCCGTCGGCGGCGTACGCGACAAGTCGCCCCTGAGCCATGGTCGCCGCCCGGAACGAGAACGTCCGGATGCCCGGGTAGGCGGCGAGCAGCGGGATGATCCGGGGCGCCCCGCCCGGGGCGGAGTAGTACGCCAGGCGGTCACCTGCGCGGAGACCACGCCGTTGACCCGGACCTTGGTCTTCTCGGCACGGGTGTCGAAGGTGACCGGCGCGTCGGTGGCGTACCCGGCGCAGTCGGCGGGCCCCCGGCAGACGAAGAAGTACCGGGGGTTGACCACGTCGTCGAGGGTGTACGCCTTGAAGGTCGGGTCGGCACCCGCCGGCAGCGGCTGCACGGCGAAGAACGCGACCGCCACCGTTGCCGTGACGCCCACCCGCAGCCAGGCACGCCCGCCGTTTGGTCGTCCGCTCGCCCGCTGGGCGGCGACGGCGGCACCGCCGAAGCCGACCAGGCACAGCAGGCACACGCCGACGGCGCGGGCGTTCTCGAACAGGAACTGCACGCCGGGTCGGGTCGAGATCGGGCCGAGGACCGCGCCCAACGAGACCACCGTGGCCGCGAGCAGCGCCACGCCGGCGGCCCGCTGGGCGATGCCGGACGCCCCGATCAGCAGCATCGCGGCGAGCACCGGCCATACCTGGTGGTGGGTCCAGGACACCGGCGAAGCGGCCACGGTGGCGCAGCCGACGAGCACCGCGGCGTGCCCGGGCCGGCCCTGCCCCGTCAACTGGCGGGCCCGCAGCAGCGCCACCGCGCAGATCAGCGCCACCAGGCCCGCCCAGAGCAGGGGCAGCGTCGGCTCGTCGACGCCGACCCGCAGCAACATCCCGTGCAGCGACTGGTTGCCCAGCGAGGCCAGATTGCCGATCCGCGAGGTCTGCCGGACGGCCTCGGTCCAGTACGTCCAGCTCTCGGTGGGCAGCACTACCGCGCCGAGCCCCGCGCAGGCCAGGAACGTCCCCGCCGCCCGGCCGGCGTCGCGATAACGGCCCGTGGCGAGGAAGTAGACCACGAACAGCAACGGGGTCAGTTTGATCGCCGAGGCGATCCCGACCAACATCCCGCGCAGCCGGGGCGGCACCAGGCCCATCCCGTCTACCAGGGCCATCAGCACGATGAAGATGCTGACCTGGCCGAAGCGCAGATTGCTCTGCACCGGCGCGGAGAGCATCAGCACCGTGGCCGCCACCGCCACCACGAGCGGTCGCCGGGACTGCCGGGTGGTCAGCGCGGCACCTACCGCCCCGGCGACGGCGACGACCGCCAGGCACGTCGCCACCAGCCAGATCCCCCGCAGTACGCCCTCACTCACGGCCGTGATCGGGCCCAGCACCAGTGCGGCGAACGGCGGATAGGTGAACGGCCCGCCATTCGCCGCCACGTACCCGTACAGCGGCCGGCCAGCGTGCAGGTCGGTCAGCGCCCCGTAGTAGATGTGCAGGTCGGAGAGGCGGTCCGGGCGGTTCAGGACGAGCACACAGGACACCAGCGCGACGACGACGAAGGCCGTCCACGCCAGCGCCACCCGGCGATCCCGCATCGCCCGAGGATAGGCGAGCACAGCCGCTCCCGTCGGCCCCTGCCTCGCTCTCCGACGGCACTTCGGCGGGCCCAGGTGTCACCGGCAACCTGCGGGGTGGCGGCGGGGACAGGGGCACCCCCGACGGCGCGCCATGGCAAGAAACATCGACGTGGCAACTTGCGTCGTAGTCCCGTACACGGGACCCTTTCTCTCTGGGTTGCAGCCCGCTCACCGAACGTGCCCCCGGAGGCGACATGCACACGCTCCGTACCGTGCCCCGCCGGCTGCTGGCCGGCACCGGCGCGCTCCTGCTCAGCACCGCACTCACCGCCGCCGGCACGCCCGCACCGGCCAGCGCCGCGGACACCGTCGGCTACGTCCGGCTCGCGCACCTCTCCCCCGACACCCCGGCGGTGGACGTCTACCTGGCCGCGCCGGACGCCCCGCAGCCGCAGGTCTTTCCCGGCGTCGGCTACGGCGTGGTCTCCGACTACCTGAAGCTGCCACCGGGCCGGTACGCGGTGGCGATGCGCGAGGCCGGCGCGCCCGCCAGCGATCCTCCGGTGCTCACCACCGAGGTCGCCGTGACCAGCGGCAGCGCCTACACGGTGGCCGGGGTCGGCCGGCACGCCGACCTGGGCCTGCGGGTGCTCAACGACGATCTCAGCGCCCCCACCGACGGCCGCGCCAAGGTGCGGGTCGTGCAGGCATCCGTGCGGACCCCGGTGCTGGACGTGGCCGCCGCCGACGGTCCGATGATCGCCGACGGGGTGCAGTTCGCCACCACCACCGAGTACCAGCAGGTCGAGCCGGGCAATTGGCGGCTGCGGCTGACGGGTGCCGGCGGGCCGAGCACCGACGCGGAGGTGCGGCTCACCGGCGGCGCGGTCTACTCCCTGTTGGTGCTCGACGCGAAGCAGGGCGGGCTCACCGCCGAACTGCGCCGCGACGCCGAGGGTGGCACCGTCGTCCCGGCCGGTGGGGTGGACACCGGCGCCGGTGGCACCGCCGGGGGCGGGCTCGGCCGGTACCCAGTGATCACCGGCGGTCTGGCCGGCGCGGCCGGGGTGGTGGTGTTCATCGAACGCCGGTCCGCGCCCGTGCTGGTGCAGGGCGGCTACGACCCCGGGCGCAGTGCCGGATACCTCTTCGCCGGCTTCGCCGCGGTGGCCGTCCTCGGTGGGTTGTTCGGTGCGATCCGGGCGATCCGTCGGCTGGTCGGCCGCTACCGGCCGGTGGCCGATCCGGCCCTTCGCCGGGGTGCGGTGGCCGCGGTGGTCACCGCCGTCGCGCTTGTCGTCTCCACGGTGCTCGCCACGCTGGCCGGCGTGCTGCTCGCCGCCAACGATCCCGGGCCGGTGGCGCCCACCTCGGGGTTGGACTGGACGGTGCTGGCGATCGGCGTGGCCCTGCTCGCCGGGACCAGCGCGTACGGGCGTCGGGGCGGTGTGTGCGGCACCGTGCTGGCGGTCAGCCTGGTCGCCGTCTTCCAGGTGTACGCGCCGGAGCGGGGCTGGACGTTGAGCAACTGGGCGGTCGGCGGGGCAGCGCTCGGCGTCGGTCTGCTGGTCACCCGGCTGGTCGAGACGTTCGGGCGGCCCCGCGCGGGTAGCAGCGCCGACCGGCCCGAGCCGGTCAGCGACGGCACGATCAGCTCGGGTTGGACCACGCCGCAGCCGCAACCGGCCGACAACTGGCCTCCCGCGCTGCCGACGCAGGCCGCACCCCAACCGGTCGACCCGTGGCGGGACCAGCGGTGGGAGGACAGCCCGCGCCGGTGGGACAGCGACGAACGGTGAGCCGCGTCGCGTCCGCCGAGCCGGAGCTGATCTCGACCGTTAGGCTCGGCGACATGACCGACACACCTGCCGCCACCCCCGGCGGAGCCTCGTTCGAGGAGCTTGACGCGCTGTCCACCGAGGAGCTGCGGGAGCGGGCGTTCGCCCTCGCCCGGGAGCGGCGCGACGTGGGGTTCTACTGGTCGGTGCTGCGCCACCTGCCGAACGCGGACGAGGCCACGGTGCTGGACGGCGCGCCGAACTCGATCGGCCCGACCATCGACGAGGCCAACGCGCTGTGGCGCGAGCTGACCGGTCACGGGTATGAGGAGGCGGCGCCGCTGCTGCGGGCGGCCTTCATCGACTACCTGATGAAGCACTGAGCCGCTCGGGGCAGTCCAGGTCCGTCCGAGCGACCGGTTCGGGGTCTGGGCGTATCTCGTCGCTCCTGCACCGTTCCGGCCCGGTCGGCCGTTACGGCACGGCGGCCGGCACCGGCGCGCTCGCCGTGTTGCTGCTGGTCGGCATCGCTGGCAGCCCGGCGTTCACCGGCTGGGCCGGCACGCAGACCGACCCGGAGTCCGCCGCCGCGTTCTACGTGCGCCTGCTCGCCTGGCCGGCCTGGCGGCTCGACGCGGACGGGCAGGCCGGCGGGTTGTTCGCCGCCGACCTGCGGGCCGTGCTGGTGGTGGTCTTCGCGGTGGGTCTGCTCTACCTGTTGCCCGCCGCCCAGGTGGCCCGGGTGCCCGGCTCGGTCAGTCAGTTCTTCTCCGGCTGGGCCGCGTACGTGCTGGCCGCCGGGCTCGCCGCCGTGCTCGCGGCGCTGCTCGGCCCGACCCCGTCCCTGCTGGGCGCTCTACAGGACGCCAGCACCGGCGCCGGTTACGGCTTCCTCACCGGGTGGATCATCGGCACCGCCAGCCTCGGCGGCCGCGCCTGACCCGAGGGTCGACCAACCCTGAACGGGTCAACTCGTCGGGCGGCCGAGGTCGAGCAGGCGCTGTCGGGTGAGCGTGCCCACCGGTCGGCCCGAGTCGGTCACCACGAGCTGGTCCCGCCCGGAGGTGAGCAGCACCGCCAGCGCGTCGTACGCGGAGCCGTCGAGTGCGACGGTGGGCAGGTCCGCCGCGGCGTCGCCGGGCACCGGCTCGAGCGACCCCCGGTCGAGTGGGGTGACCGCCAACCGGCGGATGCCCCGGTCGGCGCCGACGAACTCGCGGACGAACGGGGTGGCGGGCGCGCCGAGCAACGCGGCCGGCGTGTCGTACTGCTCCAGGTGCCCGCCCTCGGAGAGCACCGCGATCCGGTCGCCGAGCCGGACGGCCTCGTCGAGGTCGTGGGTGACCAGCACGATCGTCTTGCGGACCTCGGCCTGGAGGCGGAGGAACTCCTCCTGGAGCCGGGCCCGGACGATCGGGTCGACGGCCGAGAACGGCTCGTCCATCAGCAGCACCACCGGGTCGGCGGCGAGTGCGCGGGCCACGCCGACCCGCTGCCGCTGGCCGCCCGACAGCTCGTGCGGGTAGCGACCGCCGAACTCGGCCGGCTCCAGCCCGACCAGGTCGAGCAGCTCGTCGACCCGGGCCCGGGTCTGGCTCTTGGGCCAGCGGAGCAGACCCGGCACGGTGGCCACGTTGGCCCGGACCGTCTGGTGTGGAAAGAGGCCGACATTCTGGATCACGTAGCCGATTCGGCGGCGCAGCGACACCGGGTCGACGTCGGTGACGTCCTCGTCGCCGAGGGTGATCCGGCCGCCGGTCGGTTCGATCAGACGGTTGATCATGCGCAGCACTGTCGACTTGCCGCAGCCGGACGGGCCGATCAGCACCACCAACTCGCCGGCACGGACGTCCAGGCTCAGCTCCCGGACGGCTTCGGTGCCGTTCGGATAGCGCTTATGGATGCCCTGTAGCGAGATCGACGCCGCACGAGGGGATCGGGCCACGTCGGTAGCCTCCGGGGTAACGTCCACGTATGTCCTTCCGCCTGAGCTACCGGGCCGACCCGGGTAACCCCTGGTTCTCCTGGCAGTACGTGCGGGACAACTCTGACACGATCCTGGCCGCGGTGCGGGAACACGCCTCCCTCACCGGGCGGGCGGTGTTGATCGCGGTGTTGATCGCGGTGCCGCTGTCGGTGCTGGCGTACTGGGTCCGCCCGCTCGCCGGTCCGATCCTCGCCGTCAGCGGGGTGGTCTACACCATCCCGTCGCTGGCGCTCTTCGCGTTCATCGCGCCCTACCTGGGCACCGGAACGACCACGGTGCTGGTCGGATTGGTCCTCTATGCGCTGCTGCTGATCGTGCGCAACGTGGTGGCTGGCCTCAACCAGGTGCCCCCGGAGGTTCGCGAGGCCGCCGAGGGCATGGGTTACGGCAGGTGGGGTCGACTGTTCCGGATCGACCTGCCGCTGGCGCTGCCCGGCGTCGTGACCGGCGTGCGACTGGCGACCGTCTCGACTGTGGCGTTGGTCACGGTCGGGGTGCTGGTCGGGCATGGCGGCCTCGGGCAGTTGATCTTCGCGGGGTTCCAGAACAATCTCTACAAGGCCGAGATCATGACCGCCACCCTGCTCTGCGTGGCGCTCGCGGTCGTGCTCGACCTGCTGCTCATCCTGGTCGCCCGGCTGGTGACCCCGTGGTCCACCGGGAGGGCACGGTGACCGTCGCGGCGAACCCGGTCGGCCAGGCCATCGTCTGGATCAACGACCCACTGAACTGGACCAACCCCGGCGGCATGCTGGACCGGCTCGGCGAGCACCTGACCATCTCCGCCCTGGCGGTGGCGCTCGGCTGCCTGGTGGCCTGGCCGCTCGGCCTCTGGCTGGGGCACGTCGGCAGGGGTGGCGGCGTGGTGGTGCTGGTGTCCAACGCCACCCTGGCCATCCCCACCCTGGCGCTGCTGACCATCCTGCCGGTGGTGTTCGCCAGCGGGTTCGGGAAGACGCCGGTCGTGGTGGCGCTGGCCGTCTTCGCCGTCCCACCGTTGCTGGCCAACGCGTACACCGGGGTGCGGCAGGTGGACCCGGAGGCCCGCGAGGCGGCCCGTGGCATGGGTCTCTCCGGTGGCCAGCTGCTGCGCCGGGTGGAGTTGCCGCTCGCGGTGCCGTATCTCGCCGCCGGGTTCCGGACCGCGGCGGTCCAGGTGATCGCCACCGCGGCGCTGGCCTCGTTCGTCAACGGCGGTGGCCTTGGACAGATCATCCGGACCGGGTTCGGTCTGGGTATCGCGGCCGGCGGCGGCCAGATCGTCGCCGGCGGTGTGCTGGTGGCCGGGCTCGCGCTGCTGGCCGAGGTGGTCCTCGGCGGCGTCGAGCGACTGGTCACCCCCCGACCGCTGCGGCGCGGACGGCAGCGGCTGGGTCGGCCCCGGCCGGCCGACGCCACCGGAAACGCCTGACCCGTCCGGGTGAGCCGGCGTCGACCTGGCGACCCACGCCGGTCCGGTCGGTGACGATGCGGTGACGAAGTCCACCTCAGGTTGTCGGTCGGTTGCGGAGCATGTTGGGTGGATATTCGCGGGTGGCCGACAGTCAGGATCGCCCGTCGGACACGCGGCCGGCCCGGGACGGGTCGCGCCGGGACACGGAAGGCGGGCGGCACATGCGCGCACGTACACGTCTGGCGATCGGGGCGGTAAGCGCCATCGCCGGAGCGGCACTCCTCACCGGTTGTGGTGACGCCGGTTCGTCCGGCACCGACGCACCCAAGCCGAACGCCTCCGGCGCCGGCTGCGCACCGGTCGCCGGGCAGCAGCTCATCGCGTTGCAGGACGACAAGAAGCTGCAGAACTCGGACAACGTCATCCCCGCTGTCAACAGCAAGGCGGCCAACCCGCAGCTGATCGCCGCGCTGGACAAGGTCTCCGCCGCGCTGGACACTCCGAAGTTGATCCAGCTCAACAAGGCCGTCAACGACGAGCGCAAGACCCCCAAGGTGGCGGCGGAGGAGTTCGCGACCGCCAACAACCTCACCGCGGGCATCGCCAGGGGGTCGGGCGGCGACATCACTGTGGGCGCCGGCAACTTCGCCGAGAGCCAGATCCTGGGCGAGCTGTACCGGATCGCGCTCACCGCCGCCGGCTACCAGGTCAAGGTGCAGCAGATTGGCAACCGGGAGCTCTACGAGCCCGCCCTGGAGAAGGGCGAGATCCAGGTCGTCCCGGAGTACGCGGCGACCATGGCCGAGTTCCTCAACACCAAGGCCAACGGTCAGAACGCCCAGCCGGTCTCGTCGCCCGACATCAACACGACGGTGTCCGCGCTCAAGCCCGAGGGCGACAAGGTCGGCATCACCTTCGGTGCCCCGGCGGCGGCCCAGGACCAGAACGCCTTCGCGGTCACCCAGGCCTTCGCCGACAAGTACGGCGTTCGCACCCTCTCCGAGTTGGCCGCGAAGTGCTCCGGCAGCGCGACAGTGCTGGGCGGCCCGCCGGAGTGCGAGCAGCGCCCGTTCTGCAAGCCGGGTCTGGAGAAGACGTACGGGCTGTCGGTGGGCAAGTTCTCCTCCCTGGACCAGGGCGGACCGCTGACCAAGAGCGGTCTGCGCGACGGTTCGATCAGCGTGGGCCTGATCTTCTCCTCGGACGGCGCCTTCGCCACCAGCTGAACCTCCCCACGAGCGTGCTGAGGACGCCCCCGCCCGGTCCGGGCGGGGGCGTCCGCGCGTCCGGGGACCCGTTCCCTCCGCTGCCCATCCTCGGTAGGCTGCACAGCCATGCCAGCCCCGGTCACCTCTGACGTCCGGCGTCAACCACCGCTGCTGACCATGCTCTTCTGGGCGGGCGTGGGACTCGCCCCGGTGGCGGCGCTGATCCTGCTGGTCGCCGACGGCAACGGCCCGCTGCGCTTCGCCGCGGTGCTCGCCATCGTCGCGGTGGTGTTGATCGGCCTCTCCATCGCGTTGCGACCGGACGGGGCGGGCGACTCGGCGCGGACCGACGAGCTGCTGGACGAGATCGAAGGGCTCCGCCGGGAGCTGCGCAGCGAGATCGTGGCTGCCGCCCAGCGCGGCAACCAGGCGCTCGACCAGGCGCAACGGGCCCAGGAGGGTATTGCCGCGCTGAAACGTCGACTCGACGCCAGCAGTGCAGCCCTCGCCGGTGCCGCCGCCGTCGAGCCACCGGGTGCCGGCCGGGCGAGGGTGCCGGCCGAGGCCGCCGGTGGACGACGCGCCGGTGGCCCGC
>NZ_JAEVHL010000156.1 GCF_016803395.1 Micromonospora tarensis | reverse complement strand
CCGGAGCGGGCGGCGGCGGCGCACGTGCGGGCGTACCGCCGGCACCGGCACGAACGCGCGGCGTTCCCGTACCTCGCCGCGCACCTGCGGTTCTGCGCGTTGGGCGGGCACCTGGACCGAGGGCTGAGCATCCTGGCCGAGCAGCTGCCCCGGTTGGACCGGCCGACCGACGACCTCGCCGCCATGGAATTCGCCGCCGCCGGGGCTCTGGTCTGCGGGTTGGCCACCGAGGCCGGGCAGGGTGGCCGGCCGATGCCACGCCCGGCGCACGGCGAGCGGCCGGCCGCCGAGCTGGACGTCAACACGCTCGGGGCGCTGCTGGTCGGAGTCGCCGGCGAGCTGGCCGGCAGCTTCGACGCGCGCAACGGCACCGGGCACCACTCCGGACGGATGGCCGCCTGGCTGGCCGAGCGCCCGCTGGCGGCACCGGTCCAGCTGTCCACCGACGCCGAGGCCGACCGGCCGGACACCGAGCTGTCCGACGAGGCCGCCGGGTTCGACGACCGCGAGCTGGCGGCGCTCTCCGTCGACCTGATCACCGCGGTGCTGGACGGGCGTGGCGACCACTATCTGGTGGACGAGAACGACACGGTGATCGGCCACTGGGACGGCGCTGTCATCCAGTTCCGGCGGGCCGGCGAGCGGGGCGAGGTGCTGCACACCCGCGCGATGGCCGACCGTCGGCTGCCAACGGCCCGCCGCGCCGAGGCGTACGCCTTCTGCAACGCGTGGAACCACGACCGGCTGCTGCCCAAGGCGTACGCACACGACCTCGGCGAGGAGCTGGTGCTGGCCGGCGACGTGGCCACCGATCTGGCGCACGGGGTCGCGCCGGCGCAGCTCCGGGTGCTGGTGGACGCCGCCATCGCCACCGGCGTCGCGTACGCCGAGGCGGTCGCCGGCCTGCCGTGACACTTTGCGGGGCCCGATGGTTGCAGTCGACGCGCGGACTGTGCGGCTTCCGACAGCACGCAACCGGGAGTGCGGGACGGCTGTGGTATCGGCGTCACCTACCGTAACCCCCTCGGGAGTCGTCATGAAGCACCTGCTCCGGTCCGGCCTCCTCGCCGCCACTGTGCTCGCCCTGTCCGCCCTGTCCGCCCTCGCCGCACCGACCGTGGCCGCTGCCGCCACGTCCACCCCGTCCGTCTCGCCGAGCACGAGGGCCGGAACCGCCGCGCCGACCATCCTGGCCCGGGCCGACCTCGTCTTCCTCAAGGGCACCGACCCGTGGTTCCCGGCCGGTCCGCTGGAAGTCTCGGTGGTCAACCAGGGTGCGACGGCGGCGAAGGGCTTCTTCGTGCTCCGCCTGCCTACGGGGTTCGACCTCGACGACCACGGGGACTGCCGGGTGCTCGGCGGTGCGCCGAGGAACTGGCTCTGCGGCGGCGCCGAACTGCCGGCCCGGGGAGACCGGACGTACCGCCTGTCGATCTCGTCGTCGAGCCCGGAGCCGCGCTTCGGGTCGCAGGCGTGGGGCTCCGTCGCCGGCCGGAACGCCGCGGGGGTCACCGACGCGTTCACCGACTTCCGGATCAACTGGCCGGACCGCACGTCCATGCGGCTGCGGGCCACCGCCACCCCGGTGGTCGACGGGACGACGACGGTACGGGTGCAAATCACGAACACCGGCACCTTCGACGTCGGCGGTTACGCGGTGTTCGTCACCACCCCGACCGGCGTGCGGGTGAGCGCGCCGGAGTGCGCCGACAGCGGCCGGACGAACGGCCCGGGCTGTGAGATCCTGCGGCGCCGCGTGCTCGCCGACGGTGCCACCGACACCTTCGACGTCCGACTGGCGGTCACCGGGGGCACGAAGACGGTCCAGCTCACGCTCGCACCCGTCAACCGCTACACCAACAAGGACACCACCGTGTCGCTGCGGCTGAGCGGGGCCGGCGGCTCGGGTGCCGGCGAGGCCACCACGTCGCCGTCGGCCAGCCCGAGCGGCACGCCCACCCCGACGGGCGTCTCGACGCCGGAGGCCGCGCAACTGCCCCGCACGGGGGCGTCCGGCGGCACGTACGGCCTCATCGGCGCGGTGCTGGTCGCGCTCGGCACCGGGCTGCTGGTGCTGTGGCGCCGGTTGGCCCGGAACTGAGCCGGTACGCCCGACAGCATCCGGGCCGGTCACGCGTGGGTCAGACCTCGACCACGGTGGGCACGATCATCGGCCGACGACGGTACTTGTCGTTGACCCACCGCCCCACGGTCCGCCGGACGATCTGCTGGAGCTGGTGCGGGTCGGTGATGCCGTCCGCCGCGGCCCGGTTGAGCGCCTCGGTGACCAGCGGCACCACCGGGTTGAACGCCTCCGGGTCCTCGGAGAAGCCCTTCGCGGAGAGCGTCGGGCCGGCGACCACCTTGCCGGTGACCGAGTCGACCACCACTGTGGTGGCGATGAAACCGCCGTCACCGAGAATCCGCCGTTCGGTGAGCAGCGACTCGCTGACGTCACCGACGGCGAGGCCGTCCACGTAGACGTACCGGCTCTTCACGTGCCCGACCAGGCTGGCGCGGCCCTCGACCAGGTCGACCACGTCGCCGTCCTCGCAGATCACCACCCGGTCGGCGGCGACCCCGGACTCGATGCCGAGCCGGGCGTGGGCACGCAGGTGACGCCACTCGCCGTGCACGGGCATCAGGTTGCTGGGCCGGACCACGTTGAGCAGGTAGAGCAGTTCCCCGGCGGGGGCGTGCCCGGAGACGTGCACCTTGGCCACGTCCTTGTGCACGACCACAGCGCCGGCCCGGGCGAGCCGGTTGATCACCCGGTAGACCGAGGTCTCGTTGCCGGGCACCAGGGAGGAGGCCAGCACGACGGTGTCACCGGGGGCGATGGTGATGTGTCGGTGGTCGCCGCTGGCCATCCGGCCCAGCGCGCTCATCGGCTCACCCTGCGAACCGGTGGACATCAGCACGATCTGCTCCGGCGGCAGCGTGGTCGCCTCTTCGATCCCGATGACCAGGCCGGCCGGGATGTTGAGCAGGCCGAGGTCCCGGGCGATGCCCATGTTGCGGACCATGGACCGCCCGATCAGCGCGACCTTGCGGCCGTGCTCGGCGGCGGAGTCGAAGACCTGCTGCACGCGGTGCACGTGCGAGGCGAACGAGGCCACGATGATCCGACCCTTGGCCTTCGCGAAGATCGAGTCGAGCACCGGGCCGATCTCCCGCTCCGGGGTGACGAAACCGGGGATCTCCGCGTTGGTGGAGTCGGACAGCAGCAGGTCGACGCCTTCGGCACCGAGCCGGGCGAAACCGGCCAGGTCGGTGATCCGGCCATCCAGCGGCAGCTGGTCCATCTTGAAGTCGCCGGTGTGCAGCACCAGGCCGGCGGGGGTGCGGATGGCCACCGCGAGGGCGTCCGGAATCGAGTGGTTGACCGCGAAGAACTCACACTCGAACGGGCCGAGCCGCTCCCGGCCGCCCTCCCGCACGGTCAACGTGTACGGCTGGATCCGCCGCTCGGCCAACTTCGCCTCGACCAGGGCGAGGGTGAACTGTGAGCCGACCAGCGGGATGTCGGGCTTGTGGGCGAGCAGGTAGGGCACCGCGCCGATGTGGTCCTCGTGGCCGTGGGTCAGCACGATCGCCTGAACGTCGGCCAGTCGGTCCAGGATCGGACCGAAGTCGGGGAGGATCAGGTCCACCCCCGGCTGCTCGACGTCGGGGAAGAGCACCCCGCAGTCGACGATCAGCAACTTGCCGTCGTACTCGAAGACGGTCATGTTCCGGCCGATGGCGCCGAGCCCGCCGAGCGGAATGATCCGCAGGCCACCTTCCGGCAGCGGCGGGGGTAGCTCCGCCTCGATGTGCGCCTCGGTCACGCGTCCACCTCATTCTGCGACGCCGTCACTCGGCGCCCATCGTGTCGTTCAATCATTCGGGCAGCTCCAGGCCCGCTGCCGCGAAGTCCGCGCGCAGCTGGGCGATCTCGTCGTTGGTGGCGTCCACCAGCGGGGGCCGCACCGGGCCGGCCGGCAGGCCCAGCGACGCCAGCCCCGCCTTCACCAGGATGGTGCCCTGGGTGCGGAAGATGCCGGTGAACAGCGGCAGCAGCCGCCGGTGCAGGGCAAGCGCGGCCGGCATGTCCCCCGCGTCGTACGCGTCGATCATCTGTGCGGTCAGCGCCCCGGTGAAGTGCGTCGAGGTGCCGACCACGCCCACGCAGCCGACGGCCAGCGCCGGCAGGGTGAGCGCGTCCTCGCCGCTGTAGAAGGCGAGGCTGGTCCGGCTGGTCACCCAGCTGGCGGCGGTCAGGTCGCCCTTGGCGTCCTTGACCGCGACGATCCGGCCGTGCTCGGCGAGCCGGACCAGCGTCTCGGTCTCGATCGGCACGCCGGCGCGGTGCGGGATGTCGTACAGCATCACCGGCAGGCCGCTGGCGTCGGCCACCGCGGTGAAGTGCCGCAGCAGGCCGCTCTGCGGCGGCTTGCTGTAGTACGGGGTGACCACCAGCAGACCGTGTGCGCCCGCCTTCTCGGCGGCGGCGGCCAGCTCGATGGTGTGCCGGGTGTCGTTGGTGCCGACCCCGGCGACCACCTTGGCGCGGTCCCCGACGGCCTCCACCACTGCCCGGATCAGGCGTTCCTTCTCCGCGTCGGTGGTGGTCGGCGACTCGCCGGTGGTGCCGTTGACCACTAGCGCGTCGTTACCCTGCTCGTCGACCAGGTGGCTCGCCAGCCGGGCGGCACCGTCGAGGTCGAGCGAACCGTCAGGGGTGAACGGGCTCACCATGGCCGTGAGCAGCCGGCCGAAGGGGCGGGACGCCGGTCGGGCCGCGGCGTCGAGGTGGTCGTGCGTCATACCCTCCAACCTAGCGGACGACCAGCCGGGGCCTGCCGGGGAAGGGCTCAGGACGCCTCGTGCGGGCTGGCCGCCACCTCGGTGCCGTCCGGCAGCGCGGAGATCACGAAATCGGCGAACACGTTCGGGGCCACCCCCTGGAGCTGGCGCAGGCATTCCACCGCCAGCTCACGGATCTCCACATCAGCGTGCTCGGTGGCCCGCATCGCGATGAAGTGCCGCCAGGCCCGGTAGTTGCCGCTGACCACGATCCGGGTCTCGGTGGCGTTGGGCAGCACCGCCCGGGCCGCCTGCCGGGCCTGCTTGCGGCGCAGCGTCGGGTTCGGCTCGTCGGAGAAGCGCTGCTCCAGGCCCTCCAGCAACTCGGTGTACGCCCGAACGCTCGCCTCGGCGGCCTCGACAAACTTCTTGTGCAGCTCCGGGTCGTCAGCGATGACGGCCGGCTCGACCATGGCCGCGTCGCGCTCCGGGACGTAACGCTGGGAGAGCTGGGAGTAGGAGAAGTGCCGGTGCCGGATCAGCTCGTGGGTGAGGGAGCGGGACACCCCGGTGAAGTAAAAGGTCACCGACCCGTGCTCCAGCACGCTCAGGTGCCCGACCTCGAGGATGTGCGCCAGGTACCCGGCGTTGGTGGCGGTCGCCGGGTTCGGCTTCTTCCAGGACTGGTAGCAGGCCCGGCCGGCGAACTCGGCGAGCGCCTGGCCGCCCTCCGCGTCGGTCGACCACGGCACGTCGTCCGGGGCCGCGAATTGGGTCCACGCGATCAACTTGACCTGGGGCTGCACCATGTCCGGCATTCCTGGGACTCTAGTGGTGCCGTGCCGGCCGGCCCAACTCAGGCGCGCCCCATGCAATGTCGATCACTCAGGCAGCGGCGGAGCCGCCGACGCCCGGTCCGGGTCCGGGTCCGATTCCGAGGCCCGATTCCCGATTCCCGAGGCCCGAGGCCCGAGGGTCGAGGCCGGAGGCCGGAGGCCGGAGGCCGGACGGACAGTTCCATCGGCGTCCTTTGGAGCTGAATCGTTTGCGACATCGGCCCCGGCGAATGGGCTCCCAACCCGAGAAAGCGAGGCTCGAGCGCCGCCCAGCCGCCCAGCCGCCCAGCCAACCCCAGCGACCTGAGCGGCCCAAGCGACCCGAGCCGCCAAGCGACTCAAGCGGTCGAAGTGGCCCGAGTGACCCCAGCAACCCGGCGACCCCAGCGACCCGAGCGGCCCGAGCGGCCAAGCGACCCGCGCGACTCGAAGCGCGATCCCAGCGGCCCAAGCGACCCGAACGGCCCGAACGGCCCGAACGGCCCGAACGGCCCGAACGGCCCGAACGGCCCGAACGGCCCGAACGGCCCGGCAGCAGCTTCCGCCCGCAAGATCGCGCAACATCATCGATGTAGCGGCATCCGCCGGGTCCGACACCACTACATCAAGGATCGAGTACGGGCTTGAGGCGAGGTGCGTCGACCGCCGTGCGCTCGGGCGTGGGTGTCCGGCTACCCACTGGGAGATCAACTCGGGTTCCTGGAAATCGGGGTATCCGGATCGGGTGGATGGCCCGGTTTCCTGGATGCCGAGTCGATCATGCAGATGGCGGGCGCCGCAGGACTTTCGGCAGCCACGGCCGAGCCCTCGGCGCGCTGTAGCGCGACCCAAAAGTTCCGAACGCGACCCGACCAACCCGAGCAACACCCGACGAGCCGACGACCCGAACACCACCCAACGAAGCGACGACCCGAACACCACCGGACGACCCGAGCGCGACGCAACGACCCGACGACCCGAGCGCGACCCGACGACCCGAGCGCGACCCGACGACCCGAGGGCGACCCGACGACCCAAGGGCGATACGAGCAGCCCGAGCAAAGCGATTCACTGGCAGCGGAAAACAGATGAGGCCGCCATTGATGTCGTAAACGAATCAGCTCCAAAGGACGCCCGAACAGCGCATGCCGGCCGAGCCCCGCATCTGCGCGCCGGCGCATTCGGGCACCAGTGCCTCATGCGACCAGGCACCGGCACGTCGGGCACCGGCACGTCAGGCGACGACGCGTCAGGCGACGGCGCGGTCAGACGTAGAGCGAGGTGAACGGCGCCCAGGGCAGATTGCGTAACACCGAGAAGGCGAGCCACGCGCCCAGGAAAGCGCCGATGACCTTCGAGCTGATCCGCAGCTCGGGCAGTCGCCAACCGAACGCCTGGCTGCCCGCCCAGGCCACGAAGAGGTACGCCAGGAACGGCAGCGCGAAGACGAAGAGGAAGTGGTGCCGGGCGGCGGCCGGCAGGTCGCCGTGCAGCACGTACCAGAGTGCTCGGGTGCCACCGCAGCCCGGGCAGTCCAGCCCGGTGGTCAACTTGAGCAGACAGCTGGGTGCGGCGTCCGGGTCGGCGTGCGTCGGGTTGCTGACCAGGGCGTAGGCCATGCCGACGGCGACACAGCCGAGCGCGGCCAGCGGCACCGCCCAGCGCGGGGACCGTTCGTAGAGCCGCAGCACGAACCGGGTGAGCCGGTCCGGCTCGGGCGCCGGGTAGCCACCCGGTGGGGTCGTCGACCAACCCTGCGCAACCGAGCCGCCAGGACCTGAGCCGCCAGGACCAAAGCCGCCGGAACCCGCGCCGCCGGGACCGAACCCCCCGGGACCCAACCCCCCGGGACCCGCCCCGCCGGGACCGAAGCCATCGGGAGCAGCGTCGGCCATGGCGGCCGGGTGGACCGCGCCGGGGGTGGCGGGCTGCGGCTGGTCGACCGGTCCGGGAGCGCTCGTCACGCGCTCACGGTACACCGGACACGCCGGCCAACGCGGCGGTGAGCGGACCAGCCAGGTCGCCGGCCGCGGGCGGCGCCACCGCGTCCAGGCCGAGCCAGCCGGCGAGCCGGTACAGCTCGGCGGCGAGCGCCACGGCGGTCTCCCCCGGGTCGGCGCCGGGCTCCACCCAGGCGGCCGGCACCAGCAGCACCCCGGCCTTGCGGTCGGCCTTCAGGTCGACCCGGGCGGTGAACCGCTCGCCCTGGAGGAAGGGCAACACGTAGTAGCCGTAGACGCGCTGTGGTGCCGGGACGTAGATCTCGATCCGGTAGCTGAAGTCGAAGAGCCGCTCGGTGCGGGCCCGTTCCCAGATCAGCGGGTCGAAGGGGCTGACCAGGGTGTTGCCGCGAACCCACCGGGGCAGCCGGGCGGACGCGTGCAGCCAGGCCGGCTGACGCCAGCCGGCCACGGTGACCGGCACCAGCTCACCGGCCTCGGCCAGCTCCGCGACGGCCTGCCGGGCACCGGCCACCGGTAGCCGGAAGTAGTCGCGCAGCTCAGGCTCGGCGGCCACCCCGAGCGACCGCGCCGCGAGTGCCACCAGGGTGCGGTACGCCTCGGCGTCGGTCGGGGTGGGCGCGGCCAGCACGGCCGCCGGCAGCACCCGCTCCGGCAGGTCGTAGCGGCGGGCGAAGGAGGTGCTGCGCTCGGCCGCGGTCACCTCGCCGGCCCAGAACAGGAACTCCAGGGCCTGCTTGACCGCCGACCAGTTCCACCCCCAGTTGCCGGTCTCCCGGGGCGCGTCGTGCTCGATCTCGGCCGCGGTCAGCGGCCCCCGGGCGGCCACCTCGTCACGGACCCAGGCCACCAGCGCGGGCTGCTCCTGGGCGATCCGCCGCATGCCGCCCCAGGATTCGCTGCGCGCCCGGGCCATCCGCCAGCGCAGCATCGGGTGCAGCCCGACCGGAACCAGCGACGCCTCGTGGCCCCAGTATTCGAACAGCTCCCGCGGCCGGCGGTAGGCGGCCTGGTCGAGCAGCATGGTCGGGTAGGGCCCGAGCCGGCTGTACAGCGGCAGGTAGTGCGCGCGGCGCAGCACGTTTACCGAGTCCATCTGGATCAGCCCGACCCGGTCGAGCACCCGGCGTAGGTGCCGGCGGGTGGGCACGCCGGTCGGCGCCGGGTCGGCGAAGCCCTGGGCGGCGAGCGCCACGCGGCGGGCCTGGGCGAGCGAGAGTGATTCTGGTGCGGCCATCGTCGGCGACCCTAATTCATCGGTACGACGCCGGTGCGGGAAGCTGGACGTGATGGCCAACGGGGCATAGAACGGTGCAATGCTGACCATCCGCCGGGAGGAACCGGACGACGCCGAAGCGGTCGCCCGGGTGCACGTGCACGGCTGGCAGGCGGGCTACGCCGGCTTCATGCCGGACGAGGTGCTCCGGCGGCTGAACGTGGTGGCCTGGGCGCAGCGCCGTCGGGACGTCGGCACCGCCGATCCGGATCACCCGTTCACCACGGTGCTCGGCGAGGTGGCCGGGTCGGTCGTGGGTTTCACCACCTTCGGGCCGTACCGCCGCAACCAGGACCGGGACGACCTGGACCCGACGGTCGGCGAGGTGGTGGCGCTCTACGTGGAGCCGGCCCGCTGGGGCGACGGGACCGCCGTCGCGCTGCTGGCCGCCGCTCGGGCCGGGCTCACCGAGCGGGGCTGGACCGGGTATCGGGCGTGGGTGCTGGCGGAGAACCGGCGGGCCCGCCGGTTCTGCGAGCGGGTCGGGCTGTCAGCGGACGGTGAGCGGTCGACCTACCAGGTGCCGCTGACCGGTGGGAGCCCGCCGGTCGGGCTGGTCGAGCTGCGGTACGCCGGCCGCCTCGACCACTGACCCGCCCGGCGTCAGCCACCGGCGGATCGGCAGGAAGGCCAGCAACGCCAGACCGATCCACACGTAGGCGTTGCTGCCCAGGAAACCGTCGACACCGGTGAAGTCCTTCTCCCAGAACCAGACGGTCCGGCTGATCAGCAGGGCGTACCCGATGGTCGCGGCGATCAGCAGGACCCGCCGTCGGCGGCCGGCCGGCGCGGCCATCGCGTTGTCGACCAGCAGGATCAACCCGGGCAGCAGCCAGACCAGGTGGTGCACCCAGGTGACCGGGCTCACCAGGCACATCACCGCGCCGGTCAGCGCCAGGCCGGTCGCCTCGTCACCGGCGGCGACGGCGGCCCGGGACCGCCAGGCCCAGAGCGCCAGGGTGCCGAGCACCAGCAGCAGCCACAGCAGCGTGCTCGGGTGCTCCGGGTCGAGCCGGGCGACCACGCCGCGCAGCGACTGGTTGGAGACGAAGGCCAGCTCACCGACTCGTCCGGTGTTCCACAGCGCCTCGGTCCAGAATTCCCGGGACGCGTCCGGGAAGAGCGCCCCGGCCAGCAGCGAAACCCCGGCGGCTGTGCCGCTGGCGGTGACCGCCGCCCGCCAGCGCCCGGTCACCAGCAGGTAGACGATGAAGACGCCCGGGGTCAGCTTGATCGCCGTGGCGAGCCCGATCGCCACCCCGGTCCACCGGCTGCCCGCCGGCAGCAGTCGCAACAGGTCCACCGCCACCAGGAAGAGCAGCAGCGTGTTGACCTGACCGAAGTTGACCGTCTCGCGCATCGGCTCGAACGCGGCGGCCAGGCAGAGCGCCACGGCGAGGGCGAACCACCGGGTCCAGCCGACGCGGCGGGCGATCGGGTCGACCAACCACCAGATCACCACAGTGGTGGTGACCACGCTGGCGAGCACGCTCACCACGATCGCGGCCGTCCAGGGCAGGTACGCCATCGGCAGCATGACCAGTGCGGCGAACGGCGGATAGGTGAAGCCGTACTGGGTGTTCGGCTTGAGATAGTCGTAGATCTCCCCGCCGTCGTGCACCCACCAGGTCAACGCGCCGTAGTAGACCTTCAGATCGAAGAAGCCGTGCCGGACGGCCGCGACGGCGAGGAACCCGGTGACCGCCGCGGCGAGCACCACCACCCCGACGACCTGCGCGGTCGTCCTGTTGGCACCCTGCGCCACCGTCGTCTCCCCCGCCCTGCGTAGGCTTCCGTCCCATGGCTCTCGGGTACGTCCGCCCGGCGCGTCCCGAGGACGCCGGCGAGATCGCACGCATCCAGCTCGCGACCTGGCGGGTCGCGTACCGCCGGATCCTCCCTCGGCATGTGCTCGACAACCTGGACGAGGCGTTCCTCGCCCGGCGGTGGAGCGCCGCGGTGCTGGAGCCGCCCTCGGGCGCGCACCGGGTGCTGGTCGCCGTCGAACAGGCCGAGCAATCGTATCTGGTGGGGTTCGCCGCCTCCGGCCCGGCCGATGGCGAGGCGTTGGCGCCGGGCGAGCCGGCCGACGCGCTCGGCCCGGACGTGGCGGCGGTGACCGACCTGCTGGTCGAGCCGCGCTGGGGTCGACGCGGGCACGGCAGTCGGCTGCTCGCCGCCGCCGTCGACCTGTGGCGGGAGGACGGCATGAGTCGGGCGGTGGCCTGGGCGTTCGACGGTGACGAGGCGACCCGCACGTTCCTCACCAGCACCGGCTGGGAGCCCGACGGCGCGGCCCGCGCGCTGGACGTCGACGACATGCTGGTGCCGCAGGTGCGCCTGCACGTTGCCGTGCCAGCCGAGAAGGTCGAGTGACCGGTGTGGCGGCCCCGGGTCGAGGCCGCCACACCGAACCGGGTCAGCCCTTGTCCGAGCCGTCGTTGGCGTCGCGGACGAAGTACCGCTGGAACACCACGAAGATGATCGCCACCGGGATGGTGGCCAGCAGCGCGGCGCCGAGCTTGAGCGGGTACTGGGTGCCCTTGCCGAGCGAGCCGCTGACCAGGTCGGCCAACCCGCGCGGCAGGGTGAACAGGTCCGGGTCCTGCACCGACACCAGGCTGTGCGGGAACTCGTTCCAGGAGCCCTGGAACGACAGGATGGTGAGGGTGATCAGCGCCGGTTTCGCCATCGGCAGCACCACCGACCAGAAGGTACGGAAGATGCTCGCCCCGTCGATCCGGGCGGCCTCCTCGACGCTGACCGGGATCGACTCGAAGAACTGCTTCATGATGAACACGCCCGCCGCGTCGGCCAGCAACGGCACCACGAGACCGGCGTAGCTGTTGTAGAGGCCGAGCTGGTTGAGCACCAGGAACTTCGGGATCAGCAGCACCACCCCGGGCACCGCCATCACCGCGATGACGGCGGCGAACAGCCCACCGCGACCGCGGAACCGCAGCCGGGCCAGCGCGTACCCGGCGAGCGAGTCGAAGAAGACCCGGCCGATGGTGACCAGCACCGTCACCAGCAGCGAGTTGCCCAGCCACAGTGGGAAGTTGGTGCCGGCGAAGATCCGTTCGAAGCCGGCCACCGTGAGCGGGTCCGGAAACGGTGACAGCGGGTTCGCCGCCGCGTCGGGTTCGGTCTTGAGCGCGTTGCCGATCTGGATGACGAACGGGTAGAGGAACACCAGCCCGAAGAAGACCAGCGTGGCGTACCCCAGGAAGCGGGTGGCCAGGGTGCGGGCCGCGCGCTGGTGTCGCCGCGCGGGCGTCGCCGCCGGGCGGTCGGTGAGCACGGCCATCTCAGGACCTCTCCGGTACGCGCCGACGCCGCCAACCGCGGCGCGGTCGGTCGGTGTCCCGCTCGGCCAGCGCCCGGCGCTGGATCAGTGTGAGCACGATGATGATCAGGAACAGCACGAACGAGATCGCCGCGCCGGAGCCGTAGTCGAAGTCCCGGAAGGCGGTCCGGTACGACAGGTACGCCGGGGTGAGCGTGGTCTTGGCGGGGTCGCCCTGGCTCATCACGTACACCTGGTCGAAGACCTGCCAGGAGCCGATCATGCCGAGGGTGAGCACCAGGAAGGTGGTGGGCCTGATCATCGGCAGGGTGACGTACCGGAAGCGCTGCCATCGGGAGGCGCCGTCGAGGGTGCTCGCCTCGTCCAGGGTGACCGGCACGTTCTGCAGCCCGGCCAGGAACATCAGCATGAAGGTGCCGGAGGTGGTCCAGACGACCAACGTGATGATCGAGATCATCGCCACGCTCGGGCCGGCCAGCCAGTCCCACCAGGTCAGCCCGAACGGGCCGCCGTCGGCCAGGGCCGCCGGTGGCGAGTCGACGCCGACCGCGCCGAAGAGCAGGTGCAGCACGCCCCGGGAATCGGCGAACCACTCGGGGCCGTCGATGCCGACGACGCCGAGCAGCGCGTTCACCGCACCGGAGTTGGCGAAGAGGAACAGGAAAACCACGCTGATCGCGACCGAGCTGGTCACCGAGGGGAAGTAGAAGGCGCTGCGGAAGAAGCTCTTGCCCTTGAGCATCCGGTTGTTGACGACCAACGCCAGCCCGAGCGCGAGCACGGTCTGCGCCGGCACCACGATCGCCACGTAGTAGATGTTGTTGCGGATGCTGGTCATGAAGTCGCGGCGGGCCAGCCCGTCCTCGGTGGACAACTGGGTGTAGTTGTGCCCGCCGACGAACGGGACGTCGCCGGTGAAGGGGCTGCCCTGGCCGTTCCAGTCGGTCAGGCTGACCCAGAGCGCCATCAGGATGGGCAGCAGCAGGAACAGCCCCAGAATGACGATGACCGGCGCGACGAAGAGCCAGCCCGCGAGGTTCTCGTTGCTCCGGATGCCGCCCCTGCGTCGGCGGGGGCCGTCCGCGGTCGCCACGGCGGTCAGTGTCTCGGTTGCCATCTTCCCTCCCTTCCTCTCTCCGGCCGACGTGCGGCGGGGGCCCCGGTGTTCGCCGGGGCCCCCGCCAGCACCTCAGCTGCCGCCGAGCGCCGCCTTGGCGTTCTTGTCGAAGTTCTGCAGCACTGTCTTCGGGTCGCCGTTGGCCAGCCCCTGCAGACCGGTGTCGAGGTCCTTGAGGACGCTGTCCATCTTCGGGGCGTTCACCGGGCCCTGGGCGTACGCGGCACCGTCGATGAACACCTTGTCCGCCGGGAAGGCGGCGGTGTACTGGTCGCGCGCCGACTGGCGGGACGGCATCACACCGAACGCCTTCGCGAAGGTCATCTGCTGCTCGCCGCTGGTCATCGCCTCGACGAACTTGATCGCCTGGTCCTTGTACTTGCTCTTCGCGGCGATGCCCCAGCACTGGGTGAAGGAGAGCGTGCCCTGTCCCTTGGAGCCGGCCGGCAGCGCCACGACCTTGTACTTCACGTTCGGGAAGTCGTTCTGCAGAGCACCCTTGATCCAGTTGCCCTCGATGGTCATCACGGCCTTGCCCTTGCCGAACGCCTCGCCGGACCAGCCGGCGTCGAGCTGCTTCGGGTACTTGGCCAGGCCGGTGCTGAGCATGGTCTTGACGTACTGGAGGGCGGCGAGGTTCTCCGGGGTGTCGGCAGTGGGCTGCTTGCCGTCCTTGCTCACCAGCCAGCCGCCGTTCTGCACCATGAAGGCGCCGATCCGGTCCCGGGTGTCGCCGAGGGCCAGCGGTACCTGCCCCTTGGCCTTGATCTTCTGGGCGACGGCGGTGAGCTGCTCCCAGGTCGTCGGCACGTCGGCGTCGGTCAGCCCGGCTTTGGCCCACAGGTCGGTGTTGATCTGCAGGGCCAGGGTGGAGAAGTCCTTGGGGGCGCAGTAGAGCTTGCCGTCGTAGGTGAAGGCGGTGCGCAGGCTCTCGTAGAAGTCGCCCGAGTTGCTGATCTTGTCGCCGTACGGCTCCAGGGCGCCGACGCTGGCGTAGTTGGCGAACTGGGCCGCGTCCACGTAGAAGACGTCCGGCGGGGTGCCGCCGGGCGAGGGCCTGACCGAGCTGCTGGGTGAGGTCCTGCGCCGGGGTGACGGTAGCGGTGTTGCCGGAGCGGCCGGCCCACTTCGCGGCGGCGTCCTGCACGGCCTTGGTCTCGGCCTCGCCGGACGAACCGATCAGGATCTGCAGGCTGGCGGGGCCACTGGACTGGGTGGTGTCGCCGGAGGAGTCGTCGAAGCCGCTGCCGCAGGCGGCGGAGCCGAGGAGGGCGATGCTGCCGCTCGGCACCGACCTGGCCGCCGGCACCCTGCGCGTGCTCGCCCGTCGGCAGGGCACCCGCGTCGACCCGGCGACCGGCGAGGCCCCCGGCAAGATCCTGCACGAGCTGCGCCGCCACGCGTTCGCCCTGCCCGACAACGGCCTGCGCCTTCCGCCGGCGTACTACGGCACCGTCGACGCCACGATGCTCTGGGTCAACCTGCTGCACGACGCGTGGCGTTGGGGAATGCCCGCCGAGCAGATCGAGCCCCTGCTGCCGCACCTGGAGGCGGCGCTGCGCTGGCTCGGCGAGCACGCCGACCCGGACGGCGACGGCCTGGTCGAGTACATCGACACCACCGGACACGGCCTGTCCAACCAGGGCTGGAAGGACTCCGGCGACGCCGTCCGCTTCCACGACGGGTCCCTGGCCACCGCGCCGATCGTGCTGGCCGAGGTGCAGGGGTACGCGCACGAGGCGGCCGTGAACGGCGCCGCCCTGCTGGACGCCTTCGGCCGACCGGGCGCCGACCGCTGGCGCGAACACGCCGCCGCGCTGGTCGGCCGGTTCCGCAAGAGCTTCTGGGTCGACGGTCGCCACGGCCCGCAACCCGCGCTGGCCCTCGACCGCGACAAGCGCCCGGTCGACTCGCTGACCAGCAACATCGGCCACCTGCTCGGCACCGGCCTGCTCGACCGGGACGAGGAGGCCCAGGTCGCGCACCTGCTCACCACCGACACGATGGCCGCCGGGTTCGGGCTACGCACCATGTCCAGCGACGACGCCGGCTTCAGCCCGCTGTCGTACCACTGTGGCTCGATCTGGACCCACGACACCGCCATCGTGCTCGGCGGGCTGGCCCGCGCCGGGCACCGCGAGGCCGCGCTCGGCCTGGCCGACGGGCTGCTCAGCGCGGCCGAGGCGTTCGACTACCGGATGCCGGAGCTGTACGGCGGCGACGACCGGGCACAGGTGAACCGCCCGGTGCCGTACCCGGCCTCGTGCCGGCCGCAGGCGTGGGCCGCGACGGGCGCGGTGCTGCTGCTCCAGGCCGCCACTGGGCTCTACCCGGACGTACCGGGCGGCACGGTCCGACTGGCGCCCCTGGCGGGAGCGGAGTTCGGCGCCGTAGCGGTCGACGGCCTCCGCGTGGCCAACACCCCCGTGCACGTCACTGTCGACAGCACCGGCGAAGCCACAGTCACCGGCCTCCCCGCCCCACTGACCCTGACCCCTCCCTCCCC
>NZ_JAEVHL010000155.1 GCF_016803395.1 Micromonospora tarensis | reverse complement strand
AGCCGGGCGAGGGCGGCGGCGACGGCGGCGACCGGGTGCCGGGTGGCCAGGCCGCGTCACCACGTCGGCCAGCGGCGCGGCGCCGTCGAGCTGGTCGGCCAGGTCGGCGACGACCGGGTCGTCGATGAGCAGGCTGCGGGTCTCCCCCAGCACCACCAGCGGGCCGTCGGGCAGACGCACCGGCAGGTAGTCCGATCGGAAGCGCGGACGCCACATGGTTCCTCCCGAGCCTGGTGGCCGGACCGGGACACGCCGGCCCGCCGGCGATCACGGCTGCTGCCATCGTCGCGGTCGGGGACGTCCGATCCGAGTGATGCCACCGGTTTCAGCCGTCGGCGGCGATGTGGTGGGTGGGTGCCCGGTCAGTCGGCGGTGACGGTCAGCGCGGTGTCGTTGAGCCCCAGCACCGACGTGCCGGTGCTCTGCGCCGGTACCAGCAGCAGGAAGGTCTCCACCCGGGTCACCCGGACCGTCTTCCCGCTGATGGTCGCGCGGTGACCGGTGGCGATCAGATCCGGGCTCTGCGGCACCATCTGGACGGTGGCCGGACCGCCGGGCGCCGGGCGCAGCGTGTCGGTGGCGTGGATCGTCAGGAAGGTGAGCGTGCCGGCCGGGACCGCGACCGCGCAGTCGGACCACTCGGCCCGGTCCATCGTCCGCTTGACCGTCGCGCCGGCACCGGCAAGCTGCTGCCCGTAGACCTCCCACCCGCCGGCGAACTGGCCGTCGAGCAGCGGGCTCGACGCGACGAGCGACCGGTTGCTCGTGGTGGATCCGATGCTGCGGGAGAAGACCTCCGCGGCGAGGGCCCGCCGGGTGGTCTCGTCCACTGCCGTCCCGCCCGCCGTGGCCGGCCGGCCGTCGATGCTCCGGGCGACCACCAGTGCGGGTTGGGTGACCTGGACGTTGTGGCTGAGCTTCCACTGGCCGTCGTCGCCGAGCACGAACTGGCTGACGTCGGTGGGTGCCAGTTCCGAGCCGGTCAGTCTGAGGGTGGCCGTGGCGAGGAAGCAGGCCGGGTTACCGGTCGGCACCGCGAAGGCCGGGTTGATGTGCTGGAACGACGGTTGCGGGCGCTGGTTGTAGCTGGCCCGGCGGACTGCCGCGATGCTGAGGTCCAGCGAGGGCGGTACCTCCTGGGTCCGCAGCGCCTCGACGTCACCGGCCACCGAGGCGGCCGAGTCGGCCTGGTCGAAGGCGGTGAGCACCAACGCGGCCCGCTCACGACCAAACGTGGCCGAACCGGCGGGCGCCGGGGTGGCCGCGTCGACCGGCTCGCCAGCACAGCCGGTGAGCACGAGCAGCGCCGTTGCGGCGGCGGCGAACGGCACCGGCGCGGCGAGGGTACCCGGGCTCCTGACGGATCTTCTGCCCAGCATCTCGTCCTCCATCCACCACCGGTCACGGGAATCGCGCCCGATGCAGTCGAGTATGTGAGCGACTGTCGGACCACGTCGGGGGCGGCGCGGCCTCGTGCTGCCCGGCCGGTCGAGGTTGCACCGAACGACGTCATCCGGCCCGGGGCACGGTCACCGATCGGTGTCATCGAGCCGGGCGACCCAGGCGACCAGAGCGGATCGGGAGGCGACGCCCGCCTTGCGGTAGATCCGGGTCAGGTGCGCCTCCACCGTGCGCGGACTGATGTTCAGCTGCCGCCCGATCAGTCGACTGGTGGCCCCGGTCGCCGCCAGCCGGGCGATGTGCCACTCCCGGTCGGTCAGCGCGGCCACCTCGCCCGGCCCGACCGGGCGGCCAGCCGGAGCGCGACCCGTTCCGTCCCACACCAGCCGGCCAGTTCCAGGGCCCGACGGCGGGCCCGCGCCGCCCGACCGGCCTGGTCCGCGGCTTCGGCGGCCCGAGCCAGGGAGGCCAGCGTGAGGCTGCGCCGCAGCGCCATCCCGCCGGTGCGGAACAGGTCGGCGGCGGCCTCCAGGTGCCGCATCGCCGCCGGGACATCGCCACGGGCGAGCAGCACCTCGCCGTACGCCAACTCGGCGAAGCCGCGCTGCCCGGCGAGACCGACCTGATCCGCCTCGGCCATCGCCCGTCGCGCCTGCCGCTCAGCCTCGGTCACCTCGCCGGCGGCGAGGGCGGCGGCGCAGAGCAGCTCGAACCACATCGGCCGGAGGGTGGTCTGGAGGCGGCTCAACCGGTTGTCGCCGCCGGCCGAGCGCACCAGGTCGGCGCAGGTCGCCGGATCACCGGAGAGCAGTGCCGCAGCCGCCAGCGCCATCGCGGCGGTACGACCACACCAGGTGGCGGGGTCGGTGGCGATTCCGACGGCGCTGCGGGCCAGCGCCACCGCCCGGCCGTCGTCCCGGGGACCACCACGCCAGGCCGTCGCCTCCGCCTCGAACGCCAGGGCGAAGCTCAGCAGGTGGTGGCTGCCGATCCGCCGGGCGACGATGCCCGCCTCGGTGGCCAGCCCGATGGCGGTGGTCAGCTGACCGCCGTGGTAGGCGACCTGACTGCGGGCGAGCAGCAGCTGGCAGAGCCCGTCGTCGCGGTGCGAGGCGCGGACGAGGGTCAGCCCCCGGTCGAGGTGCCGCACCGCGTCGGCCTGCCGTTCCAGGTACAACTCGGTCAGGCCGAGCGCGGTGAGGCAGTCGGGGTGGTCGCGCACGTCCCGGTCCGGCAGCGAGTCGACGATCCGGGCACCGGCGTCGAGCAGGCCCCGGGCATCGTCGAGTGCGCCGTCGTGCGCGGCGGCCAGGCCGCGTACGGCCAGCAGGCCGGCCCGGTCGGGGGGCGAGCCGTCAAGGTCTTCGGTGGTCGGGTCGGCAGACCGGCGACGGGACGGCCGGCCAGGATGCCGGCGACGCCGATCTCGGCGGCGAGTCGGTAGCCGACGCCGGGGGTGGCGCCGGCCGGTAGCGCGGCCAGCTCGCGACGGCTGATCGCCGCCGCTTCCGGGTAGTTGCCGAGCAGGCGTTCCACGCGCGCCCAGAGCGCGACCGCCTGTCCCCGTCGTTCCGCCGGGTCGGCGGGCAGCAGCGGCACGATCTCCTGGAGCAGGGCCCGGCTCTCGGCCAGGTTGCCCGCCTCCCCGGTGATCTGGGCGAGGGCGAGTGCCACGTCCCGACGACGCGTCGAGCCGGCCGTCGGCCGCAGCACCCGCAGCGCCAGCCGAAGCCAGCGGATGGCCAGGTCCGGTGTCTCCCGGCGGATCTCCTGGGCGGCCTGGCAGAGCACGTCGACGCAGCGTTCCACCCAGCGGCCGTTCGGCAGGGCGAGCAGACGCTCCGCGTACCGGGCCTGGTCGGTGGGGGGCGCGCCCAGCTCGACGAGCGCGGTGAGCGCCCGCGCGGAGGCCTCCGCCCGCCACGCCGGGTCGGTGTCCTGGGCGACCGCCATCCGCAGCACCGGGTGCCGGAAGGCGAACCGTCCGGTGCCGGGGACCCGCCGGATCAGGTCGAGCCGGGCCAACCGCCAGCCGGCCTCGACCGCGTGTGACGTCGGCACCTGCGCGACCGCGGCGAGCAGGTCCGCGGCGAAGGGCGGGTCGACGATCGCGGCAGCCCGCAGGCAGGCCAGCTCGACGGACGGCAGGTTTGCCCACTCGCGGCGCAGCACCGCCACCACGGTGTCGGCCAACCAGGCGCCCTGGGCTTCCCGGCTCGGGTCGGCGCGGCCCGATGCGGGGCCGCCCGGCAGCGCCGCCAGGTAGCCGGGGTTGCCGCCGGTTACCTCGTACCGGACGCGCAGCTCCGCCTGGTCGATGTGCGGGTGCAGGGGCGCGACCTCGGCGAGGCTGAGCGGGCTGAGCTCGATCCGGTCGTGTGCTGTCGGCTCCGCGTCGGTCTGTTCCGGGGGATCCGGTGGACCGAACGGCATCGGGGTCGCCATCTGCCGCGGACGGTAGACCAGCACGAGCAGCAGGGGGGCGGGCACCGGATAGCGCAGGAGGTGGGCGATCAGACCGGCGGAGGAGGCGTCCGCCCAGTGCAGGTCGTCGAGGACCAGCGCGAGACCGTCCCGGGCCGCCAGGCCGATCAGCCGCCGGGCCAGTTGGAAGGTCCGGAACCGCCGGGCGTCCGACGACGGCCCAGGTGGCACCGTGGCCGTGGACTCCAACCAGGTCTCCCCGGCGCACCCCCCGACAGGTAGCCCGGGTCGGAGTGGCCGCCGCTCCGTGAGAGCGTGTCGGAACACGTGGAAGGGAACTCCACGCTCGTCCGGCGCGCACGTCCCGACGGCCCACGCGACCGCGGGAGGGCACCGTTCCATGGCCTCGCGGACGAACCGGGTCTTGCCGATGCCCGGCTCCCCGACCACCTCGCAAACCACCTGCCGGCCTCGGCTCAGCGCAGCGGCCCGGGCTCTCTCGATACGCGCCAACTGTGGTCGCCGGCCAACGAAGCACGCATTTTCCAGCCCAGGTGTCATCACGCAGATCAGACGCTTTCTGGCACACGCTAAGGGGATTGGTCGCACTATACCGGAGCGTGGTCGAATGTCGATGCGGCGATGTCACATATCGAACGACGTCGGGACGCAGGTTTTCTTCGAACCTGCACCACAATCCGCAGAATTGGACCGGCCGGAAAGAGCCGGAACGATATCGCTGGAGCCCGATAAATCATCCCCCCGACCACCGGTCTAGGTACAGACGCACGAGGTCGACGCCCGAAGGAACCACGATCCGCTGGCCATTCGGCCGATGATGGTGAATGCGCCCCCCTGTCCGGATATCGGCGAAATCATGAGCGCCTATGCAAATCGTCCGAAGCGGCCGTGTCGTTCACCCGTCCGCTCGACGCCCCTTACCAGGATCCTCCCGCGAGGCGCTGGCGGGGAATGACGAAAACCCGGTGCACCCGAATTGGGGACGTTCCGCTGACCTCCGACGCGCGAGGACCGCGACGGGGCGGCCCGGCCGGCAGCCGGGAGACAAAAAGAAAAGGCCGGCCGCGGCCGGCAATGGGCACCCCCGGCGCGCGAAGGCTGAGCCACCGGCTCGGCAGCGGCCGGGCCCGGTTCACCACAGCAGCCGGGCGGCGATGTACCCGGTCACCGCCGCGGCGTGATCGGCCAGGTAGAAGTGGCCGCCCGGGAAGACGCGCAGTTCACAGGAGGCGGTGGTGTGACCGATCCAAGCCTTGGCGTCGTCGACCGAGACACGCGGGTCACTGTCACCGATGAGCACGTCGATCGGGCAGCCGACCACGGCATCCGTCTTGAGTCTCCGCTACGACGTCCGCCGGCCGACTTCTACCGTGAGGAAAACGCTGTCTCTCCACGAAGGAGACCGCCGATGACGGTGGAAGCCGCCCCCTTCTATCCCATGGAGCGGCAGGGATCCTGCCCCTTCGACCCCGCGCAGCGACTCCGGGATCTCACCGTCGAAGAGCCGGTCAGCAAGGTACGGCTGTGGAGCGGCAACGAGGCGTGGCTGATCACCCGCAACGCCGACCTGCGCGCCGCGATCGGCGACCGTCGCCTCATGCGATCCGCGCGTCGCCGGGGTTCCCGCACGTCACACCGTTCGTCGAGACCCGACAGGACGTCCCCCGCACGATCATCGAGATGGACTTCCCGGAACACACCACGTACCGGCGGATGATCACGAAGGACTTCCTGCACCGCCGCGTCGAGCAACTGCGCCCCCGCATCGAGAACATCATCGACGACCTGCTGGACACCATGCTCGCCACCGAGGAGCGCCCGGTGGACCTGGTCCGGGCGCTCGCCCTGCCGGTGCCGTCGATCGTCATCTGCGAGCTGCTCGGTGTCCCGTACCAGGACCACGCCTTATTCCAGACCCGCAGCAACGTGCTCTTCTCCCGCGAGGCGACCGCCGAGCAGGCGATGACGTGCTTCCAGGAACTCGCCGGCTACCTGGGCGAACTGGTGGGGAAGAAGGCCGCGGAGCCCGGCGACGACCTGACCAGCCGCCTGGTCACCGAGCAGCTGATGACCGGCGCGATCACCCCCGAGGCGCTGGTGGCGATGCTGGTGCTGCTCCTGACCGCGGGCCACGAGACGACCGCGAACATGATCTCGCTGAGCGCCCTGACCCTGCTCCAGCACCCCGAGCAGTTGGCGAAGCTGCGCGCCGATCCCGACAAGGTGCCGACGGCCGTCGAGGAGCTGCTGCGCTATCACACGGTGGCGGCGAGCGGAGCGCGCCGGGTGGCGGTGGCCGACATCGAGATCGGCGGCCAGCTGGTACGCGCGGGCGAGGGCGTCATCCTCGCCTACGACGCCGCCAACCGCGACGGATCGGTCTTCGACGACCCGGACGCCTTCGACATCGACCGGTCCGACGTGGACCAGCACCTCGCGTTCGGTTACGGGCCGCACCAGTGCATCGACCAACAGCTGGCCCGCGCCGAACTGCAGATCGTCACCCGCAAGCTCTTCGAGCGCGTCCCCACCCTGCGGCTCGCCGGCGACCTGGCGGAGTTGCCGTTCCGCCGGGACGCGGCCGTCTATGGTCTGCAGGAGCTACCTGTCACCTGGTGACGGCTTTCGGCGGTCGATGCCGCCTCCGCTTGTCCGCGCAGGCGGCACCGGCCCGTCGGGCCACCCGTCAACTCTGGTCGCCAACCGCCCGGAGCCAGTCGTGTACCGCGCGACCGGTGTCGGCGCCGAACTCGGTCACCATCGTGCAGTGGTCACCGGCGACCGTCAGCAGGTCGTGGGCCAGGTTCCAGCGGGCCTGCCACGGCGTCTCGTCGCCCTGGTCGCCGGGCAGCGCCGGCACCCGCCGCTCCGGTCGGACGATCAGGGTCGGCGCGTTGACCGGCGCTGGTTGCCAGCCCGCGAAGAGATCGAGGTAGCGTCCCATCGCGGTAAGACCGGCGAAGTCCGTCGCCGCGAACCCGGTTCCGCGCTCGAACACCTCCTCGTGCAGCGATCGGGCCATCGACTCGGACAGGTCGCCGGGTAGGTAGGTGTCGAGCAGCACCAACCCCGCCACCTGCACGTCGACCCGGTCCTCCAGGCACCGGGTCACCGCGTGTGCCAGCAGGCCGCCCGACGAGTAGCCGACCAGCACCACGGGACGGCCTCGTACGTGCTCGGCGACGGCGTCCGCGTGCACGTCGACCGCCGCGTCGAGGCCGGCCGGCAGACTCTCGCCGTCCGCGAAGCCCGGTGGGTTGATCAGCCAGGCGCTGCGCAACCGGGCCGCGTCCGACAACGACAGGATCCCGGCAACATGCGCGGCGGCGATCTCACCCTGGCTGTGACCGATCACCGCCGCCGGACGCACCCCATGGTCCTGCCACAACTTCGCGAGACTGACCATCACCGCGAACAGCGCCGGCTGCACCACGTCCACCCGGTCCAGGTCGCGCAACACCTCCGACAACCGCCACCCGGTGAACGGCGCCAACGCCGCCTCACACTCGGTCATGTGCTCCCGAAAACGGGGCGAGCGGGCCATCAGATCCTCGGCCATCCCCGCCCACTGCGAACCCTGACCGGGGAACACGAACACCACACGACCATCGCTCGAGACTTTCTGGCCGTGCACCACCAGATCGGGGGCGAGCCGCACCGCACGATGATCAAAACGGGTCCGGGCGGTCGCCAGGGACCACGCCACCTCACCCGGGTCCGCGTCCAGCCCATCCAGGGCAGCCAGCCCCGCCTCAACCGCGCCCGGCGACTTCCCCGACACCACCCACGGCACCAGGTCAGAGGCGACCAACGGCACCGACGCCTCGACCGGCACCGCCGGCGGCTCAGGCGCCTGCTCCACGATGACGTGACAGTTGGTGCCGCCCATACCGAACGAGTTGACCCCGGCCAGCAGCGGCAGCTCGGGTCGCGGCCACGGACCTGCCTCCTGCTGAACGCGCAGGCGCAACTCGTCGAACGCGATAGCCGGATTCGGCGTGACGAAGTTGAGGCTGGCAGGCACCTCGCGGTGTCGGACTGCGAGGACGGTCTTGGGCAGGCCGACGATGCCGGCGGCGCCTTCCAGGTGGCCCACGTTGGTCTTCGCCGAGCCGACCGCGAGCGGCATGCCGGGGTCACGCCCCGCACCGAGCACCGCGCCCAACGCGGCGGCCTCGATCGGGTCGCCCAGGCGGGTGCCGGTGCCGTGCAGCTCGACATACTGCACCGCGGCCGGGTCGACGCCCGCGGCGGCGTACGCAAGCAGGAGCACCTCCTCCTGCGCCGCCTGGTGCGGCGCGGTGAGGCCGGGGCCGCCGCCGTCGTTGTTCAGGGCGCTGCCACGGATCACGCAGTACACCGGGTCGCCGTCCGCCACAGCCGCGGCAAGCGGTTTGAGCAGGACGAACCCGCCCCCCTCACCTCGTACGTAGCCGTTCGCGCGGGCGTCGAACGTGTAGCAGCGGCCGTCCGGGGAGAGCGCGCCGAACTGCGCGGCCGCGACGGTGCTGTGCGGGGCGAGGTTGAGGTTGACGCCGCCGGCGAGGGCCAGGCTGGATTCGCCGTGGCGCAGGCTCTCGCAGGCCAGATGCACGGCGGCGAGAGCGGACGACTGGGCGGTGTCGACAGTCAGGCTGGGGCCGCGCAGGCCGAGGAAGTACGAGAGGCGGTTGGCGAGCAGCCCTCGGTTCAGGCCGATCATCGCGTGGCGGGTGTAGGCGTGCGCACCCTGCTGGTCGATCAGGCCGGCGTAGTCGCCGGCGGTGGCGCCGACGAACACACCGGTACGTGTGCCGCGCACTGTGGCGGGCAGCGTGCCGGCGTTCTCGAGTGCCTCCCAGCCGAGCTCCAGGACGAGTCGCTGCTGCAAGTCGAGAGTGGCCGCCTCGCGCGGTGAGATGCCGAAGAAACCGGCGTCGAAACCGGCGACGTTGTCCAGGAAACCGCCCGATCGAGAATTGACCCGACCCGGTCCGGGCTCGCCGGCGTCGAAGTATTTGTCGACATTCCAGCGCTCTCCGGGCACCTCACGGATGCCACTGCCACCGCTGCGAAGTAACTGCCAGAACTCCTCTGGATCGTTTGCCCGGGGAAGTCTGCAGGAGATGCCGATAACTGCAATGGGGGTGAAGTTCGGAACGTCTTCCGTATTTTTTTCAATCGGCGTCCGCACAGGCCCTGTTACCTCGCGTCTCGGCCATACCAGCATCGCAGCCGAACACCTGTGACCGACTTGACTCATTGCAGTACTGCCTGCTCACGAGGACGCATCAATGCTGCTTCGAAGTCGCTGATACAACCTTTCAGGCGCTTGGGCCGCGTGTTAGCGCGCAACGCTCGGGGCGGCTTCGGGCAACGTGGCAGCGCAACGCCCGGTGGAACACGCCGGGGCGGGCGGCGGGCGGCGGCGTGCCGCCTCGGTCAGGCGGGCTTGGTCGCCCGGTGCAGCGCGACGATGCCGTTGGTGAGGTTTCGCCAGCTCACTTGCTCCCACCCGGCAGCGGCGACAGTGCCGGCGAGCCTCTGCTGACCGGGCCAGTCACGGATGGACTGCGCGAGATACTCGTACGCCTCGGGGTTGGATGAGACGATCTTGGCCAGGCTGGGCAACGCCCGTGGGATGTAGTTTTGGTAGACCGCCCGGAAAGGCGCGAACAACGGCGTCGAGAATTCACAGACGACGAGTCGACCACCGGGCCGGGTGACCCGTGCCATCTCGGCGAGCGCCGCCCGCGTGTCACTCATGTTACGCAGCCCGAACGACACGGTAACGGCATCGAAGGTTTCGTCTCGGAACGGCAGACGAAGGCCGTCCCCGGCCACCATCGGGACGTCACGACCCAGTTCGCGTCCGCGCCTGAGCATCTGCTTGGAGAAATCCGCGCACACGCAGAAAGCGCCTGACCGGCCCAGCTCGACGGTCGACGCACCGGTCCCACCGGCCAGATCGAGAACCTGTTCGCCGGGCACCAGGCTCAGCGCCTTACGCGTCTCCCGGCGCCAATAGCGATCCAGCCCGAAACACATCACCGTGTTAGCCAGGTCATAGTGTCGTGCCACCCCGTCGAACATGGTGGCGACCTCACGTGGATTCTTGTCCATATCGGCGCGGGGCATGGCAAGCACATTAGCGCAATCCCGACTCCGTCACTCCACCACTCCGCCGCTGGCGCCCTCCGGCCGAAGGCGGGCCGCGGAGGAGCCGTTGCTCCCGAAGATCACCTACGGCAGCATGATCAGAATGACTGGGCACCTGGGCTGGGTAGACCGCTATCTCGCCGGCCAACAAAGCTGGGTATGGCATGAGCTGCGGCAGCTGGGCAGCCGCGTCCGTGAGCCAGCCTTCGCCGCGGAGGCGCAGGCGGTGTGCGACGAGATGGCCCGCAGAGCCCGGAGCAACATCGAAACGCTTGTCGCGCGCCTGCGCGAGCAGGGCTACCGATTCCACGACAACGACGACGACCAGACGCCGACCCCGCCCTACACGCCCCCTGGCGCCGGGGCCGAGGAACACCTGCACTGGCTGGAGCAGCGCATCGGCCCCATCCCGATGGTGTTGTCGTCGTGGATCCGCATCGTGGGCGACGTGTGGCTGGTCGGAACGCACCCCCAGTGGCCCAACTCGGCGGCGGCCGACCCGCTCGTGCTCGAAGTGGCAGGCTCCCGCTACCCGGACGCTGACATCCGCGGGTACGTCGCGGACGAGATCGAGGCCTGGCAGGACGACCAGGACGAGCCATTCTTCCTGCCCGTCTCGCCCGACCACTACCACAAGAACAACGTCAGCGGCGGCGGCCCCTACCGCATCGTCCTTCCTGACGCGTCCGCCGACGCGCACTTCGTCGGCGAGGCCGGCATGCCTCTGGTGTCGTACCTGAACTGGGTCTTTCGGCACGGTGGCTTCCCCCGCCCCACTGGAGACGGAGCACAGTGGCAGGTCATCCGCCAGCTGAGAAAGGGCCTGCACCGCCTCTGACAGCCGATCGGACGCATTGACGACGATGGGCACGGCAGCCCGGCAACAGCGGGCGCGGGCGTGCCACCGCGCGACCTCATCTCCACCGCGGAAGCGCGGCGCGGACGGCCGGCGAGTTGGATATTGAGACGACTCGATGTAATGTGGGAACGCTCCCAAACCGCCCGCCACCCCTCTCGCTCGAGGAGTTGACCATGCCGCGAAGGCGTTCTCGCCCGGCCACCATGCTGGCCGGGCTGTTCGTTCTGACCATGTCCGCGCTGCTGTTACCACCGGCACCACTGGCCGGCACCGCCTCGGCCGGCACATCCCACACCCGCGCCGCGCCACTCGCCGAACTGACAGTGGTGTCCGAACAGGTGGCCTTCGGCCTGCAACGCCCGATCGCGATCGCCGGACTGCCGGACGGTCGGATGCTGATCGCGGAAAAGAACGGCACCGTCCGCGCCTACCACCCCGACACCGGCCTGGCGGCCGCACCGGTGCTCGACCTGACCGCCCGGATCGACACGTCGGACAACGAACGCGGCCTTCTCGGCATCACGCCCGCGCCGAACTTCGCGCGCACCGGGATGCTCTACGTGGCCTACACCAGCCTGCCGGCCGGCGCGCTGACGCTGGCGCGAGTTCCCATCAGCGCTCCCGACCGGTTGCAGGTGCTGCTCACCCAGGAACACGCCGAGTACGGCAACCACAACGGCGGGCAGGTGGCGTTCGGCCGCGACGGCTACCTCTACTGGTCGACCGGCGACGGCGGCCACGCGAACGACCCGTTCAAGAGCGGCCAGAACCTCGGCACCCTGCTCGGCAAGATCCTGCGGATCGACGTCAACCGCAGCTGCGGCGGAAAGCCCTACTGCGTGCCCTCCGACAACCCGTTCGTCCGCACCGCGGGCGCCCGGCCGGAGATCTGGCTCTACGGGCTGCGCAACCCGTGGAAGTTCTCCATCGACCCGGCGGACAACTCGCTGTGGATCGGTGACGTCGGCCAGGGTCTGATCGAGGAGATCAACCACATCCGCCCGGCACAGCGGGGCGCGAACCTCGGCTGGTCCTGCAAGGAGGGCACGCCGGTCTTCGACGAGACGCAGTGCCGACCGGGCGTGCGACTCACCGACCCGATCGTCGAGTACGACCACTACATGACGGAGAACTGCTCCATCATCGGCGGCTTGGTCTACCGCGGGTCCGTCACCCCGGAGGCGCGGGGCACCTACATCGCGAGCGACTACTGCTCGACCCGCGCGTTCGCCGTGCGTCCCAAGTCCACTGGTGGCTACGAGTCCGCTGAGATCGGCACCTTCCCCACCCAGCCAACGGCCTTCGGCGCCGATGTGAACGGCGAGCTGTACGTGCTCAGTGACCTGCCGGGATGGCTGAGCAAGGTGCGGTTCGAGCGGGTCCAGGCGGCTGGCGGCGGGGTGGCGAACCGCTGAACCTCGGCACAGTCGCTCCGCAACACCCCGGGGACGGCCGCCCAGACGCGGCCGTCCCCGGCTCACTGCGCCGTGGTGACGACCACCTGGCAACTTGATCCGCACCTGCGTGAAAAAAGCCCTGCGAACGCCATGAGTCCGACGTCAGCCGCCGCCGGTGCCAGGCACCTGTCAAGAATCACCGCTACTCAACCGCTGTCGGATTTTGGCCGACTGATGGAGTTTGAGAGCCTTGCCATCCTTCGTGGCGTCACCGTAACGTCACTGATCGGCATCGATTTTCTAGCGTCCGGTGGTCGATCCACGACACGACGTTCCGGAACCGCCCCAGCCGATGCCCACGTCGGAGGGACATGCATGGCAACACGTCCGGGTACTTATCGAACGGTCATCGGAGCGGCGCTGGCGGTGGCGTTGTCCGTCGTCCTGACCGCCCTCACGGCGAGTCCAGCCGCGGCGGCCACCGTCTTCACCGACGGTTTCGAGAATCCCGTTATCAGCGGCGACTTCACGGAGTTCGCCGCCGGCCAGCAGATCGGCTCGTGGACCGTCACCACCGGCACCGTCGGCCTGACCCGCGACTGGCAGGCCGCGGAAGGTGACCAGTCACTCGACCTCAACGGGTTCAGCCCAGGTGCGGTCGCCCGTACGCTGCCCACGAAGCTGCTCACCACCTATCGGGTGAGCTACGCCCTCGCCGGCAACCCGGACAACGGCCCGCTCATCGCCACGGGCAGGGTCACGGCCAACGGCCAGACAGTCGACAGCTTCTCCTTCGACACCACCGGCCACACACCATCCGACATGGGATACGTGTACCGGACGTTCTACTTCACCAACGTCCTCTCCGCCGCCACCGTGCTGCAGTTCGCCAGTACCACTGCGGATGCCTTCGGACCGGTCATCGACGACGTACGCGTCGAGAGCTGCCTGCTCGTCATCTGCCCCGCCGGCACGGCCACAGCCATCTGAGTCACCCAGGTGCGCCGCGCGGCGCAGCGGGGCGGCCCGTCGATCGACAGCCCTCCACGGAGGGGTCGATCGCCGGGCGCCCCGGTGCTGAGCCGCGCCGGGCGGCCCGTCGATCAGCCGGTCAGAGGCCGGCGGCGTGCGCGGCGGCGGTGCCGCCGACCACGGGTAGCACGATCTTGCTGCTCTTCAACGCGACCTGCAGGTTCGCGGCGGTGGTGTCCGCCTGGCTGGAGTACTGCGGGTAGCTGGCCACGATGATCACGCCGACCCGGTGGCCGGGCTTGAAGACGTAGTCCTCCGGCAACAGCGGGAAGCTGAAGTTGTACGACTCCCCCGGCACCAGCGGCACGGCGACCCGGATCGACTGCCGGTTCTGGGCGTCCATGATGCCCTTGGTGACCAACTCGTAGTCGGCCGTGGCCACCCGCTTCGCCGTCTGCTTGTAGCAGCCGTCATCCGTCGGGCTGCTCTGGCCCCAGCAGTCCTCGGTGCTCAGGGTGATGATGCCCTCGCCTGAGGCCCGGTGCGCGACCCGCTCGTCGGTGCCGTAGTCGACCAGGATCGCCCCGAGGTTGGTGTCGGTCTGGTCCGCGATGGCCCGCAGTTGCACGGTCGGGGTGCCGGAGATGTGCAGCGGCGCGGCGAGCGGCGCGGAGAGGAAGGCCAGCCGGTTGGGCTGTACCACGTCCGGGTTGAGGATCATGGTGTTCTGGCTCTGCGTGCGGCTGTCCTGGAACGCGCCGGTGGTCGGCTTCGCGGTGGGCACCAGCCCGAGACCGCCCGCGCCGGTGGTGCCGGGCTGGAGGAACACCTCGGTGTCGGCCTTGCCAGGGATCGGCCAGTCGGCGTGGGTCTCCCACACGTCGGCGGAGCGCTCCAGGTCCACCCGCGGCTCGTCCATGATGCCGTTGGCGACGCCCTGCAACCAGAAGTCGAACCACCGGTGCAGCGTCGACACCCACACCGCGCGGCGCGAGTCGAACGGGTCGACGTGGCCCTCCTGCGACAGCCACAGCTTACGCGGCACGTTCTTCTCGGCCAGGGCGTACCAGAACTTGCTGAAGTGGTCCGGCCGGACGTTGTCGTCGTTGAGGCCGTGGTAGAGCAGCACGCTGGCGGTGACGTTGGGGACCTTCTTGACGTAGCTGCGCTCGTTCCAGAAGGACGTGTAGTCGCCGTGCTCGTCGCCGTCGGCGGCGCCTATCGCGTCGCGCACCGGCTTGCAGTAGTCCCGGCGCTCGGGGTTGGTGACAGTGTTGGCCAGCGACGACACGTAACTGTTGCCACGGGTGACCACGCCGTTGCTGCGCACGTAGTCGTAGTACTCGGTCGGTCCGCTGATGGGCACGACAGTGGTCAGGCCCGGCACGCCGGTCACCGCCGTGGCCATGGCCAGCGAGCCGTCGTACGACTTGCCGATCATCCCGGTCTTGCCGTTGTGCCAGTCCGCCTTGACGATCTCACCGGCGGCGTTGCGGGCGGTGGCCCGGCCGTTGAGCCAGTTGACGGCCTGCTTGGCGCTCAGATTGTCCTGGTTGGCGTTGGTGGTCGGGCAGCCGGTGGAGTTGTTGGTGCCGACCATGTCCAGCAGGATGACCGCGTAGCCGCGCGGCACGAAGTAGTTGTCGTAGAACAACGGCCACTTGTCCAGCAGTCCGTCGCCGTCGAGGTCCGCCTTGCACTCGGACTCGTTGCCGCGGCAGACCGTCGAGTAGTAGGGGCTGGCGTCCATCACCACGGGGGCCTTGAGCCCCTGGGCGGTGGCGGCCGGCCGCATCAGGTCGAACGCGATGATGTCGCGCAGACCGTCGTTGTCGCTGTCGAAGGTGGAGTCGATGAAGAGGCGTTCCCTAATGGCGTCGGCGTAGCCGAACACCGGCTGGGTGACGCCGTCCTGGACGACGATCGACGGCGGGTTGTCCGCCGCCTGCGCCTGCGGCGCCGCGCCGAGGGCGGCGAGCACCGCCGCGGACAGTACGGCCACGCCTCTGCGCCAGCGCGTTCCCACTGTAGCCATGCAGTCTCCTTGAGGTATCCGAGGTTGCGAACGCTACGAGCCGGTGGCCGGTGCCACCACCTGCACGTGTAGGAACTTCGCCGGGTGTGGTTCGACGGGTGCGGCCCGCACCGCCGGGCGGCCGGCCCTGGTCGGGCAGCACCGAGGGGCCGGCACGGCGGGACTACTGCTGGTCGGCCAGCACCAGCTCGCGCAGCCGCTGGTCGAGCGTCGGCGCGTCCAGGCCACCCGGCCAGCCACGGAGCAGAGCGCCGCCCTTTGCCACCAGCACCACGGCCGGTGGCTCCCGCACCGCGTACGAACGCCAGATCGTCTGCTGGTCGTCCACGACCACCGGATACTCCACCCGGTGCGCGCGTAGGTAGTCCTGGACCTCGTCGGCCTGGTCCGCGCCGGCCACGCCGACGAAGACCACCCGGTCCCGATAGCTGCGGGCAAGCTCGCTGAGGGCGGCCTGACGGCTGGCGCAGGTGGTGCACCAGGAGTTGAAGAAGGTGAGCACGACGGGACGCTGCGCCCACAGCTCGGCGGCGGCGAACGGTGTGCCGTCGGTCAGCGCGCCGGT
>NZ_JAEVHL010000154.1 GCF_016803395.1 Micromonospora tarensis | reverse complement strand
GTCCTGGCCCGCCGCCGCACGGAGCCGGAGCCGGGACGCCTGCCCGGCCATCGCGGCGCGGTGACCGCTGTCGCCGTCGCGCAGGGCGGCCGGCTGGCGGTCAGCGGCGGCGAGGACGGGTGCCTGCGGATCTGGTCCCTGGTCGAGGGCCGCTGCGAACGGGAGGTGACGGCCACGAAGAAGGGCGACACGGCGGTCACCGCCCTCGCGGTCGCCCCGGATGGCCGTACCGCAGTCGTCGCCCGACGTGCGGGCCGCGTCGAGCTGTGGGACCTGGAGCGGGGCGTTGCCGTGCGGGCCCTGGGCCGCCAGCGCTCGACCGTGAGCGCTGTCGCGCTGAGCGGGTCGGGTACCGCCGCGATCGGGTACGAGAACGGCTGGATCGAGGTGTGGGACGCGAACCGTGGGCGGCTGCGGCGCCGGCTTGAGCACCCGCCGCACACCTACCAGCAGGTGGACGCGGCGACGGGTCGGATCCTTCCGAAGATCCACGAGAGTCCCGCGCCCGTCCGGGTGCTGGGCGTGAGTGAGGACGGCGAGGTCGCGGTGTCGGCCGCGCCCGAGGACGGCAGCGTGGTGGTCTGGGAGGTCGCCACGGGCCGGTGGCTGCACCGTCTGGTCAAGTCCGCGGACATGCGGATGACCGGCGTCGACCAGGTGGCGTTGAGCCCGTCCGGCAGGTACGCGCTGCTGATCGGCCACCAGTCGGGCCTGGCGCACGTGTGGGAGACCCGACCCAACCGGGTGCGGGAGCCGGTGCCGAACAACGTGAACCGTTACGCCCTGGTGGCACTCAGCGGGGACGGCGACACCGCGGTCTCGGTCGGCTCTGGCGGCCTCGACAAACCGGTACGGGTCTGGGAGACGGCCTCCGGCCGTTGCCTGCGTACCATCGCTCCCGGCCACGACGGCCTGCCGGTGGAGTTGTCGAACCTCTTTCCGCACACCTGCGTCGCGGTCAGCGCGGACGGCGGGGTGACAGTCGTCGGGGACGAGTACGGCGGCCTGCACCTCTACCGGCTGCCGCGGCCGGGTTTCCGGGCGCCCTGGAGTTACGAGCGGCCACTGGCGGCGAGCACGCTGTTGTCGACCGAGGCGCAGGTCCGGGAACGGATCGGGCGCGCCGAGGAGTTCGCGGAGCGGGGCATGCCGGCGCGGGCCGCCGAGGAGCTTCGGGCGGCCCGGGCGGTCGTCGGGTTCGAGCGCCATCCGGAGCTGCGGGCGCGGTGGGAGCACCTGGGTCGGACGGCGGGGGAGCGGTCCGACCTGCTCGGCATCTGGCAGCGGTACGAGCTTCGCGGCGGCACGTTCACCTTCGTGCCGGGGATGGGGCCGGCGCTGAGCGTCGACGGCGAGCTGGCCGTCACGGGTGGCGCCGACGGCCGGATCCGGGTGTGGGAGCTACAGACCGGCCGACAACTGCACACCTTCGCCGAGCGGGTGGGTAAGCCGCACACCATCGTGCTCGCCGCGGACGCCCAGCTCGCCCTCACCGTGGACTGGAGCGGCACCGCGCAGCTGTGGGATCTGCCGGCCGGGGGCAGGCGGGCCGAGCTGCACGGCGATCACGGCCCGGTCCGGGTGGCCGCCATGGACAGCGCGGGCCAGTACGCGATCGTCGGGGACGCCGACGGGGCGCTGTGCCTGTGGCGGCTGCGCTCGGTCCACCTGGTCCGGACGATGGTGGCGCACCAGGGGCCGGTGGGTTCGGTGCGGCTGAGCGACGATGGTCGCTTCGCCGCCTCGGCCGGCGTGGAGGACCGGACCTGCCGACTGTGGCGGACCGGCACCGGCAGCCCGCTGCTCACCATCCCCGTCGGAGTCGGTCAGATGTCGCTGCGGTTCACAGCGGACGGCCGGCACCTGCTGGTCAACAGCATGGGACAGCTGACCGCCTGGGACGTGCTCACCGGCCGGCAACGGTACGTGATGGAGAGCTGGGGCGACGCCGTCGCGGTGAGCCGGGACGGCCGGATCGGGGTCGTCTCGGCCCGGCGCGCGGAACGCGGGCGGGTGACGTCGGTGTGGGAGACGGCTACCGGCCGGGTGCGCTGCGACATCGCGTCGGACACCGACGTGTTCGACGTCAGCCCGGACGGGCGGTATGTGGTGACCGCCGACCGGGACCGGGTGCTGCGCATCTGGGATGTGCGGACCGGGCGACGCGTCCACGAGTGCGACGGTCACCCGGAGCCCGTCTCGTCGGTGGCGTTCACGGCGGACGGCCGCAACCTGGTGTCGGTCGACAACCGACCGGCGATCCGGCTGTGGGAGCTGGACTGGGACTACGACGTCACGGGCTGACGCTCAGCCGTGCGGAGCCGACCCGGGTGGTGAGCCCGCCGCCGGTTGTCGGCTTCAGCGCCTGGTCGTCGTACGCCGCCGCGCGCAACGCCTTGTCGTGGGCGGCCCGCTGCTTGCCGGAGAACCGACTCCGGTCCACCGCGATGTCGGCCACGACCGGTGCGATGAGATGTCGGAACTCCGCAGGCACGTGCGCGACGTTGCGCTCGTAGTCCGGGTCGTCCGGGTAGCTCAGGGTGAGGGTGATCGGCGGCTCGCCACGCAGCCGCCCGCCCACGGCGCGCAGCGAGTTGGCGAGGTATTCCAAGGCGATCTTGACGTCGCCGGCCAGGGTGACGTTGTTCGGCTCCGGTTGGTAGCCGGGTGGGGCGTCCTCCGGCACCACGTAGCGCACCGTCACCCGCCTCGCGGGCAGCTCCACCAGCAGGCGGGGCCAGGGACCGCTGCCCTCGATGGTCACCTCGACCGGCTCGGGGCGGACGGAGAGCCGCAGACCGAGCCACTCGATCATCTCGGTGGCCTCGGGCGGCAGGTTGTCCTCGGTGTACGGGCCCCGACTGCGTCGGCGCAGCGCACGGGCCTGCATGGCGGCCAGGACCCGCGCCCCGCCCTCGTCGATCTCCAGCCCCAGCGGGTGTATCGCCAGGTCCCTCAGGACCCGCACGACCGCCTCGATCAGCGCCGATGGTTCCGAACCGGCCGTCATCATCCACCGTCCACTCTGGGCTCGACCGGGTCAGTCTCGCACAGGGATCGGCGCGGCATCGACGCTCGTCAGTCACGTCGGGCGGCTCCGAGCACGGCGTACGTCAGCAGGCCGGTGACCGTCAGGACGGCCGCGACCGCCGCCGCCGGTCGGCTGGCGTGCGGCTGGCCCTGCCAGGTGGCGAGCGCGGCCCAGGTGTCCGGCTGGGGGAACAGGGCGGCGACGGCGGTCCAGCCCAGCGGGAGGAACCAGGCGCGGGCCGCGCCGACGACGCTCGCGCACAGGGCGGTCAGGCCCAGCAGCCCGGCGCGTCGCGTAGCACCAGCGCCGCCGGGCCGAAACGGGCGCCGGTGGGCAGCGTGGCGAGCAGCACGACGAGGACGACCACCAGCGCGGCCAGCAGGTGCACCGCCCGCCGCCAGGGCCACCGCAGCGACGCCGTGCGTTCCAGCTCCTCGTCGGGGGCGACCAGCGTGGTCGACAGCGTCGCCACCATGAGCACGACCGTCAGCACGACGACAAGCGTGCTGAGGTCACTGTCGGTGGAGAAGGCCAGCCAAAGGACCCAGACCACTGTCGCGGCGCCGACCGAGGCGGCCAGGGCCAGGGGTACGCGCCGCGCGCGCAGGTAGAGGGTCATCGCGACAGCAGCCCGGCGGTGTCCCGGCAGGCCACGATCGCCGCGCGTACCGCCGCGACCCGGGACGTCGCCTCCGCTGGAGGCAGTTTCCGCAGGCCCCGCCAGAGCGCGACCGCCTCGGCGTTGACTTCGGGATCCTCCGAGACCATGCCCGGGATCACGCCGACGTCCGAGACCGGCTCGCGGCCGAGCAGGTAGTAGGCGGCGGCCCGTTCGACGACACCGTCGCGTGGGCACTCCCCGGTGCTGTCGACACCCAGGCTGAGCACGATCTCGGGCAGCACGGCGGCCGGGTGGGCAAGGCCGCCGTGGTCGTCGATCCGTACGGTGACGGTGAGGATGTCGTCGTCGCGAAGGGGCAGGTCCCCGGCGGCGGCGTAAAACCGTCGGTCCTCGTGCACCTGCGTCGGCGTGCCCGGCAGCTTCGAGAGGACGGCCAGCCCCTCACGGGCGAGCGGGGTCAGCGTGTCCAGCACGTTCGCGTTGACCCGGGTGACGCAGACCCTCGGCGCGTCGTCGGTGCAGACGAGCGCGCGGGCCACCGGGTCGATCGGCGCGATGAGCGCGGCCTGGTCGCGGGGGACGATCGCGGTCGCGGTGCCGAGGCCGAGCAGCGCCGGCAGCACGGCGACCAGCCGGGTCCGAGGGCTTCGGCTGACCAGCAGCACCACACCGGTCATAGCGAGACCGCCCATCCAGATCGCGAGCGCGCCGCTGACCCGAGCATCGATGGTCTGGAACGGGTAGAACTGGCTACTTCCGTAGACCGGGGACAGCACCGCGCCCAGCCAGTCCGGGCGCATGATCGCGGTGAAGAAGACCAGCAGCACGCCGGACACGGCGAGCGCGGGAGCGGTCACCAGGGCGGGCAGCAGCCGTCCGACGCCCAGGCCGAGCCAGGTCGCCGCGGCCAGGGAGAGCGCGCCGACCAGCACGATGAGCACGACGTCCGGTGGGAAGTAGGCAGCGGTAGAGGCGATCCGCGCGCCACCCGCGACGACCACGAGCAGGTAGGCGAGCCCGACCATCGCCCCCATCGCGACGAGGACCGGCAGCATCCGGCGGGCACCGGACCGGGGGGTGCTGTCGAACAGTTCACCGACCTTGGCCCGGTGCTCGCGGCGGCCCTGCCAGGCCCCGGCGGACAGGGCGAGCGGCCACAGCAGGAGGGTGTACTCCTTCGTGGTCAGCACCAGGGCCATCCAGCCCTGCGACCAGCGTCCGGGGGCGAGGTAGAGAGCGGCGACGCCAACCACCAGCGCGAGCAGCGCGGCGCCGGGCGCGGCGGAGCGGCGCAGTTCGATCCCGAGGACGCTCATCGGGCGGCCGCCGCGCGGTGCCGGCGGAGCAGGGCCGAATAGCCGCGTTCGGCGGGGCTGTCGCCCGCGTGGCCGTCGTCGCCGTGCGCGGCCAGCGCGGCGGGCGCGCCCTGCCACACCAGCCGGCCCTCGTTGACCAGCACCACCTCGGTGCAGGCGGCGACCACGTCCTCCACCAGGTGGGTGGAGACCAGCACGCAGGCGTCCGTGCCCAGGTCTCGCAGCAGCTCGCGCAGGTCGAGGCGCTGCTCGGGATCGAGGCCGACGGTGGGCTCGTCCATCAGCAGCAGCTGCGGGTCGTTCACGATGGCCTGGGCCACACCGGCCCGGCGCAGCATGCCACCGGAGAGCGTCCGGAGCCGGGCGTCGGCCTTGGCGCTGAGCCCGACCCGGTCGATCGCCCGCTGGGTGGCCGCCGGGATGGCGACCTTCGGCATCTCCTTCAACCAGGCCATGTACGTCACGAACTCACGCACAGTGAACCGGGGGTAGTAGCCGAAGTGCTGCGGCAGGTAGCCCAGTGCGCGTCGGGCCGGACGCAGGTCGGCCCGGCCGTCGACCGGGCGGCCGAGCACTGTCAGCCGGCCGCCGGCGGGCTTGAGCACCGTCGCGAGGGCACGCATCAGCGTGGTCTTGCCCGCGCCGTTGGGCCCCAGCAGGCCGTGCACGCCGGTAGCCAGGCGCAGGTCGAGCCCGTCGACGGCCAGGTGCCGGCCGGCGCGTACCTTCAGCGCCTCGGCCTGGACGGCCCAGGGGTGGGTGGTGGTGGCCGTCTCGGCAGTGCTCACCGCTCGCATGGCGGATCCTCTCAGTACGTGGTGAGGCGCCGGAAACTTTCGGCGCGGAGCAGGGTCAGGGCGGCCAGCACGGCCGTGACGAGCGCCCACCCGCCGGTGGCGGCTGGCCTGAGCAGCGTGGGCAGTTCGGCGGCGGCGAGGCTGGGGGCGACCACGGCGGCGGCCCAGGCCGCCATCAGCCCGAGCGCGGCGCGGTGGACGCCGACGAGGGAGCCGAGCAGCAGCGTCGCGGCGGTGAAGGCCAGGCACGGCAGCAGCACCAGCGCCGGGTTCGTCCGGCTCGCGCCGACGGCGGCGACCACCGCGAGCACCGGGATGACGAGGACCAGCACCACGGCGGTACGTCGCAGCAGCATCGTCAGACCTGTCGACGGGGTGCCGGCGATCAGCTCCCAGGCCGGGTCGGCGCGTCTGCTCCAGGCGGCGGCGACCCCGGGCAGCGGTGCCAGCGGCGCGAGCAGCAGCACGAGCGAGGGCATCTCGGGCAGGAATCGGGTGAGCAGGGCGGCGGTGCCGAGCACGGCGGCGGTCATCGCGAGCCAGGGCAGCGGCGCTCCCACGAACCAGCGTTGCCGCACCCGCGTACCGGAGAAAGCTCTGCGGGTCGGGCCGGGGTCGGCGGCGATCTCACGGTCGACGGCCGCCGCCACCTCGGCGACCAGGGCGCGCGACTCGGCGGTGGTGCTCCCGGCCAGGCGAGCGCGGCAGTCGGCGCAGTTTTCCAGGTGCATCTCGACCGACCAGACGGTTACCTCGTCCAGGCCGGGGTCACCGTCGGCGTAGCGGTCGATCTCGCTCGGGGTGGGGTGCGTGGTCATGACAGGGCCTCCCGCAGGGCGATCCGGGCGCGGCGGACCCGGGACTTGACGGTGTTCTCGGGTACGCCCAGCAGCACGGACGTCTCGCGGATGGAGAAGCCGTCGAGGACGGTGGCGCGCAGCGCCTCGCGAACCTCGGGCGGCAGGACGGCCAGAGCCTGTTCCAGCTCCTGCCCGACCCGACCGGCCAGCACCTCGTCCTCGGCGGCGGGCACGACCGTGTCGGTGGGGTGCACCTTCGGCAGCTGGGCCTGCCGGGAGCGGCGTCGGAACGCGTCGACCAGGCGGTGCGCGGCGATGGTCCACAACCAGCCCACCGCGCTGCCCTTGACGTGGTCACCGGCGAAGCTGCCGGCGGCCCGCCAGACCGCCAGGTAGGTCTCCTGGAGCACGTCCGCGACCACGTCCGGGTCGGCGCACCGTCGGCGCAGTCGCACCTCCAGCCAGGGGGCGGTACGCCGGTACAGCTCGTCGAAGGCCCGCCGGTCACCGCGGGCCACGCGGCGCACCAGTTCCTGCTCGTCGGCGGCGTCCAGTCGTCGTCTCACACCGGGTAAGACGATGCCCTCCGCACGATCGGGTCTCGCTCCGATGTGATCGCCGTCACAGGCAATGATCGGGCGGGTCGACGTGGGGTGGCTCGAACAAGACCGAACAGGCACCTGAGCAGCCAGGACACTCCCGTGCGTGTTCGGGACAGCCGTCGATGATAGCGGCCGCCGATCCGACGCTCATACGCTGAGTTCCGCTCAGGGACCACGCCGGCTGACCGGTGCTGCGACGCCGTTCCGCGGCGTCGTCGACGGCGTGGGCGCGGGAAACGGGGGGCGGGAGCGGGCGGGTCGGTCTTTCGGGGAACCGGCCCGCCCGACCTGTGCGCCGCCTCTCACGACGCGGCGGTGAGCACCTCCGAGCGGGTCGTGCTCGTCCGGCGACGGCGGACCGGGTACAGCACCGGGTGGGCGATGCTCCAGGCCGCGCCCCTGCAGACGACTTCCTTGTAGCGGGCGGCCAGCTTCCCGGTGAGGAGCGCCGGCCTGGCCAGGTCGTCGGCGGTCACGTACTGGATGATGCCGTCGCGGCGGCCGAGGCTGACGCACTGGTTGAAGTAGCGCAGCGGAGCCTTGGGGATCTTCGTCTGGCCGGTGAGGCGCGCGGCGATGGCGTCGGCGGCCTGCCAGGCCATCGGGGTGCCCGAGGCGCAGGACATCCGCAGCGGCTTGCCGGCCGGGCCGGCGGCGAGACCGGCGTCGCCGACGGCGTACACGTCGGGGTGCGAGACCGACCGCATGGTGTCGTCGACGACGATCTGCCCGGTGTCCGCGACCGTCAGGGTGGTGGCGGCGGCGATGGGGTGGACGGCGAAGCCGGTCGTCCAGACGGTCACCTGGGCTGGAATCACCCGACCGTCGCCGGTGACCACGCCGGTCGCCGCCACCCGCGCGACGTCGGTGTGCTCGTGGACGGTGATGCCGAGTCGGTCGCAGACGCCGCGCAGGTGCCGCTGTGCCCTGTCGTTGAGCCAGTCGCCGAGACCACCCCGGGCGGCGAGCGCGACGTCGAGGTCGGGCCGCGCCTCCGCGATCTCGGTGACCGCCTCCAGGCCGGTGAGCCCGCCGCCGACGACGAGCACCGTCGCGCCGGCGGTGAGCTGGGCGAGGCGGTCGCGTAGCCGCAGCGCCGACGGCCTGCCGGCGATGTCGTACGCGTGCTCCGCGACGCCGGGGACGCCGTGGTCCGCGGCGGTGCTGCCGAGGGCGTAGACCAGCGTGTCGTACCCGATCTCGGCGGCACCCTGGTCGTCGAGGAGCGCCACGGTCTTGCGGTCGGCGTCGACGGCGGTGACCCGGGCCAGTCGAAGCTTGACGCCGGTGCCCGCGTAGACCTCGCTCAGCGAACGGCGTCGCAGCTCCTGCCCGGTGGCGAGTTGGTGCATGCGGACCCGCTCGACGAAGTCGGCGTCCGCGTTGACGACGGTGATCTCGGTGTCGTCGGGGTGTAGCCGCTTGGCGAGGCGCCCTGCGGCGATGGCTCCGGTGTAGCCGGCTCCGAGGACGACGATGCGGTGTCTCATGGCGGCGCTCCTGTCTCGGCGGTGGTCGCCTCCTGAACCGGGCGGCGACGTGATTCCTGACAGGAGCGGGCTATGAGCTGGGTCACCAGGCGTGGAAGAGGGGTTCCCCGTGCTCGGTCGCGGACCACTGACGACTGGCGCGGACCAGCTTGTCGGGGTTGACCTGGGTGTGCATGGCCGCGACACCGTCGGGCGTCACCGCCAGGGCCATGACGCCGACGATCCGGTCTCCGATCACGACGATTACCGCCGGACCGCCGTTCGCGGTGGTGATGTGCACGGCGGGACTGCCGCCAACCAGGTCTCGCTTGACGTCGGTGGGCTTGAACAAACCACGCAGGAACTTCGCCACCGCCAGCGCGCCGCTGATCCTGGACCGGGCCGGGACCGTGCCCCCGCCGTCGGCGGTGCTCGTCACGTCGTCGGTCAGCAACTCGACCAGCCGCTGGATCTCGCCGTTGTTGGCCGCCGTGAGGAACGCCGCGACGATCTTGCGGGCGGCGGCCAGGTCGACCTCCGTGCGGGCCCGCTCGGCGACCACGTGCTGCTTGGCGCGCCGGTAGGTCTGCTGGCAGTTCGACTCGGTGATGCCGAGGATTCCGGCGATCTCGCCGTGCGAGTAGCCGAAGGCCTCGCGCAGCACGTACACCGCGCGCTCGGTCGGCGACAGCCGCTCCAGCAGGGCGAGCACCGCCATCGATACCGACTCGCGCTGCTCGGCGGTGTCGAGCGGGCCGAGCATCCGGTCGCCGGCCAGGACCGGTTCGGGCAGCCAACTGCCCACGTAGGTCTCGCGCCGGGCCCGGGCCGAGGTGAGCTGGTTGAGGCACACGTTGGTGAGCACCTTCGTCAGCCACGCCTCGGGCGTCTCGACGTGTTTCCGGTCGGCCGCCTGCCAGCGGAGGAAGGTGTCCTGGACGGCGTCCTCGGCATCGCTGGCCGAGCCCAGCAGTCGATAGGCGATCGCCTCCAGGCGAGCCCTGGAGCGCTCAAACAGCTCGACCTCGTCCGGACTGAGCGGCATGACCACAGGTTATCCACCCGCGTCCCGTCCGGTCGCGGGACCGTGGCCGCGAAATGGCTGCGGCTGCGGCGGTGAGGCAGATCGCCACGGCGGCGACCAGCGGTGGTCGGGCGCCGAGGTGGACGGCCAGGGAGCCGAGGGGGATCGCCGGGACGAGCGGTCCGAACATCGCGGTGTTGGCCGTGGCGGAGACCCGGCCCAGCAACGCCGACGGGGTGTGTGTCTGCACGGCGGTGACGGCCGCGACCAGGGTCCAGGGCAGGCCGACCCCGGCGACCAGCGCGCCGACCACCGTGACCGGCCACCACGGCAGGCAGCGCGCCAGGCAACCGAGCGCGAACAGCACCGTCCCGGCGACGCCGACCGCGACGGGACCGTGTCGGGCGAGGAGTCGGCCGACGATCAGCCCACCGACGATGGAACCGGCGCCCTGCGCGCTGGCCAGCACGCCGAGGAAGGTCGTCGGCAGCTGCAACTCCGTGACGACGATCGCGTAGACCGCCGCTGTGGTGAAGCCGGACATGGCGATCGACACGGCGGCCAGCACGACCGGCAGTCGCGTCGCCCGCTGTCCGAACAGGACGGCGAGTCCGGTACGCAGGTCGCCGTCGCCCCGTTCGGGCTGGGCGGGAGGTGTCCGGCGCAGGCGGAGCACCGCGTACAGGATGGCGACCAGGACCGGCATGACCGCGCTGAGGACGACGACCGCGTGGCCGCCGCGCCAGGCGTAGAGGCCGGCACCGGCCAGGGGGGCGACGAGCTTCATGCCCTCCTGCGCGCTGGAGCGCCACCCGTTCACGGTGCCGAGTTGCGTCGGTGCCAACGCGGACGGCAGCAGCGCCGTCTCGCCGGCGTCGATCAGCACGTAGCTGATGCCGTAGGCAGCCGAGACGGCGAAGATGAGCCAGGTCTGCGCCGGCCCCCGGACCGCGAGGAGCGCCAGCAGGGCGGCGGCCAGCAGCAGGTTGACGGCGATCACCAGGGGTCGCCGGGGCGCCCGGTCGAGCAGGCCGCCCAGCCACGGGCCGACGAGCACCGGCGCGTACACGCAGAGCCCGGCGAGGGCCGCGAGACCGGTGGAGTCGGTGAGGTCGAGGATCCAGATGCCGGCTACCAGGGACATGGCGCTGCTGCCGAAGCCGGACAGCACGGAGATCGCCACGAACAGTGCGGCATTGCGTCGCATGAACCCTCCGGAGGTGAGTCGGGGTGACTCACATCCTCAGTCCTGAGTCCGATACAGGCAATGCACTGCGAACCTGTCAACGATTGGTTGACAGGCCGGCATCGATCTTCGCCGCAGCCGTCCGGACCGGTGCCGGCAGCGGCCCGCCAGCTCCGGCGAGATCCGTGGCGAGGTGCAGTGCCAGCGCGTACAGCGAGCCCGGCGCGGCGTCCAGGGCGGCCTGCACCGTGCTCCGGACGAGCGCCGCCCGGGCGAACCGGGTGTCCCAGCGGCGATCGGCGGCGATCCACCGCCCGAGGTCGGCCACGGCGTCGCGCAGCGCCACGATCTGCGGTGAGAGGCGGAGGTCGAGCTGCTGCCGCCGCGACCACCGCGCCGCCACCAGGCGTTGCCGTCGTTGCTCCGCGGCCTGCCGACTGCCGAGGCCGAGTGCCGTCGCGACCTGAGCCCAGGTCGCGCCCGCGTGCCGCGCCCGGTCGATGAGTTCCAGCTCCTGCTCGTCCAGCCGGGCACGGGTGACCCGAACCTCAGCCAATCGGTCCAACTCCTCCGACGCCACGTGTCAACGCTACATTGACACCTTGGGCTCGTCGCTGGGCGCGCGGACCATGAACACGTCGACCGGGTCCTCGGTCTCCAGCGTGAAACCGTGCCGCTCGTACAACCGTCGGGCCGGGCTGCCCTGCAACACGTTCAGCCGGACCGGGGTGCCGTCGCGGTCGCACCGGTCCAGCAACGTGCGCAGCACTGCCGTGCCGATGCCACTGCCCTGTAGCTGCGGGGCCAGGTAGAAGTGCTCCAGCCAGTGCGCGTCCGTGCCCGGCCGGAGCGCCACGCAGCCGGCGAACACCCCACCCACCTCGACGACCCAGGTGTACGCCGGAGCGAAGCCGTCCCGCAGGCGCTGCCGGACCCGCTGCCCGTCGTAGCGCCCGAGGCGTTCCAGATCGGCCCGCAGCACCTCCGCCCGTAACTCGGCCACAGCCGCCACGTCCGCCGTCGACGCCGGCCTGATGCTCCACTCCGCCATGATCGGAAAGCTATCGCGGCCCGGCGGTCCGCGGTTGGCCCAGCCCGGCGATGAGCAGCTCGACCAGGCGACGCGCGTCGTAACGGGGATCGCCGGCACCGATGCAGAGGTTGCCGACGCCGCGCAGCACCTCGAAGGCGGTCACGTCGGGCCGGATCTCGCCCGCCGTGGCGGCGGCGTCCAGCAACTGGGCGCACACCGGCACCAGGCGGTCCAGGAAGTAGGCGTGCAGTGTCTCGAAGGTCGCGTCGTCGGACTGCAACGCCTCGGCGAGGCCGTGCTTCGTGACCAGGAAATCGACGAACAGATCGATCCACTGGGCGAGGGCGACGTACGGGGCGCCGCCGTTGGCCAGCAGGGTCGGGCCGGCCTCGGCGCACGCCTCGACCTGATGCCGGTAGACGGCGACGACGAGGTCGGCCCGGGTCGGGAAGTGCCGGTAGATGGTGCCGACACCGACACCCGCCCGGGCGGCGATGTCCCGCACCGGCGCGTCCACGCCGGAGCTGACGAAGGCCGCGGCGGCGGCGTCCAGGAGTGTCGCTTCGTTGCGCCGTGCGTCAGCCCGCTTCCGTGGGGTCCGTCGTGCTGACCCGCTGTCGATGTCGGCCACCGCGCCGTTACCTCCATCACCCGACTTGGCAAACGGAACACTGTTCCGTATCGTGCTTAGCGGAACACGGTTCCACTTGCCGAGTGTGCCAGAGCAGGTGGTCGGAACCAAGTCAACCTTTAGTTCCGGGGAGGGACAGTCATGCAATACCGCAGCTTGGGTCGCACCGGCGTGCAGGTGAGCACGTTGGTGCTCGGAGCGATGAACTTCGGCAAACTCGGACGTACCACCCAGGACGAGGCGACGGCGATCGTCGACGCCGCGCTCGAGGCCGGGATCAATCTGATCGACACCGCCGACATGTACAGCCAGGGCGAGTCGGAGGAGATGGTGGGCAGGGCGATCGCCGGCCGACGCGACGACATCGTGCTGGCCACGAAGGCCGGCATGCCCATGGGCGACCAGCGCAACCACCGGGGCGGCTCGCGCCGCTGGCTGGTCACCGAGCTGGACAACAGCCTGCGCCGCCTCGGCGTCGACCATGTCGATCTGTACCAGATCCATCGGTGGGACCCCACCACCAGCGACGAGGAGACCCTGTCGGCGCTCACCGACCTGCAACGGGCGGGCAAGATCCGCTACTTCGGCGCGTCGACCTTCCCCGCGTACCGGCTGGTGCAGGCCGAATGGGCGGCGCGGGAGCACCACCTCAGCCGGTACGTCACCGAGCAGCCCAGCTACTCCATCCTGCAACGCGGGATCGAGGCGCACGTCCTGCCGGTGACCGAGCAGTACGGGCTCGGCGTGCTCGCCTGGAGCCCGCTCGCCTCGGGCTGGCTGTCCGGCGCGGTCCGGGCCGGTCGGCAGATCACGACCAGCCGGTCGGCCCTCCTGCCCGAGCGCTTCGACATCAGCATCCCGGCCAACCAGGCCCGACTCGACGCCGTCGAGCGGCTGGCCGTGGTCGCCGACGAAGCCGGGCTCACCCTGATCCAGCTCGCGCTCGGGTTCGTCACCGCGCATCCGGCCGTGACCAGCGCGATCATCGGCCCGCGCACCCTGGACCACCTGCACGCCCAGCTCGCCGCCGCGGACACCGTGCTCTCCGCCGACGTTCTCGACGCGATCGACGCGATCGTCGCACCCGGTGTCGACCTCGCCGCGCACGAGAAGTTCGACACCCCGCCCGCTCTCCTCGACCCGGCGCTGCGACGTCGCTGAGCGGCTGTCCACCGCTGTGCGTCGGAGGCGGGTTGCCGGCGAGTGATGATCGGCGCGGCAGGTGCCGCGCCGGGCCTTGTCGCAAACCGGACAAGACGGTAAAGCCCCTGGTAGAGCACCCTTGGGGCAGGTGGAGGTAGACGGGTGGCGGGCCACATCCCGATCCTCCGGCCCGGCGGGGACAACATCGTCCGCACCGGTGCCGCCCTCACCCAGCCCGGCCTCAAGGCCGTGGTGGTCACGGCACAGCAGCCGTGTCGATCGCGGGCACGACGGGCCGTGGCTGCCACCGACACCCCTGCGGGCGCCCGCAGCGGTGCCTCCGCCCACCGGGACAAGGACGTCAGCACCGTCGGCAGTCAGGCGACGTCATCCACCGGCCGTTCCTGCCGTCCCCGTGCCCCGCCGGCCTTTCGCACTGTGGACCTCGCCGGTCCGGCGTCGCTCAACCGCGCGCCGAGGCCTGGCGACCGAGCCAGAAAGGGCCCGACATGGCCGCTCCCACCGCAACCGCAGCCCTGAACGCATCCGTCTTCGCGCCGGGTGACCAGATGCTGCTGACCGTCACCTACTCGGACGCCGACACCAAGCCGCTGACCGTCACCGTCGTGGTCACCGACGCGCAGGGCAACAGCAGCGCGCCGGTCAAGGTCACCGCGGTCATCGACCCGCTCACCGTGACCGTCACCGACAGCTCCGGGCGTACCTGGACCCGGGTCTCCGACAACGGCTCCGTGGCCGTGTACCGGTCGGTGGCGTGATGCCCCGGGTCACCGTCCAGGTCCGCGACGCCGCCGGGAACACCGCGACGGCCGCCGCCGACTACAACCTGAGCCAACCGGTGCTCGGCGGCTACTACCTGTCCGGCGGCGCCGACCCGACCGCCGACATGGCCGGCGGCAACTTCCGGTCGCTCACCCAGTACCGCAGCTTCGCCGACGGCTACATCTTCCCCGGGTACAACCGGCCCTGGCTGGTCAGCCTGGGCAAGGCCGGGGTGCAGATGAACATGGTCCTGGAGTTGAAGCACTACGGCTCCCCGAACCACGGGCCGCAGAGCTTCACGGTGGACGGCACCAGCTACACCGTGCCGGCGCCGGCGATGACCATCCAGCAGCGACCCGGCACCACCTTCCCCAGGGCGTACGGGTACGGCCAGGTGCTCAGCGGGCAGTGCGACGGGTTGTTCGCCCGCGCCCTGTCGCAGTACCGGACGCTCGGCTTCGGGGTGAACATCCAGCTCGCCTCCGAATTCGACACCGACCACGAGTTCGGCACCACCGAGGACGGCAAGACCTACACCTGGGCCGAGTCGGACGCGCGGGCGGTGCAGGCGGTCAACTACATCCTCACCTGGTTCAAGGCGCGGTCGCTGCCGGCCAACACCACCTTCTCGGTGGGACTGGCCGGCTTCGACCGGGCCTGCTTCCAACGCACCCACCCGGAGTCGCTGATGGCACGACTCGACTTCTTGCAGTGGAACGCGTACGGCACCAACGCCAGCCACACCGCGTTGGCCCGGTTCCGGCGCACCAAGGACTGGGCGGTGGCGGATCTCGGGCCGGTGGCGCTGTCCCGGCCCGTGATCATCGCCGAGTGGGGGGTCAGGTCGGCCGAGATCCCGAACCAGGCAGCCTGGATCGCCACCGTGCCGGCGGCGATCGCCCAGCTCAACGCCGAGCGGGGGCCACGAATCGCGCGCACCAACTACTTCAACTCCGGGTGGGGCACCCTGACGCCGAAGGCGACCGGACTGGCCGCGCTCCGCGCCGCGTACGCCACCCGGCCGTACGTCTGAGCGGTCCCGGCGGCTCCGGGCTGCCGGAGCCGCACCTGGAGTTGGTCGCCAGCAGGGTGCTGGCGAAGCGCTGACCCGTCCCGGCCACCGCGCCAGGGGGGCGACGCCGGTCAGGCGCGGTGTGCGCCCGTCCCGACCGCGTCCGGGTCGCCCAGCACGGTGTCCAACCGCCCGTCCCGATCACTGTCCACATAGGTGATGTCCGGAATCCCGTCACCGTCCACGTCGATCTGGACGATGTCGGCGACGCCGTCGCCGTCGAGGTCGGTGACCACCTCCACCGAGCCGTCCAGGTGCCGGGTCACGATCGACGTGTGCCCCGGCGCCTGCGCGCGCGGGCGGCGGCCCGGGGTGCCG